>JAQCBJ010000008.1 GCA_027621555.1 Bacteroidota bacterium | reverse complement strand
TCAACTGGAGCTTGGGGTCAGTGTGCTGCGGGCGAGATTGCGATCGATTACTCGATCAGCAACGGTTCGTATCCCTCTGAGATTACCTGGACGCTCAACGACGCAGCTGGTACCAGCGTCTTTTCTGGTGGTGCCGGTGTTTCTGGAACTTGGTGCTTGACGCCAGGTGATTACACGTTCATCGGCACGGATTCGTTCGGTGACGGATGGAACGGAGCTACGGCGACGTTCTCCAACAGCGGTGCTGTCATCGGAGTTTTCGAACTCGACGGTTCGACTTGCTCGGTTGGCTCGAGCTGCTCTGGGGCGCTCGCTCTCACGGTGAGCAGCGACGTTCCTGGTTGCACCGATCCTGCAGCTGCCAACTACAACCCAGCCGCAACGGTGGACGATGGCACTTGCTGCCTCGACAACATCGTGACGATCAACTTGTCTGATGCCTTCGGCGATGGTTGGTCATTCGGCAGCGGTGGTGCATGGGGTGGTATCATCTTCAACGGCACGGACTCTGTGGAATTCGCGAGTGGTGCCTCTTTGTCTTTCGACTTGTGTTTGGCTGAGGGTTGTTACACAGCTCAAATCAGCATGGGTGCTTGGGGTCAGGAAGCTTCTTGGGAAGCTGTCCAAAACGGCATTGTCTTGAACTCTGGTTCAGGTTCTGGTGGATCCGGAACAACGTTTGACGCTGACTTCTTCTTCTGGGCTGGCTCTGGAGCATGTGTTGTAGCTGGTTGTGCAGATCCAAGCGCATGCAACTACGACGCTGGCGCGAACTTGAACGATGGTTCTTGCGAGTACTTGTCTTGCGCGGGATGCACCGATCCTACGGCTTGCAACTACGACGACACGGCCACGCTCGACAACGGTTCTTGCGATTACAGCTGCATCGGTTGTTTGGACGAGACGGCTGTGAACTACTGTGCAGACTGCACGGTGGCCGGTGCATGTGAATACTGCACGGGTGCCTTCGCAGGTACGTTGTCTGTGGGCGGCGGTACTTATGATTCTGAAATTTCTTGGAGCTTGAACCTCGGCGACAGCGTGGTCGTTTCTGGTGGCGCACCTGAATCTGCAAACCTCTGCTTGGAAGCAGGATGCTACACGTTCGACATGTTCGACAGCTTTGGCGACGGATGGAACGGTGCAGTGTACTCCTTCACTGGCTACGACGGTGTCGAAGTGTACGGCGGTGACATCAGCGACGTGGATCCAGGTGGAGATGCCGGCACGGCGAACCTCGACTTCAATGGAGGTGCATGCACCTACGGTTGTACGGACGCCGGCGCTTGCAACTACGACGCAACGGCTTCGTTCGACGACGGCATGTGCGACTACAGCTGCGTGGGTTGTTTGGACAGCGCTGCTGCCAACTACGACCCCAACGCCACCATCGACAGCGGCATCTGCGTGTACTGCGACCCAGGAACGTTCATCTTGTCTGTTGACATGTTTGACAGCTTCGGTGACGGTTGGTCTGGCGCTCAGTACTTCCTGTTTGACAACACCTCAGGCGCCCTCGTGGACAGCGGTTCTTTGGGCACAGCATTCTCAGGAGACGGCCTCACCTTCGGTACGGACTTGATTTGCTTGGCTCCAGGCTGCTACTCATTCCAAACGACGACGGACACCTACCCAGGTGAAGTGAGCATCGATTTGAGCGACCAGTTCGGCACGAACTACGGCACGGTGGGTACGGACGCCAACTACGGCGTGGACTTCACGTTGACTGGCCAGTGTGGCTTCTCTGGTTGCACGGATCCTGCTGCAAACAACTTTAACCCTTCTGCCTCTACAGATGATGGTTCTTGCTTGTTGCCACCTGCAAACGACGACGTGGCCAATGCTGAAGCGTTGTTCTGCGGAGCGAGCGCAGCGGGTACGTTGGAAAATGCCAACGACAACGAAATGGTGGGCGGTACCATCTTCGGCAACGAAAACACTGGTTTGGATGCTGCAGGTGTGTGGTACGTGATCAACTCTGACGCTGACCAGCAAATCACCATGAGCACGTGCGACACGCCAGCCAACGACGTGGACACGGATTACGCGACAAACACGGATTTGGCAGTCTTCACAATGGATGTGGACGGCAACTTGAGCATCTTCGCACAAAACGAAGACGGCTGCGCAACGGGCTTCCACTCGACCATCACTTGGTCAGCCATGACGGCTGTGGACTACTACGTTCGCGTGGAAGGTTCAGGTGGAAACAACTTCGTGATTGCAGCTTCTTGCAACACGGCTCAGACCACTTCTCCATCCAACGACAACTGTGACGGAGCCATCGCTCAGGTGACAGGCGAAACGTTCACGGGCAACCTCTGTGGTGCAAACGCTGAAGAAATCTACCTCCCATGGGAAGGTACCGGAACAGCTTACGCTGTGTACTTCACGTTCAACAGCGCGAACTACAACACGTTCTACTTCAACACAACCAACATCTCCAACGAAGCTGTCGGTTTCGCCATGTTGGACGGCAACGCTTGTGGCGACCTCGCTCCATTCGTGGGTTGTGTTGTGACGGGCACGTGTGCTGGTTCGGTCGAAGGCTTCTTGCCCAACCTCGCCCCCAACACGGACTACTACTTCGTGGTGTGGACGGACGACCAGAGCACGTGCGGTGACTTCGAGTTCACCACGACGGGCATCATCCTCGGTTGCACGGATGCCTCTGCCAACAACTACAACGCAGAAGCCAACCAAGACGACGGTTCTTGTGACTTCTTGGGCGTGACGCAGCCAAACGACGCTTGCGACAACGCAATCACGCTTGAGTGCAACGCGGTGACTTCTGGTTCTACCGGTGGTTCAACCAACTTTGGTGCTCCATTGAACGTAGCCGGTTGCGACGCTGCCCCAGGTGCTGGTGTGTGGTACACCTTCGTGGGTGACAGCTCGTTGCACACGTTGAGCACGTGCGGTTCTGCGATTGATTCTAAGGTGAACATCTACACGGCTACGGAAACGTGCGGTGGCGGTGGCATCGATACGCCTCCAGCGGATCCTTGCGACACCTTGGTGACCGTGAACTACAGCATCGGAGGCGGTTCTTGGGATTCTGAAATCTCTTGGTCCATCTCAAATGCTGCAGGTGACACGCTTGTTGCAGGCTTGGCTCCTGAATCAGGAAGCTTGTGCTTGGCTGAAGGCGACTACAACTTCAACATGTTCGATGCCTACGGCGACGGTTGGAACGGTGGCGGCGCCACGTTCACCAACGGCCTCGGTGACGTCATCTTGCTCGCTGGTTTGGACGGATTGAACGACAACGGTGCGGACTCTACTGCGACCTTGTCTGTTGCTCCTTACAGCACAGATCCAATTTACATCGCAGGCGACTTCACGTGCTTCGAGAGTGCGTTGACCTCTGACGGTACGGGCGCTTGCACGTTGTTCGATTCAGATGATGTGAACTTCGAGTTTGTCTCTACGCCAGGCTTGTTGTACTACGTCTACGTGGGTGCTCAAGACACCGACGGCAACCCTGCTACGGACGACAACGGTGCATTCGACATTGAGTTTACTTGCGCGCCTGTCGTGGAAGGGTGTTTGGATGCCATTGCATGCAACTACAACCCTGACGCGAACGTCGACGACGGTTCTTGCGACATCTGGAGCTGTGTTTGCCCAGACACTACAGGAACGCCAGTTCAGTTCTACATGAACGACGCATTCGGTGACGGATGGAACGGTGCTGTGTACACGGTGACTTCACTCGCTGGAGACACGGTGGCGACTGGAACGCTCGACGAAGCTGGATTCTTCGTGGACGCGGACAACTACACCGGCCCAGAATACGGTTACGACTTGTTCTGTCTCGCTCCTGGCTGCTACAGCGTGGAAGTGACGGACGGTGACTGGCCATCCGAAGTTTCTTGGGAGGTGTTGACTGAGGACGGCTCTGTGCTGACCTCTGGTGGACCTACCGCCGGCATCACGATTTCTGTTGGTGGTGCGGTTTGCGGTTGCACGGACGCAGGTGCTTGCAACTACGACCCAACTGCGACGGACGAAGACGGTTCTTGTGAATACGTGACGTGCGCAGGTTGCACGGATGCTACTGCTTGCAACTACGACGCCACGGCAACGATCGAAGACGGGTCTTGCTGCTTCGACAACTGCGTGACGATCAACATGAACGATAGCTTCGGTGACGGCTGGAACGGTGCGGAGTACACGTTGACTTCTGTGGACGGTACCCTTATCGGTTCTGGTACCATTGTTACGGGTTCATCCGCGTCTGACACGTACTGCTTGGCAGACGGTTGCTACAGCGTCGCTGTGACTGAAGGCTCTTGGCCTTCAGAAATCAGCTGGACGATTGTGGGTGCCTTCGCAGGCATCGTGAATGGTGGAGCTGGTGAAGTGGCGACCTTCAACGTTGGTTCTGGTGACCAGTGTGTAGTGGGCTGCGACATCGCTTGCGCTTGCAACTACAACCCTGCTACGAACATCTCTGACGTTGCGTCATGTGTGTTCGACGGCTGTTCTGGCTGCACCTACGAGGGTGCTGACAACTACGATGAAACGGCAACCTCCGACGACGGTTCTTGCACGTTCTCGTTGGCAAACCCATGTCCTGCTGATTTGAACGGCGACGGCTCCGTTTCTACGGCTGACTTGCTCGAATTCTTGACGGCATTCGGACAGATTTGCTAATCTGAACGTCTTGAATTGAAGAAAGGCCCGGCGCAAGCCGGGCCTTTTTGTTTCTTTGAATTCATGAATTCGATTTTGATTACAGGAGCGGGCTCCGGCATAGGCGCGGCAACGGCGAGGAGGTTGTCCCAACGTGTGGGAGTTCGGCTCTTGCTCATGGGGAGAAGGTCAGAGCCACTTCTGGCCGTCAAGGAGTCGTTGAGGGACAGTGGCAATCACGTGGTGGTTTCGCTTGATGTGTCCGATGCGGAGGCTTTGGTGGAGTGGATGGCGAGCGAAGAGGCGAATTTGAGGCGTCATCCGCTCGTTGGGGTGTTTGCCAACGCAGGAGTCGGTGGTCCCAATTCCTTTGGTCCCGACGACCGTTGGGAGGAAATCATTCGCATCAATTTGACGGGCACTTATAACACCCTGATGGCATGCCATCCTCATTTGAAAGCGTCTCCGGGCGTCACCCATGCCTTGGTGACGAGCAGTGTGCTCGCTCGGTTTGGGGTTCCTGGACAAACCGCATATGTGGCAAGCAAGACAGGATTGTTGGGCTTGGTCCGGTCGTTGGCCGTGGAGTGGTCCCCAGAGGGAGTGATGGTGAATGCTTTGTGCCCAGGTTGGGTCGAGACAGAAATGGCGCGCAACAGCATTCAAGCGATTGCGGATGCCCAAGGCATCACGTACATGGAGTCCAAGGCCCAACAAGAGGCCATCCTGCCCGCGGGACGAGTGAGTTCACCTGAGGAAATGGCCCAGTGGGTCGATTTTTTGTTCTCGGGGTTGGGGGAAGGAGAAGAGGAGGAAAGGGTAGAAACGTTTACGGGCCAAGCGTTGGATGTCAACAGCGGTTCTTGGATGGGGTGAGAAGGCGTCGGCCAGCTCTACCTTTGAGGCATGAGACACAATCTAAGTGACGTAGGTGCGCTGATCAAAGACCGCCGGTCGTTTGCTCCCGAGTCGTTTTCCTCGCGGAAGGTGCATCGGGATGTGGTGGAAGAAATCCTACGAGCGGGTACGTGGGCGCCGACGCATGGCATGACCCAGCCCTGGAGGTTCACGGTGTTTCAGGGGGATGGATTGGACGTGTTGCGTGACGGGTTGCCAAAGTGGTACCAGGAGGCCATGGGCGAGGGTCATGTCAACGAGGTGAAGTTGGACAAATTGCGCTCGCGCTTGGACACATGCAACTGCGTGGTTGGAATTGGGATGGTTCCGGACGTGAATCAACGCATCTCTGCGGAGGACGAAGAATGGGCCGTGGCTTCCGCGGTCCAAAACATGCACCTCATGTGCACGGCCTTTGGGTTGGGTGCGAAGTGGACCACACCGGGGTTCATGGCCTTGCCTGCTGTCAAAGAAGCGCTGGCTTTGCCTGAAGAAGGCAAGGTGATGGGGCTTTTCTACGTGGGCTACCCCGATGTGTCGTGGCCGCAATCGCACCGTTGGCCGCTGGAGTTTGTCACGCGTTGGAAGGACAGCAACTCAGAAACCCAACCTCACGAGCTTCGCCCGACGGTTTAATCGTTTCATGCGTTGGGTCAACCACCATACTCACCCCGGGGACACGCGCTACCACGTGTTTGTGTTTCGCGAGCTGCATCACGCGGAGCGATTTGAGGAGCGCTGCAACGCTGCGGGCATTCCGTTTGAACGGCATGAAGAAGGTGGAGAGGTGATGTTCGGCATCGCCAAAAACCATTTCAAGACGGCGCTCCACGCGAACCACATGGTGCACGCGGAATTTCGGAGTCCTTTCATTCCCGATCGGGGATGGCGTTGGGGCTTGTTGATGTTTACGGGAGCTGTGGTGGCCTTGGCCTTGCTCGGGTGGTTGACGTCCACGACGGCTCTCGGGCAAGTGGAGTCCGGTTTGCCGTGGGAGCTTGATGTGGTCAGCCGGATTCATGTCCCGTCAGATGCTTTGGGCATGGAGCCGACAGTCGTGATCGGTCAGGGCGTGAGCGCGACGTGGATCCCCAAGGTTGGGACGGAGTTTGGACTTCGGATTCACCGCCGTTTGAAGGAGGGTTGGACGCTCGGCGGAGGTGTGGAATGGGTGCGGCGAGAGCACGCCCTCGTGGTGGGGTACGTCAACGACACCATTGGTGTGGCGACCTCGGATACGTTGCCCCAAATGCGAAGTCTGGCCTACCGCATTCCTGTGCTTGGAGGCATCAGGGTCCCCATCGGGTTCAACGACCTGGAAATTCAGGCGAGCGGTGGCCTTGGGTTGGAGTGGAAGACGAGCGAAACGGTGGTGAGTCAGTTGGTGCAAACGGCAGGTGCAGATCACATCGTTCAGGCGTATCAAGGGAGAACCAGCTACGTCACGGTACCCATCCTCGCTGAAGTAGGGCTGCAGCGTCGGGCGAGCGGGGACCGTCCCGGTTGGTACGTCGGGTGGTATTGGTCGAGCCCACTGGGACGAGATGCGTGGGCGGAAAACACGTGGACGTCAGGGTCGACATCAGGGCTGGCCAGGAATTGGTTGAACCTCGTGGTAACTGGACTCGATGTGCGTTTGGTGCTGCCTGAGTGAGGGCATGAAAAAAGCCCGCAGGCACGGGCTTTTCTCAGGGTCTTGATGTTGAGGTGGCTTAGATCGATGCCGCGACGAGGTTGAATCCGACCGTGAAGTTGTCGTGGATGAGGTTGTCTCCGAGGTTGTCGAAAAAGGAACCTGAGCCGTATTTCACGTCAAACTCGGCGCGGTTGAGCACGGCAGAACCGGTGATCGAGATGTTGTCACCCTCTTCCGTGATTTCAGCTTCGAATGTCACGCTTTTGGTGATGCCCCGAATGGTGAAATCGCCTGTTACTGTATGGGTGGCGTCTCCTTTGGTTTCGTTCAGAGCTTCGATGTTGCGCAAGGTGAAGGAACTGGTTTTGTGCTCAGAAACGTTGAAGAAGTCGTCGCTGTTCAAATGGCCCACAAGCTTGTCAGCCCATTCGCCTTCGAGGTCGGTGCATGCAATGCTTCCCATGTCTGCAATGATGTTGGCCGCGACCAGGGCACCGTCGGTAACGGAAATGTAGCCATTGGCCACGTTTACGGTACCCATGTGCTCGCCCGTCACTTTGGTGGCGTGCCAGGTGATGGAGGAGGCGTTGGTGTCCACTTTGTAACGGGTGGTGCCTTCGTTGTTGGAGGCAAAGGCTGCGAGGGTCAGCACCAAGCAGGCGCCAAAAGTCATGATGTTTTTCATGAGAATTAAAAATTGAGGTTTTGAGTCGGTTTAAGGTTGCGTTTCGTTCCAGGCGTCGAGCAGGTTGGCTGCACGAAGGGCATCGGCCGAAGTCCAAACAGCTTCTAGCCGAGACAATTCTGCATCCAAGATGTTCGAAAGCTCTTGCGTAAAGGCCATGCCTTGTGAGGTCAAGGCGATGTCCACTTTTCGGCGGTCACGCGGGCAGGAATCGCGAACAACGTGCCCTTTGTCCACCAACTTGTCAATGAGGCGAGACGTGTTGCTGCTGCGGTCGATCATGCGGATGCTGATCGCTCGGAGGGGGAGTGGCTTTCCTTTTTGGCCTCGGAGAATTCGAAGGATGTTGAATTGCTCAGGGGTCACGTCAAACGGTTTCAACAAGGAGCGGTGGCGGTGTTGCAGTGCACTCGCGGTGTGAAGCACGGTCAACATCAGTTGTTGCTGAGGCGATGCGAACTGCGACATGTGCAAGGCTTCCGAGGTCTTCATGACACAAATGTAGATACAAAATTTGTATATACAACAATATGAACGCCAAATGAAAAATGCACCCCGTTGCAGAGGTGCATTTTCACAGTTGGTGCTTCTCAGGAGGAGAGGGCCTTTCGGACAAACGTGGAAATGACTTTCCCGTCGGCCTGGCCGGCCATCGCCGCTGTGGCGAGGCCCATCACCTTTCCCATATCGGCCATGGAGGTAGCCCCTGTCGTCGCGACAATCTCCGCCACTTTCGCGGCGATTTCGGTTTCAGACAGCGCGGCTGGAAGGAATTCTTGGATGACCGCGGCCTGGGCTTCTTCTTCGGCGGCCAGATCTGGGCGTCCTTGGTCACGGTACAACGCGGCGGTCTCGTTGCGTTGTTTCAAGAGTTTGCTCAGGATGGCCAACGTGGTGCCGTCGTCGACCGTTTCGCCTGCTCCGTCTTTGGTGGCCTCGAGCATGATCTTGCTCTTGATGTCACGCAGCGCGGCAAGGCGGTCGCGGTCTTTGGCGCGCATGGCATCCTTGATGCCAGCGGAGATGGAATCTGCGAGGTTGCTCATCAGTCGACGTTGTCGTGCAAGAAGGGGTTGTCGTTTCGAAGCTCAAAACGGCGGTTGCCTTCTTCGTCCACCTCTTCGTTCAAGCGCATGCGGCTCACTTGGGACTCGCCAGACATGGGCGTGTCGTCGATGGAGACGTTGCGGCGCTTGTACGCGGGTTCATTCTCCAAATCTGCGATCCGACCGGGCAAGTTGAGCTTGCTCTTGAACTCGGCGAGGCTACGCGTGATTTGGCGCTGACGTTCGGCAAAGGCTTCGCGCGAGGGCTGAACCGAGGGCTGTGGCGTAGGTTCCGCTGCCGCAGTGGGTTCCTCGGTCACGTGGAAGGAGGGGGGAGCGGGTTCCACCGGAGTATCGTTGCCCTCGGGTTGGAGGTCGGCGGGTTCAGGAACGTCGTCGAGGTTGTAGATGATGAATTCCTCGTTGGTGTTGACTTCAGCTTCGTCGTCTTTGACTTGAGGAGTGGGCTCCTCTGCCGCTTCGGGGGTCTCGGCGTGGGTTAACGTGTCTTGCGGCAACTCGGCCTGCACTTCAGGCGCAGGGACCTCCGCCGAGGGAGTTTCAGCAGGCTCTGGGAAGAGCTCTTTCTGTGGAGCAGCCAAATCCCACTTGTTGCGATCCATTGGTAGGTCGGCTTCGGGAGCCTTTTCAGGCTTCAGGAAGGGCTCTGCATCGGGTACGGGAATGGCAGGAGGAACGTTGGCCTCGGCCGTTTCCGTGGTTTGGTCGTCCAGCCACACTTTTTTAGGGCCTGCTGCTGCAGCGGGTCGGTCGATGCTCGCGGCGTCGAATCCGGTTGCGATGACGGTAACGCAGAGGTCCTCGCCCAAGTTGGGGTCCGTGCCGTAGCCCCAGATGACCTCGGCGGTTTGGCCTGCAGCCTCCTGGATGTGATCCGTGATCTCCATGATTTCATCCATGAGGATTTCCTCCGTGCCAAACGTGATGTTGAGCAACACGAAGTTGGCCCCCGTGATGTCGCTGTCGTTCAAGAGCGGGCTCTCCAGCGCGTCGCTGACGGCTTTCTGCGCGCGACCTTGCCCTGAAGCACTGCCCGATCCCATGATCGCGCGTCCGCTGTCGCGCATCACCGTGTTGACGTCGTTCATGTCCACGTTGATTTCCCCGGTCAACGTGATGACTTCCGCGATGCCTTTGGCGGCGGTGCAGAGGATTTGGTCTGCGTTGGCGAAGGCGCTGCGGATGGTTTGGTTGCCAAACAGCTCGCGCAACTTGTCGTTTCGGATGATCAAGAGCGTGTCCACAGCCTCGCGCATGGCTTCAAGCCCTTCCGAGGCTTGTTGGTTGCGTCGACGTCCTTCGAATTGGAATGGCACCGTCACAATGCCCACCGTCAAGATGCCTCGTTCCTTACACGCTTGGGCGATGACGGGTGCTGCGCCAGTTCCTGTGCCGCCTCCCATG
The DNA here is from genome assembly GCA_027621555.1 of Bacteroidota bacterium. Lineage (GTDB taxonomy): Bacteria > Bacteroidota > Bacteroidia > Flavobacteriales_D > Sanyastnellaceae > UBA11663. The sequence continues at coordinate 48,916 of JAQCBJ010000008.1, read as the reverse complement.
CCGGCGGTCACAAAGACCATGCTGGTGTCGCTGCCCAACAGGGAGGTCAATTCATCCAAGCTCTCGATGGCAGCATTCTTCCCCACTTCAGGCAGCGATCCTGCCCCTTGTCCTCCTGTCAGGGTTGCTCCCAGTTGGACTTTCCGTGGCACCGGACTGATGTCCAAAGCTTGAGCATCGGTGTTGCATACGATGAAGTCGACGCCGGTGATGCCTTGCTCAAACATGGTGTTGACCGCGTTGGAGCCGCCACCGCCGACACCGATGACCTTGATGGGCGAATTGGAGGATTGGGGAAGATTGAAATGCATGGGATGTGTGTTTGCAGGTTGAGGAGGAGGGAAGGGCTTGGTGTCGGTTACACGTCTTCGGTTTCAAACCAGTTCTTGACGCTTTGCATGAACTTTTGGATGCCGATGTTGGGGAGTGCGATGCGGTCGTTGCTTGCCGTTTCTACTTGGGTCTTGGCGCGCAGGCGGTCGTACCCTTTGATGACCAAACCGACGCCTGTGGAGTACGATGGGATGGACGTGTCTTCAGGCGCCTTCGCGATGTGCTCGCCAGGGAAGCCGAGGCGACAATCGAGGCCGGTTACGAACTGGAACAGTTGCGTGACGTGCTTGAGTTGAGAACCACCACCCGTGAGCACGATGCCTCCGATGAGCTGGTCGCCGTACCCGGAGCTCCGGATTTCGTAGTGCACGTGCTCGATGATCTCGGTCATGCGCGCTTCGATGATTTGGGAGAGGGTTTTCAGGGCGATTTCCTTGGGCTTGCGTCCTGTCAGTCCGGGGATGCACACGATTTCGTTCGACTTGGTCTCCTGCGCGAGGGCGGAGCCAAACTTTTTCTTCAGTTGCTCCGCCTGGCGCTTCATGATTTGGCACCCTTGGCGGATGTCGTCGCTGATGACGTTGCCGCCGAAGGGGATGACCGCGGTGTGGCGGATGATGCCGTCTTGGAAAATGGCGATGTCCGTGGTGCCGCCGCCGATGTCGACGAGGGCGACGCCCGCTTCCTTTTCTTCCTCGGAGAGGACGGAAGCGGCAGAGGCCAGGGGTTCGAGGATGAGCTGGTCGACTTCAAGGCCGGCCTTGCGGATGCACTTGTAGATGTTTTGGGCGGCGGCCATCTGGCCTGTGATGATGTGGAAGTTCGCTTCCAATCGAACGCCTGACATGCCGATGGGATCCTTGATGCCTTGCTCGTTGTCGACCGTGAATTCCTGGGGAATGACGTGGAGGATTTCCTCGCCCGGTTGCATGACGAGCTTGTGCATGTCCTCGATCAAGGCTTCGATGTCGCGCTGGCTGATTTCGGCCTCAAGGTTTTCCCGGGTGATGAGTCCGCGATGCTGCAAGCTCTTGATGTGCTGGCCGGCGATGCCGACGTTGACGAGGCGGATTTGGGCTCCGACCTTCTGCTCGGCTTCTTGCACAGCCTGCTTGATGGACGCCACCGTGCGGTCGATGTTCGCCACGACGCCGCGCGACACACCCACCGACTCGCTCCGGCCATACCCGAGCAATTCGATTTTGCCAAACTCGTTTTTCTGCCCGATGAAGCAGGCAATCTTCGTGGTTCCGATGTCGAGTCCGACAACGATTTCTTCGGCGTGTTGTGGAGTAGGGTTGTCCATCATGGGTAGCGTTGTGCGATCACTTGATCGCGGTAGGTGAGGTCAATGCGTTTGAAATTCCGGAGGTTGCCGCGCTTGACGTGGGCCCGGTAGAATGAAAGAAGGTTGCGCTTTTTGTGGTCGCTGTCTTCGGCGTCGCCGAGGACGATTTCGTGTCCGGCCAATCTCGGGTGCAGGACCAATTCCCCGTTGTCGTTCATGGACAGTTGGTCGGTCAGCGCATCCCAAAACGGATCCCCCATCGTGGCTTTCACAAACCGGTACCCCATGGTGGCCTGGGTCTCACGAGAGACGTGCATGACCGGAATGTGAGGGGTGTAATGAGGGTCGAGGTTCATGCGGCGACCGTTCTCGTCGAGGTAGTAATCGGATCCGCCCCGGACATGAACGCGCATGACCGGCTGACGCTGCCACACGTTGATGTGGAGTACACCGTCCATGGTGGGAAAGACCTCGGCGCGCTCGCAAGGATCCATGGCTTGCAGGTGGTTCACCACGGACTGCAAATCGACGTCGGCCATCAGCTCCCCCTCGAGTCGCGTGGTGCCGAGCTGGGATTGGATGCGGTCAGGGTGAAGGAAACTCGCCGTCGAGGCGTCTTTGACTTGGATGTCCACGCTTGAAACACGACGACCCTGCGCCTCAAGTGAGGCGAAACCCAAGACCGCTCCGAGGGCGGCGAGGAGGAGTGTGGTGCTGAAAATGCGTGCAATCATGACTTCAAATCCGGCGGTTCTGCATGTGCTGGAGGGCTTGTGGGACAAGGCGATCGATGTCGCCTGCACCCGCCGTAACCAACACGTCGACAGAACACGCCTTCAAGTCTCCGAAGATGGAATCTGAAGTCGAAAGATGCTTGTAGGTCCCCGAGATGTTATCAAACAGCCATTGTGCATCAACCCCCGGGATGGGGTCCTCCCGGGCGGGGTAAATCGGAAGCACAAACACGCGGTCCGCGCGGCCCAAAACACGCGCAAATTCCTCCCCAAAATCCCGCGTTCTGGAGAACAAATGGGGCTGAAAAACCAGGGTCAGCTCTCGACCTGGCCAACGCTCTCGTACCGCATTGATGAGGGCGTCAAGTTCGGTTGGGTGGTGTGCGTAGTCGTCTACGTACACGCCCTGTGGCGTGTCCAAATGCACGTCCATTCGACGGCGCACCCCTCCAAAATTGGACACCACCTGCCCCAACGTGTCCGCCGTGACACCTGCCCTGTGGGCGAGCGCCGCTGCGACCAACGCGTTGGCGGTGTTGTGACGTCCGGGCAAGGCTGGAACGGCCGCAAATTCAACGTGTTGTGCGGGGTTTGTGCCAGGGGGGAGGTGGGCGTTGAGCGTGAATCGGACCTCGCCGTTGCGTGGTGAAACCACGGCGAGGTGATTCACGCCTTCCGGCGCAGAATCGCCTTCGTCGCACACCGCAAACCGTTCCAACGCCGGCCCGCCTTCATGGGGTTCGGGCCACGTGAGGTTCGCGGGCAAGATCAAGGATTGTTGGACCTGGCTGCCAAAGACCTCAAAAGCTTCTCGGAACGCCTCGGCAGTCCCGTACACGTCGAGGTGGTCCGGTTCGAGGTTGGTGATGGCGGCGTGGGTGGGATGGAGGTGGTGAAAACTTCGGTCGTATTCATCCGCTTCCACAACGTGCCACGTGGCGTTGGGCCGGGTGATGTAATTGGTTCCAGTGGTGCTGTCCACGCCACCGAGAAAGCCGTGACATCCCTCGGGCGTGGCGGCAAGCATCGCGGCGAGCCAGCTGGACGTGGTCGTTTTCCCGTGGGTGCCCGCCACCGCAAGGGTGGGTTGGTTGGCCGTGATGGCGCCAAGGAGCGCGGCCCGTTTGATGGGCGTGATTCCCTTTTTGGCAAAGTGTGTGAAGAGGGGAAAGTCCCTCGGAACGGCTGGGGTCCAAATCACCGTCATCTCCTCGGGGCCAGAATTTCGAGCCCACTCAGGAAGGTCGCTGGATTCAGGGGAAAAGGTCACGGTCATGCCTTCCTGTTGAAGAGCCTCGAGCAAGGGCGACGGGGTGAGGTCGTAGCCTCCTACAATGTGGCCTGCCGCGTGAAGGTGACGCGCCAACGCACTCATGCCGATGCCGCCGAGGCCCAAGAAGAAGACGTGTTTCGTGGAGACGACGGCCATGGTTCAGGCAACGAGCTTTTCCAGTTCGTCCACGACAGCGGCAGCGGCATGTGGCCGAGCCGCAGCCTTCATGGCTTCGGCCATCGATTCGCAGGCCTTGGGGTTGGCGAGAAGTCGCGCGAGGTGAGTGCCGAGTTTCTCGCGCACTTCAGCGTCGGGCAAAAGCTCTGCTCCGCCGAGTTCCGTGAGGCTACGCGCGTTGTGGGTTTGATGGTCCTCGGCAACGTGGGGCGAGGGGACCAGGATGGAAGCCTTGCCGACCAGCGCGAGTTCGGCAATGGACATCGCACCAGCGCGTGACGCGATGACGGTGGCGGCTTGGTAGGCCAAATCCATCCGGTCAATGAACCCCGAGCAGACGACGCCGTCGCAGGGATGTGCGTTGAGCCAGGCTTGGCATGCGGATTCGTACCGAGCGCCACACTGCCACAGGATTTGGTACCCACGCTCGGAAAGTCGGGGCTGCTTGCTCAGGATGGTCTGGACGGCTTCGTTCATGGATTGGGCGCCAAGGCTCCCTCCCATGACAAACACGACGGGACGGTCGGAGGCAAGTCCCCAATGGGCCAGAGCCAGTTCGCGGCTCCCCGCAGGGGCGGAGGCCAATTCACACACATGGGCGCGCAAGGGGTTGCCGGTTTGGACGATGCGCTCCGCGGGGAACCACCTCTCCAGACCGGGAAGGCCCGCGCAAATCCGATCCACGCGCTTGGCGAGGAGGCGGTTGGTGATGCCGGGAAAGCTGTTCTGTTCCTGAATGAGCGTGGGGATTCCCTTGCGTGCGGCTTGGTCGAGCAAGGGGCCACTCGCGAAGCCACCCACGCCGACCACGGCTTGGGGCTGGTGTTTGCGAAGCAGGCGCCGGGCTTTCCACAAGCTGCTGAGGAGCTTGAAGGGGAAGCTGAGGTTTCGGGTGCTGGTGAGAGATCGGTCGATGCCGCTGATCCAAAGCCCGTCGATGTCGTAGCCCGCGGCCGGGACCTTGTCCATTTCCATCCGGCCGAGGGCGCCCACAAACCGGACTTGGGCGCCGGGGTTGCGTCGTTTGATTTCGTCGGCGATGGCCAACGCAGGATGGATGTGACCGCCCGTGCCGCCTCCTGAAACGATGACGTTGTGAAGGGCACCCATCAGGCCAGGGTGTTGGCGCCGGCAGCGTGGGGCGTGCCGGAGTCGCCGTTTTGGACAATGCGCGACACCGCGAGCATCATGCCGATGGACAAACAGGTGAACAGCAGCGACGTGCCGCCGTAACTGACAAGCGGAAGCGGCTGACCCGTGGTGGGGAACAGGCGGACGGACACGCCCATGTTGACCAGAGCTTGCACGGCGATCATGAGCCCCAGGCCCAGCACGAGGTTTCGCCCAAACACCGACTCGCACTTGATGGCCGTGCGCGACGCTCGAAACAGGAGCGCAAGGTACAGGAGCACAAGGCCGAGCCCGCCTAAAATCGCACCCCATTCCTCCACAATGAAGGCAAAGATCATGTCGGAATAGGGGTGGGGCAGGAAGTTTCGGGACGTGCCGGACGCAGGACCGGACGGGAACAGCCCGCCGCGATGGATCGCAATTTGGGCCAGTTCAATCTGGTAGTCCTCGGCGCTTTGGGCTCCGCCATCCTGGCCGGTGGCAAACCCCACAAAGCTCTCCATCCGGCTGGCCCACGTGCCGAAGCGCGGCAACGCCTCCGGCGCCGCCTTCCCGATTCCGTACAGGCTCAGGATGAGCACACCGCCCATCCCAGCGATCCGAAACATGTGTTTCCATGGCAATCCTCCAACGAATAGCATGGTCACACAGATGGCCGCGAGCATGGCGGCGGTGGAGAAATCGGACGGCAGAATCAGCGCGCAGACCAAGCCGATGCCCCCGAGAATGGGCATCAGTCCCTTCCAAAAATCTTCGAGCACCGGTCCCCTGACTTGCAATTGCCGGGCCACCCAAAGCACCAAAGCGAGCTTGGCGAAGTCCGAGGTTTGGAACGTGATTCCGAGGAAGGGGATCTTCATCCATCGACGCGCGTCATTGATGTCCGTCCCAAACAAGAACGTGAAAATCAGCGCTGCGATGGCCAGCGCGAACAGGACGTTCGCAAGCTTTCCAAAGTACTTGAAATGAATTCGGTGAACCCCAAACATGACGCCCCAACCGGCCGCCAAAAGGCCGGCCTGTTTGAACAGGAATTTGGCGCTGTTGCCGTCGGCTTTGTAGGCCAGCGTGCTGATGGCACTGTACACCGTGACCAAACTGGCCAGGGTGAGCACCAGGGCGATGCCCCAAAGCACGCGGTCGCCTTCCAACCGCTGGCGGATGCCTGCGAGGAGTTCGTTCATCTCAGTCTTTCGCGAAGTCAGAGGCGACGAACAGCGGCCTTGAACGCGCGTCCGCGCTGCTCGTAGCTGCCAAACAAATCAAAGCTCGCGCACGCGGGCGACAACAAGGCAGTTTCGCCGGGTTGGCCCAACTCGTAGGCCTTGGCCACGGCTTCTTCGGCCGAGCCGACGTCCCAGCTGCTTTCGACGAGCTCGTCGAAGGCGGCGTGCAAGGGGGCGTTGTTCTTGCCCAAGCAAATCATGTGCTTGACTTTGTCGCGGACGAGGGGCACGAGGGTGCTGTAGTCGTTCCCTTTGTCGATGCCGCCGGCAATCCAAATCACAGGCGTGGTGGCGCACTCCAAGGCGTACCACACGCTGTTGACGTTGGTGGCTTTAGAGTCGTTGATGAACGTGATGCCGTTCACCTCTTGCACGAATTCCAGGCGGTGCTCGACGCCTTCAAAGCTTTGCAGACTTTCGCGAATGCCTTCTTTGCGGAGGTCCAAAATGCGGCCGGTCATCCCGGCTGCCATCGAATTGAACAGGTTGTGTTTTCCCTGCATGGCCAGTTTCTGGATGGTCATGGAAAAAGAATTGAAATGTTGGAGGATGAATTGTGAATTGTCGTTGGAGTCCAAACCGCCGCCGCGTCCATCCCGCATCACCTCGTCGAGGTTGCGTTCGGCGCTGAGGGGCAGCAGTTGGGCGGACGTGCCGTGCTGGTCCAGCATGCGCTGGGTCCATTCGCAGTCCGCGTTGTAAATCAGGTGGTCCGCTGGGGTCTGGAAGGCGGTGATGCGCCACTTCGACGCAGCGTAATTCGCCATCTCGTACCCGTAGCGGTCCAGGTGGTCAGGCGTGATGTTGAGCAGCACCGCCACGTCCGGGCGAAAGGTGTTTGTTCCGTCGAGCTGGAAGCTGCTCACTTCGATGACGGTGGCCTGCGCCTCTCCTTCGTTGCGGGAGACACGCTCGGCCAGTCGGCGGGACCAGCTCGTGCCGATGTTGCCGACGCAGTCCACGTCCCACCCTTCGTGGCGAAGCATGTGGTCGATCATGGACGTGGTCGTTGTTTTGCCGTTCGCCCCGGTCACAGCCACCACCGGGTTGGCGTGACCGAGCGCCCGGTGCGCGCGCGCGGCGTATTCGATGTCGCTGATGACCTCCCAACCACGTTCCCGGCATTCCTTGATGACCGCAGCGCTTTCTGGAATCCCAGGGCTTTTCACCACGGTCGATACTTCCGGCCATTCGTCGAACCGATGCCCGCCGACCTCGTAATCGATGCCCGCCGCCTGCAACTCAGCCACGCCCGGTCCCTTTCCTTCGCCCGCGTCGCTGACAAACGCGCGCGCCCCCAGGGACTTCGCCAGCAAGGCGGAGCCTACGCCGCTTTCGCCGGCGCCGAGTGCAAGAATGGGGTCAGAGAGGTTCATGGGTTCAGGAGGAGCAGGACGTCGGGGTTAGCGGACTTTGAGGGTGACGATGGTGACCACGGCGAGGAGGATGCCGACAATCCAAAACCGTGCAGTGATCTTGGATTCCGGCATGTTTTGTTTCTGGTAGTGGTGGTGAAGGGGCGCCATGAGGAACACGCGACGGCCTTCGCCGTATTGCTTTTTGGTGTAGCGGAACCACCCCACTTGAATCACCACGCTGAGGTTCTCGATGAGGAAAATCCCGCACAACACGGGGATCAAGAGTTCCTTGCGGATGGCAATCGCGAACGTGGCGATGATGCCGCCGAGCGCGAGCGACCCCGTGTCGCCCATGAAGACCTGGGCAGGGAAAGCGTTGTACCACAGGAACGCGATGCACGCTCCCACAAACGCCGCGATGAACACCACGAGCTCCTCGGAGCCGGGGATGTACATGATGCTGAGGTAATCCGCAATGACGGTATTGGAGCTGACGTACGCCAAGACGGCGAGCGCCATGCCGATGATGGCGCTGGTGCCTGTGGCCAGGCCGTCAATTCCGTCCGTGAGGTTGGCGCCGTTGCTGACGGCGGTGACGATGAGGATGACGAGCGGGATGAACACGACCCACACGTACTGTGCGGCGTCGTCCACCAGCCACGACAACAGCCACGCGTAGTCGAAGTGGTTGTCTTTGATGAACGGAATGGTCGTGGCCGTGGACCGAACCGTGGTCCAGGTGCCGTCGGCCGCCAATTCTTTGATGGCGATGTCCGGGTGCCACACCATGGCCGCGCCTAAAATCACACCCATCCCGACCTGACCAATGACCTTGAACCGCCCCGCGAGGCCTTCTTTGTTCTTCTTGAAGACCTTGATGTAGTCGTCGATGAACCCGATGGTCCCGAGCCACACCGTGCTGAGGATCATGAGTTGGGTGTAGACGTTGGTGAGGTCCGCGAAGAGAAGGGTCGGGAGGAGGATGGCGCCGAGAATGATGAGGCCGCCCATGGTGGGGGTGCCTTGCTTGTTCATTTGGCCTTCGAGTCCGAGGTCCCGTACAATCTCCCCCACCTGCTTCAGTTGCAGGCGTTCGATGATGCGCTTCCCAAACAAAATCCCCACCAACAACGACGTCATGAGACTCATGCCCGCGCGGAACGAGACGAAGCTGAACAGGCCGGCGCCTGGCAGGTCGTACATCTCGCGGAGGGTAGTGAAGAGGTGGTAGAGCATGGTCTCGGTTCGTCAGGTTCAGGTGGTGGGTGCGAAGGCTTCTTTCAATTCAAGTCGGTCGTCGAACGGGATGCGTTCGCCGCGGATCTCTTGGTAGGTCTCGTGTCCTTTGCCGGCCACAAGCACGATGTCTCCTGGTTCGGCCAGCGCCGCGGCTGTCCGGATGGCCTCCCGGCGGTCCACGATGCTGAGGCATTTGCGCTTGTCGATGGGATCCAGCCCCTGCTCCATGTCCCTCAAAATCGCGGCGGGATCTTCGCTCCGCGGGTTGTCGCTGGTCAGGATGACGCGGTCGGAGCCGCTCGCGGCGCTGCGCGCCATCACCGGGCGCTTCGCGACGTCACGGTCGCCCCCACACCCCACCACCGTGATGACGTTCTCACCTCCTGTCCGCACATGCGCGACTGTCTTGAGCACGTTGTCCAGCGCGTCGGGGGTGTGGGCGTAGTCCACAATGGCGGTGATGCCGTCCCTCGCGGGCACGCGCTCGAAGCGCCCGGCGGGCGGCTTCAACAACGACATTTGCGTCAGGGCATTCATTTTGTCGGCACCAAGCATCTTGCTCACCACGTACACCGCCAGGAGGTTGCTGGCGTTGAAGCCGCCCACGAGCTGGGAATACAGCTCTTGGCCGTCGAGGTGAAGGACAAGGCCGGTGATTTGGTTTTCGACCATGCGCGCGCGCTCGTCCGCCACCCCTTGCACGGCCATCGTCACCACCTTCGCTTTGGTGTCCGCCACCATGTCCTCGGCGTGCGGGTCGTCGGCGTTGACTGCGGCGAAGGCCGAGGCAGGCAAGCGGTCAAACAGCTGCTTTTTGGCCTTGATGTAGCCGTTGAAGTCGCCGTGGTAATCCAGGTGGTCGTGGGTGATGTTGGTGAAGACCGCTCCGGCGAATAGGGTTCCTGCAGTGCGCTCTTGAACGATTGCATGCGAACTCGCCTCCATGAACACGTGCGTGCACCCGGCGTCGGCCATTTCGCGCAACAGCGCTTGCAAACTCAAGGCGTCGGGGGTGGTGTGCGTGGCGGGAAGGACGTGGTCCACGATGCGGTTCTCGACCGTGCCGAGCATGCCGACTTTGCGGTCGAGCAGGCGGTACAGCTGGTGAAGCAGGGACACGGTGGTGGTCTTGCCGTTGGTTCCTGTGACCGCCACCACCTTCATCTCGCGCGAGGGGTGATTGTGGAACGCGGCAGCCACGTGACCGAGTGCGGCGGCACTCGACTTCACCTGAACCACCGTGACATGTTCCGGCACTTCTTCCGGCATCCTCTCGCAAATCACACAGGCTGCCCCCGATTCGATGGCCTTGCCGATGTAGTCGTGCCCGTCCACAATCGTTCCTGGAACCGCCACGAACAAGCCGAGCGGTTGGACCTTGCGCGAGTCGACGGCCACGTGCTCCACCGCCACGTGGGTGGTGCCTCGCACCTCGAGGATGCGTGCGTCGTACAGCAAATCTGAGAGCAGTTTCACGAGAGTCGGAGTTGAATGGTGGTCAGCTCGGTGCGCAGGGGCGTACCCGGAGCGATGGATTGGGATTTCACGGTTCCGATGCCGTCGTAGTTGACGCGGAGTCCGGCGTTTTCAAGGAGGTACAAGGCGTCTCGCAGGCCCATGCCTCGGACGTCGGGCACCCCTGATTCAGGGATGTCGAGTGGGGTCAATTCAGCCGCGTCTTCGCCCGTCGTCACCTTCACCCAGTCGGTGCCAAGCCCTTGGGTGTGCTGCATGCCAAGCGCATCGTACAAGGTTTCAAGCGCATCGCGCGCGCCGTCGTTGGAGGCCGGGACGGACGGAGCTTCCGCGAGCGGCCCCTTGCTCAATGTGTGGAACGCGGGGTCCGTGGCGTAAATCAGGTCGGCCACTTCGCGGAAGACCGGGGCCGCAATCGTGCTGCCGTAGTAGCTGCCGCTCTTGGTGTCGGCGATCACCACAACGCACGAGTATTGGGGGTTGTTGGCAGGGAAATAGCCCGCAAACGAGGCGCGGTAACGGCCTTCCTCGTACCCGCGACCAGTGGCTATGCGTGCCGTGCCGGTTTTGCCCGCCACGGTGTACGGCTTGCCGGCGAACAAGCGCTGGGCTGTGCCTTGGCCTTCCGGGTCGCACACCGCCTCCATCATGTTCTTGCATGCGACCAACGTGGTCTGGGAACAGATGCGCGGGTTGAGGACAAAGGGCTTGTAGGTGCGTACGTTTTCACCGCCGGACGTCACCTCGCTGACAAGTTGAGGGCGCATCATGCGGCCGTTGTTGGCGATGGCGTTGTAGAGTGCGAGCGTTTGCAGTGGGGTTTGGGTGACTTCGTACCCAATGGCCATTTGGGTCAGGCTCAGGCCGGTCCATCCGGCATCGTCCACGGAGGTTTTGACCTTGGGGTCCGCCTCGCCCACGTAGCGAATGCCTGTTTTTTCCGCCACGCCAATCGCCTTCAAGCCGTCCAAGAACGCCTGCGGCTTCTCGCCAAACGTTTCCTTCACAGCCAACGCCGACCCCACGTTGGAACTCACCTCGAAGACCTTGCTCAGTGAGATTTCGCCGTGGCCGCCGTCTTTGTAGTTGCTGTCGCGCATCCGCTTCTGGTAGAAGAAGATTTCGCCGTTGCCGGTGTCGACGGAGTCGGTGGGCAGCATGCCGGCTTCCATGCACGCCATGAGGGACGCAAGTTTGAAGGTGGAGCCGGGTTCCACGGCCGTGCCAATGGCGTGGTTGAAATCTTCCCAATATTCAACCACGCCTTCGGTGACCTCGTGCCGTGTGAGGTTCGCGATCGCCCGAATGTTTCCGGTGCTCACCTCGCACACGATGACCGTGCCCCACGCTGCGTCGTGGCGTCGGAGCTGCTGTTCGAGGGCGTTGGTCGCGACGTCCTGCAGGTGGAGGTCGAGGGTGGTCACCACGTCCATGCCTTCCACGGGATCGACGAGGTAGTCGTCCGTGACGGGCATCCATTGGTTTCCTGCCACGCGACGGGAAAGTTGCTGCCCCTCGACGCCTGCGAGTTCGTCGTTCCAAGCGCGCTCGATCCCCACGCGCTGCTGTTCCCGGTCAATCCCGACCGTTCGCGCAGCGAGCTTGCCAAACGGCCGCCGCCTGTTCTCTCGGCGTTCGAAGACAAGCCCGCTCTTGTACCTCCCCAGCTGGACAAACGGGAGGTTGCGCAATTCTTGGTAGTCGGTGAAGGGGATGTTGCGTCCGATGAGGGCGCCGCGATGCCCACGCTGTTTGGCGTTGTCAAATTTGCCGCGCACGTAGGCGGGGGACTTGCCGATGGCCGAGGAGAGGGCGATGCAGAGGGTGTCAATTTGGTCCTCGTACATGTCCCAGCGCATGCCTTCGCACTTGGCGTCCCAGCGCAAGTCGTAGACAGGGACACTCGTGGCGAGCAAGCTTCCATCTCGGGCCAAAATCTGCCCCCGCGAAGGCTCGATGGTGCGCACGCTCGTGGAAAATTCCTCTCCGCGGCTGGCCCACTTGTCGTGCTCCACGGTTTGGATGTACACGATGCGGCCAAAGACGCCCAACCCCACCAGGGTCAGGCCCACAAACACGAGCCAAATGCGTCCGGTGTTGGGCATGGCGTTCATTCGTCGGCGGGCAACAGGATGGGGGGTGCGGTGGGTTGCTCCAAGCCGAGCTCGGCCGTGGATCGGGCAAGTCGGCTTTGTTGGAGCTGGGATTCGAAGTCAGAACGGAGCGTTTTTTCTTCCGAGGTGGCCTCTTCGAGCTTCTCAAGAGTCTTCTGTTTCTCGCGGAGGATGCGTTCCGTTTGATACCCCAGTGCGAGGTACAGGATGGTCAACAATGCTCCGTACAGCAGGAACGGCACTTGTCGAACCAACGCTTCCCGCGCCAGAATCTCCCCGCTGATCACTTCGCGGATCAACCCGCCAATTTGATTGTCGGCTCTCCACTTGGCGCGTCGTTCTTTCTTGTCGCGCGCCTCGGCTCGGAACTCCTCGGAGGTTCGCAAGCGGTTGGGGTTGCTCGCCGCAACTTCCTTGGCGGCTTGGGCTTGTTCCTTGGCAGCCTGCGCCTCGGACTGCGCCTCTCGCGCCGCCAATTCGGCGGGCGACAAGGTGCGGTTTCCAGCCGGCGCGTCCGCCTGGCCTTTGGAGCGTTTGAGGAAGCCGAGCCACTTCATGAGGTCCACTCGGTTCGTTCCGCGACGCGAAGTCTGGCGCTTCGGGCGCGGGGGTTTTCATTCATTTCCTCGTCGCTCGCCACGATGGCTTTGCGCACGAGGGGGTGGAAGGGTGCTTGGATTTGGCCCTTCATGTCGCGCTTGACGTCGTCGTCAAAATTGCCCGAGCGCATGAAGTGCTTGACCAGTCGGTCTTCGAGGCTGTGGTAGCTCATCACGGCCAAACGTCCGCCCGGCTTCAACATGCCCACAGCCTGCGTCAACAGGTCTTCCAGGGCGCCCAGCTCGTCATTGATGTGGATGCGAATGGCTTGAAAAATCTTCGCGTAGAACTTGTTCTCCTTGCCGCGGGGCGCGGACGGAGACAGCACGCGAATCAGGTCGTGGGTGGTGTTCAGTGGGGCTTCTTCCCGCGCCGCGGCAATGCGGTGCGCCAGCTTGTCAGGCCGGTTGAGCTCTCCGTAACGGCGGAAGACTTGGGTCATTTCCGAGACCTCCGCCCGAGCGAGCCACGCGCTGGCGGGCTCACCCGTTGCCGGATTCATACGCATGTCAAGAGGGCCGTCGTGGCGCAGCGAAAACCCGCGCTCGGCGGTGTCGAATTGATGGGAGCTCACGCCGAGGTCGGCGAGCAACCCGTCCAAGGGCAATCCCTGGTGCGCCCGCAAAAACTGCGGCGCAAACCGGAAGTTGGCCGCCACCAGCGTAAATCGCTCGTCGTCGAGGGCATTGGCGGCGGCATCCGGATCTTGATCAAACCCAAACAACCTCCCGCCGGGCCCAAGCTTCGCCAAGATGGCCCGGCTGTGCCCACCCCCGCCAAACGTCGCGTCCATCCAATTCCCATCCCGTTCCCCACCGTCGCCGCCGAGGTTGAGCGCCTCGAGGGAGGCATCCAGCATGACGGGGACGTGGTAGGATGCGGTCATTCTACGTCGGTGCCGTCGAGGTCCTTGCGCACGTCTTCCGCCAAGTCGCCAAAGTCGAGGTTGTCCTCGTCTTGAATGACTTGCTTGTTGTACGCATCCTGGTTCCAGATTTCCACTTTCTCACCCAGTCCGGAGACGATCACTTCCTTGGCATCCTTGGGGTCGATGCCGGCGTAAGCGAGCAGGGCGGAGGGCAGGTTGATGCGGCCCGATCCGTCCAGGTCAACGTGGGTGGCGCCCTTCATGAACTTCCGCTGAAACAGCTGGTGCTTCCGGTTGTACCGGCTCAAGCGTGCCATTTCAGCATTCACCTTGTCCCATTCGGGCTTGGGGTACAGCACCAAGCAACCCTCGAAGATGTCGCGGTTCACCACGAGGCCGTGATGAATCACCCCGTCCAACTGCTTCCGCAGTTTGGCAGGGAACATCAGACGGCCTTTGGCGTCGATGCGACAGGGGTGTTCTCCGAGCAGGTTGAGCATGGGTGCGTTTTCGCCAAATCAAAAGTACGATTGATTTCCCACTTTCTCCCACTCGTTGACACTTTCTCCCACTTTGTGGATAAAGTTTGAGGGTTCATCTGGAAAATCCCTAGGAAAATCAGGGCTTGCCGAGGGGTGGGGAAAAGTGGGACGATTTCGCTATCCACACGATATTCACAGGGGATGTGAACAACGGAACGTGGATGCCGACACCCCAAGGGGGTGAAAAGGGCTCGTCAGGGGCTGCATTTTTGACCTCATGGATTCAACCATTCTCGAACGCGGCCCCTACCGCTACGTGGAAGAGGGGCAGGGCACGCCGCTCGTGTTGCTGCACGGGCTTTTCGGTGCGCTGAGCAACTTCGCCGAGGTGCGTGCGCACTTCAGCAAGAGCTTCCGAGTGATCACCCCGATGCTGCCGATTTACGAGCTCCCCATGCTCGAGACCAACGCGAAAAACCTGGCCAAGCACATCGCGGGATTCCTCGACGAGCTCGGCCTCGAAAAGGTGCACTTGCTCGGCAACAGCCTGGGAGGCCACGTGGGGTTGATCTACACCCGGGACCACCTCGACCGGGTGGCTTCGTTGACCTTGACGGCGAGCAGCGGGTTGTACGAGAATGCGTTTGGGTCCAGCTTCCCCCGCCGAGAGGACAAGAACTACATCAAGGAGAAGGTGGCCGTGACCTTCCACGACCCCAAGCACGCCACGCCTGAGCTGGTGGACGAGTGCTTCGAAGCCGTCAACGACCGGAACAAAGTCCTGCGCATTCTCAGCATCGCCAAGTCGGCCATTCGTCACAACATGGCGAAGGATTTGTCGAGCATGAACGTGCCGGCGTGCCTGATTTGGGGCCGAAACGACATCATCACCCCGCCGGAAGTCGCCGAAGAATTCAAAGCAGGACTGCCTGACGCGGACTTGTTTTGGATCGAAGAGTGCGGGCACGCCCCGATGATGGAGCACCCCGAGACGTTCAACCAAATCTTGACGGACTGGTATGCCTCGCGAGGCATCGCCTGATCGGACTCTTTATGGTTGACGAAGCGACATCTGGGCCGGACGCGTGGGACTTGAAGGAGGCGTCCTTCGTCAAGAGCAGCGCGCAACCCTCGGAGTGCCCCAAGCCGGACCGTCCGGAGTACGCCTTCATCGGTCGCTCCAACGTGGGGAAGAGTTCCCTGCTGAACATGCTTGCAGGTCGAAACAGCTTGGCCAAGACATCCAGCACCCCGGGCAAGACGCAACTGATCAACCACTTTGACGTGGATGACACGTGGTACTTGGTGGATTTGCCGGGATTTGGGTACGCCAAAGTGAGCAAGCGGGACCGCGAAAAGTGGATGAAGGTGACCAGGGACTACCTCAACACGCGGACCAACCTCATGTGCGTGATGATGCTGGTCGATTCACGCATCCCCGCCCAAAAAGTCGACCTCGAGTTCATGGCGTGGATGGGCGAAGCAGGCTTGCCCTTCGTGCTCGTCTTCACCAAGGTCGACAAGCTCAACAAGTCTGAACGCGCCGCGTTTCTCCCGGCCTATGAGCAAGTGATGCTCAAGCAATGGCACAAGATGCCGCCGGTGTTTGTGACCAGTGGAAACACCTCGGAGGGGCGCGAAGAGGTCCTGCGCTTCATCGCGTCGACCAACGGCTTGTACAAGGACTGAAATCCCGGTTTTCTCCCGTGTCGCTTACCCTTCGAGGACGCCAATGCGCTTGGCGAGTTCTTCCGTGAAGCCGCGGATGGCTTGCGCGTGGTCCTTGTCGGAGGTGGCGCGTTCGTAGGTGTCGGCCAGGGTCATCATGGTTTGCACCACGAACGACCGCATTTCCTCCACGCTCATGTCCTTGGTCCAAAGGTCCATGCGCATCGCCGCGAATTCCTTGGGGTTCCACATGGACAGGGCCATGGCGGAGGCGTTTTGGTTTTGGATGCCGCCGTCTTCAGCGGTCCATTCCATGGCGACGGGGACGTGGTTTTCGTCGGTGGTGACGTCGATGGTGATGCGGGAGGTGGACATGGGGCCAAAAGTACGACCCTACGGCCGGTACGAACGCAGCACAGTCTGCGGATCGTCGAGCGCCAGGACGTCCAGGTCCGTCCACTCCGGATGCGCTTCGAGCGCGGCCTCGACGGCGCGCCACCCCAAGAACACCCCGAGCCGGTCCGGGCTGTCCTGCGGGATCCGTCCCACGCGCGTGAACGGTCCTTCTTGGAACCAGCGCATCACGTCGCGCGGGGACGTCGCAAACATCCGGTCCTGGGGTTGCATCTCAGTCCATGCCGACCGTTCGTGCGCCACGGCCCAGGCCCATTCTTCTTCGGTCCAGCTCATCAGTTCCGCAGGCGAAGCCTCGGGAAAACAGCGGGACGTCAGGTGCATGATTTTCCCCCAGTACAACCACATGTCGACAGTCCGGGGTGAGGGCGGGATGCGGTCCTGATGCGCGACGAGCAGCCAGCCTTTCAGGGCTTCCGTGGCCATCCAGTCGGGGCGCATTCGGGCCAAGCGGTAGGCCGGGAAACGGGACGGGGGCAATTCAGCATGCATGGGGTGGTTGCTTCCCATGAACCAGTCCAGCCCAACCCCGAGCCATCCGTCTCCGGGGTACACTGCGAAATTGAATCCCGAGGGCATCCAAACCACATCGGGCACGTCGGCCGACGCGTCCATCATCATGAGCCTTCGGAGCCCGTCGCGCAACCGTTGAGATTCGCGTTGGAGCGTTTCTGGGCTTCCTGATGTGGTGTCGATTGCTGCGAGCATCGGCGCCATCTCCGTCAAGAAAAGGTGGAGGTTGTCGATGGTGGCAGTGTCCCCCGCAGGACCGAGTTGAAGGATGACTTCGCACCATTCCGCCCAAAACTCCGAATCCGCCTCAAGCAGATGTTCGAGTTGTTTGGCCCGGTTCTTGTCACGAGGCAGGTTGTCCAACACTTCCATCCAGTTCACCTCACGGTGGTCGGCAGGCAACGCTTGTCCAGAGATGTCCACAGGCGGCCGACCGTCGGAACATCCTGCCAAGCACGCGAAGGCCGCAACCCACATTGGGCCGTGGAACAACTTGCAGGCAGGGAGGGCAGGACGCATGAACCGAACGTTAGATTTGAACAAATCGCTGCAGACGATGACAAAGATGAACAACGACGGCGGGATTCTCGCCGGTGGAATGCACTTCGCGTGCCTGCTTGGCCTCGCCTTGGGGTTGTCCTTTTCTTCCCAAGCCCAAACGCAAGGCTTTCGCATGGGGTTGGCGCTCGATCCCAACGTGGCGTGGATGAACTCCCGTGATTTTGAGCACACCACCGACGGAGGGCGCGCCCACTTTGGCTACCAGTTCATGGCGGACATTTTGTTTGCCGAGACGTACGCTTTTGGGACGGGTTTGCACGTGTTTCGAACGGGAAGCACCGTGGAATATTGGGAGCCCACGACGGATTCAACGATGAGCCGGGTGTCACGAAACTTCAACAACCAATACGTCGAATTGCCCTTGACGTTTAAGCTTCGGACCAAGGAAATTGGCTATACGACGTACTACGGCAAATTCGGGGGCGGCATCGGGTTGAACACGCGCCGTGAGGCGAACGAGGTTCGCTACGTGGGGTTTGAGCGGGCCGACGACGATTGGGTGCCTGTCGACAATCCCGTCATTCCAGCAGAAGACCAAATCTCCGGAGACTACGCCAGCCTCTTTCGCGCCTCCATGATTGTGGGCCTCGGGTTTGAGCGTCGCATCGCAGGAACCACGGCCTTGATGGTTGGCCTGACGTACAACAACAGTTTGTTTTCCACCCACAAAGACCAAACCGTCGTCAAGGTGGACGCCTCGGGGGTGCCGCGTTTTGCGGAGGGCGGACCGTTGACCACGGAGATGATTGGGCACGACAGTTTCATGGCCCTGACTTTGGGTGTGGTCTTCTGACCGAGTTGAACCTTCGTTTGAATGGGGTGTTGCAACTTGCAACCCACGAAACGATCCATGGCCCACTCCACCTTTGCACCTGACGCTGTTGCCAAGCACATTGTTGCCTGGCTGCAAGACTACCTGAAGACCTCGGGCATGGACGGTTGGGTGGTGGGTGTATCCGGTGGAATCGACTCCGCCGTGACGTCGACGCTATGCGCCTTGACGGGCGCTCCGACCACATGCGTTGAAATGCCCATACACCAGGCGCCCAATCAAGTTTCCCGCGCGGCGGAGCACATCGATGTCCTCTGCGGACGGTTTTCTCGCGTCCGACGCTCGACGGTGTCGCTCACTGAGGTGTACGACGTGTTCAGCCAAGCGCTGCCCGACGGTCCTGACGCCAGCGGTGGGCTGGCCATGGCCAATTCGCGTGCTCGCCTTCGCATGACCACGTTGTACGCTCTGGCCCAGCGCTCGCGCGCCTTGGTTGCAGGAACGGGGAACAAGGTGGAGGATTTTGGGGTGGGTTTCTACACCAAATACGGTGACGGCGGGGTGGATCTTTCGCCCATTGCCGACTTGAACAAGACGGAGGTCTTCGCCCTGGCCGCTCACCTCGGGGTGATCGATGCCATTCAACAGGCTGCGCCAACCGACGGCCTGTGGGGGGACGACCGCACCGACGAAGACCAGCTCGGCGCGACGTACCCCGAGTTGGAATGGGCCATGTCTTGGGAAGCTGAACACGAAGGCGACACGCAAGATGTCCGCGATGCGGCCGAGGAGACCCTGCCTTGGCGACAGCGGGAAGTGTTGGACACCTACCGTCGCCACCACCGTGCCAACCGGCACAAAATGATCCCCATCCCGGTCTGCGACGTGCCCGACGCCGTTCGATTCGCCAAGGGTTAATCCCCTGACACCACCTCGAGGGAGGTGGTTGCCTCGCGACGTGGTTCGCCCGCTTCAGGCAGGGTGACGAGCACCACGGTGTAGGTTCCAACTTCGACGTATCCCTCGTCTCGTTTCAGCGGGATTTCAATGCGCTGAAGGCCCTTCTTGAGGTCGAGTTCCCCAGCGTCCACTACGAATCCGCTGGCTTGTTGAAGCTGGTTGAGAATGGCCGTGGCCCCGCCGCCGGTGGTCGCGGTGGAGTCCGGGGCGACAGGCGCCGTGGGGATGAACCGAAGTTCCAGCCGCGCACGACCTTCGGCCGCTGACCAGACCCAAGCATCCACAGAAGGTTCGCGAGGCTCAGACCACGCCCAGCCGCGCTGTCCCCAACGGTCGCTGTGGGTGATTTCGAGGTTCTTTGACTCGAAGGTCAGAGCTTCTTCGTTCCAGCTGCTGGACTCGCCAGACCGGGACAACAGGGGGTCGAGGTCCAGCACGTAGATGCCGCGCCCGTGGGTGCCAATCACCAGTTCGTTTTCGCGCTCTTGGAGGGCGAGGTCGTGCACCGGCACGCGCGGCAGGTCGCGATGCAGGGTGGTGAAGGTGGTGCCTTCGTCGGTGGTCAGGTAGGCCCCGCCGTCCGTACCAACAACCCACCATCCCGCGCGGTCTTGGCATTCGATCAGCGCGTTGACGGGTTCGTGCGGGAGGTTTGGCCCCCACGCCGTCCAGGTCTTCCCCAAGTCGCGCGTGGCAAACACAAACGCATCCTGGCAGTCGTGCCGGTAGCCGTTGAGCGCGACCACGAGCAAGTCGTCGTCGTGGTGAGACCACATCACTTCGCTCACCCACAGGTGCTTGGCGTCGTTGCCTTTTCCGACTTGAGTCGCCACAGGCAGTTTGAGCGCATCCCACGTGTGGCCGCCGTCCATCGTCACGTGAACGAGCCCGTCGTCGCTTCCTACAGCGAGCTGCCCAAACCGCTTGGGGTGCTCGGCCATCGTCGTCAAAGTCCCAAAGGGCACGTTGCCAGGTTTGCCGCCGCGCGTCAAGTCGCCACTGAGGACTTCAAAGTCATCCCCGCGGTTCAAGGAGCGGTGAACGCGGTTGGAGCCCATGTAAAACAGGTCTTGCTGGTGTTTGCTCAGAAGGATGGGCGTTTGCCAATTCCAGCGCAAGGGCGTTTCTCCCAGCTCATGAGAAGGGTGAAGGCTCCTGCTTTCTCCCGTGGCTCGGTCGGTGCGCATGTACCACCCAAACTGGTAGCCTGTGTACACGACATCGTTGGAACGCAGGTCGACTTCAATTTGCATGCCGTCTCCTCCGCCGAGGGATTCGAAGCCGTGGTGCCCGCTTTGGTGCCATCCCACGGATTCGCTGTGGGTGTTGTCCCCCACCCAAGTGCCGTTGTCTTGGAGCCCCCCGTAGATGCGGTAGGGCTCGGCGTTGTCCACTTCGATGGCGTAAAACTGCCCCACCGAGGGGCTGTTGCATTTCACCCAGGACTGCCCGCCGTCCCACGAGACGTTGATGCCGCCGTCGTTGCCGTTGATCAAGTGATTTCCATTGGTGGGGTCCACCCAAACCTTGTGGTGGTCCACATGCACGTTGGGTGCGCCGATGGATTCAAACGTGGCGCCGCCGTCGGTGGACTTCAGCAGCGGGACTCCGGCGATGTACAACGTGTTTGCGTCGGACGGATCGACGGAGACGGTGCCGAAGTAGTACCCGTAGGTGTAGCACACGTCGTCGAGGTAATCCTCATGCGTCCGTTCCCAAACCCCTGTCGCCGGTTCGGGTGCCTTCTCTCCCTGGGCAAGCTGGCTCAAGGTGGTGCGCGCCCCATCGCCGCTCACAGACGCGCCTCGGCCAGGCACGCGGTAGCGGTACACTTCGGCCCCCACGATTTCCGTGTCGAAAAGCGCCCTGTTGCCGTCGGTCAGGTAGTCGTACAACGCTCGTGGTTTCAGGTCCCCTCGCGCTACGCGAGCCTTGACGGCCGCGGCACTGTCAGCCTCGTCAAACCCCTCGGCATCGAGAAACGCTTGAAGGTCGTCGTTGCTCAACGCGTCAAACGCGGCGGCATCCATGTTCACGAACGCAACGGCTTTCAACAGCGTGTCGGCCTTGGCTTCTTCGTCGCTCACAGGCCGGTCTCCTTGGTTGTCGATCAACGCGAACAGGGTCCCACTTGTGCTGTGGTAGGCCAACCCCACCCGTCCTGCTTGCTTGCCTTCCGGAAACCCGTTGCCGCGCGAAATGCGTTGCCACGTATTTCCCCCGTCGGTGGTCTCGTAAATGGCCGTTCCCGGCCCGGCCTCTTGGAAATCATGCGCCCGCCGAGTCCGGTCCCACGAAGCGGCAAAGAGGTGGTCAGGGTCAGTTGCGTCGGCCACGAGGTCCACAAACCCCACGAACTCGTCCTTGCTTCCGCTTTGGGGGACAGTGAGGACGACCTTCCACGTTTGGCCTCCGTCTTCGGAGCGGTGCACGGCCCCGCCCCGGTTGGTCGAGTACAGTTCGCCCAATGCAGCCACCCACATGCGGTCGGGGTTGCTTGGGTCCAAGATCACCCGACCAATGTGGTGGCTGCCTTCCAGTCCCGCGTGCCGCCACGTTGCGCCGTGGTCGTCGCTGACGTACACCCCGTCGCCAGCGTACGAGCTGCGGGACGAGTTCACTTCCCCGGACCCGACCACGACGCGGCCGGACGGGTGGGCCGCGACGGCCCCCAGCATGCACGTCTCGTCAAGCAGGGGCTCAAACGTTGTCCCGTGATTGATGCTCTTCCACAGCCCACCCGTGGCGTACGCCACGTACATCGTGTCCTCCACGACCGCGACGTCGACCACGCGGCCGCTCATGACGGACGGTCCAACGTTTCGGAGCTCGAGCCCGCTGGTCCAGGACGCGGCGTCCAATGCGGCGCGTTCGTCCGCGACCCCAGCACGGACCGATGCGGGTGTAGGGCCCCAGGTCTGGGCCCAAATCGCGGGCCCCGCAACAAGCCAAGTCGCCGCCATCATGGCGCGCAATGAGATGAGGGATAGGGAGGAGAGGTTCATGTCAGTTTGGGGTTGTTGCGGTGCCGGTCTCGGTCCCGCGAAGTTTTCTTGGCCACGTTGTCGGCCAGGGCTTGGGTCAGGTCCACGCCGGTTTGGTTGGCGAGCGCGAGCAGCACCCAAAGCACGTCCGCCATCTCGTCGCCCAATTCGCGGCCCGCGTCGCTCGGCTTCTCGCTCTGTTCGCCGTAACGGCGGGCCATCAACCTCGCCAGCTCGCCGACTTCCTCGGTCAGGATCGCAAGGTTTGTCAGTTCGTTGAAGTACCGAACCCCCACCGTCGTGATCCACGCGTGGACCTGTTCCTGCGCCTCGCGAAGGGTGACTTCGGGCGCCTCGGAAGGGGGGAGGTTGAGCTTGTTCATGGGGTCAATCTTTGTCTTTCGTGTCGATCCAAATCGTCACCGGTCCATCGTTCACCAAGTCCACTTCCATCGCGGCTCCGAACTCCCCGGTCGCCAAGGGCTGGCCGGTCTCACGTTCGCAAGCCTGGACGAAGTACTCGTAGAGCGGCACGGCGTGTTCCGGACGGGCGGCGCGGATGAAGGAAGGGCGGGTCCCCTTCTTGGTCTTGGCGTGAAGGGTGAATTGGCTCACGACCAAAACGCGCCCCCCGACGTCCGCCAAGTCGGCGTTCATTTTGCCTTCGCCGTCATTGAACACACGGAGCTTGGCGATTTTGGCGGCCAGCCAGTCGGCGTCTTCTTGCGAGTCTTCGTCCTCGATGCCGACGAGGACGCAAAACCCGGCGTCAATGGCCCCTGAAACGGCCCCGTCGATGCGGACTTCGGCCCGGCTCACACGCTGAATCACCACTCGCATGCTGCAAAGTAACCACCGGCTCGCCGACGTTGGGGGCATGTCGTGGAAAAGATGGGCAGAAAGGGTCGGCGAGGGGGCGGGTGGCCCGTGGGGACGCCGTATTTTTGGGCTCAGATTCACTCGACGAACGAACCCCAACGGTCCACGATTCATGAAGGCTTCCATCGCCCCAGCCACCCTCGAACAAGCTCAAGACATGGGCCTCCGTCCGGAGGAATTTGAGCAAATCAAAACCATCCTTGGCCGCACGCCCAACTTCACGGAAATGTGCGTGTACTCGGTCATGTGGAGCGAACACTGCTCCTACAAAAACTCCATCAAGTGGCTCAAAACCCTTCCCAAGGAGGGGTCACACATGCTGGTGAAAGCGGGCGAGGAAAACGCCGGGATCGTCGACATCGGCGACGGCCTCGGGTGCGCCTTCAAAATTGAGAGCCACAACCACCCCTCGGCCATTGAGCCCTATCAAGGAGCGGCAACGGGAGTTGGAGGGATCAACCGTGACATTTTCACCATGGGCGCACGTCCGATCGCGCAACTGAACAGCTTGCGCTTCGGTGACCTCAGCAACCCCCGCACCAAGTGGTTGTTGGAGGGCGTGGTGAAGGGCATCGGCGATTACGGCAACAGCTTTGGGGTGCCCATCGTGGGTGGCGAAGTATTCTTCGACTCGAGCTACCAAGTGAACCCGCTCGTGAACGCGATGTCGGTCGGCATCCTCGAAGCGGACAAAATCATCTCTGCCACAGCCGCTGGTCCTGGCAACCCTGTGTACATCGTGGGTTCAGCAACGGGCAAAGACGGCATCCAAGGCGCGTCGTTCGCGTCGAAGGACATCACGGAAGAAAGCGCGGACGACTTGCCATCTGTGCAGGTGGGAGACCCGTTCCAGGAGAAGCTCCTCCTCGAAGCCACCTTGGAATTGGCCAAGACCACGGCCGTCGTTGGCATGCAGGACATGGGGGCGGCGGGAATCACCTGCTCAACCTCCGAGATGAGCGCGGCCGGCGAAGTCGGCATGGACATCCACCTCGACCGCGTGCCGCTGCGTCAGCAGGACATGGAGCCGTTCGAGATCTTGCTCAGCGAATCCCAGGAACGCATGCTCGTCGTGGTCCACAAGGGCCAAGAGGAGGAAGTGAAAGACATTTTCAAGAAGTGGGATTTGCACGCGGAGCACATCGGTGAGGTCACCGAGGGCGACCGCATTCGCTACTTCATGAACGGCGAGCTCGTGGGGGATGTCCCCGGCTCGACCTTGGTGTTGGGCGGCGGCGCGCCCGTCTACGAGCGCGAGTACACCGAGCCGGCTTGGTACGCCGAGGCTCAGGCGTTTGACCCCAATTCGGTTCCCGTTCCGTCTTTGGACGAGTGCGTGGACATTGCCCAAAAGCTGATCTGCCTCCCCAACATCGCCTCCAAGAAGTGGGTTTGGGAGCAGTACGACAGCATGGTGGGAACCATCAACCGCACCACCAACCGCCCTTCGGATGCGGGAGTGGTGAGCGTGCGCGGGACGGAGAAGGCCTTGGCCCTGACGGTCGATTGCAACGCGCGTTACGTCGAAGCAGACCCTGAAATCGGAACGGCCATCGCCGTCGCGGAAGCCGCGCGCAACATCAGCTGCACGGGCGCCGAGCCTTCGGCCATCACCAACTGCCTCAACTTCGGCAACCCTTACAACCCTGAGGTGTACTGGCAGTTTGTGGGGGCCATCCAAGGCATGGGCCGCGCGTGCCGCCACTTCAATACGCCGGTGACGGGCGGAAACGTGAGCTTCTACAACCAAACCGCGAACCCCGACGGTTCAGCGCAAGCCGTGTTCCCAACTCCTACCATTGGCATGGTCGGGGTCATGCAGGACCGCAAGCACCACACTGGGCTTGACTTCAAAGAGAAGGGCGAACTCATTTTCCTGCTCGGCGGATCGAGCGGTTGCATCAACGCGTCGGAGTACCTGGCCAACGTCGTAGGCATTCACCGGTCGCCTGCTCCGCATTTTGACATCGACGAGGAAAGCAAGTTGCACGCGTGCCTCCGTGAGGTGGCCCAAAAAGGCCTCGCCGCAGCGGCCCACGATGTGGCGGATGGCGGGTTGTTCATCACCCTCCTCGAAATGGCCATGCCCGGCGGCCTCGGCTTTGACATCGTCACGGACGACGAGGTTCGCCTCGACGGCTTCCTGTTCGGCGAAGGCCAGGGTCGAGCTGTGGTTTCTCTGCGCGAAGAAGACCAAGACGACTTTTTCGACGTCTGCGAAAAGCACGGCCTCCAGCCCACGTTGTTGGGACATGTCACCAAAGGGAAGGTGGTCGTGGACGACAAGCGCTTTGGCTTCTGCGAGGAGCTCCGCGCCTACTACGACAACGCCCTGGAAGAAATCTTGACGGAAGACTGATGTTGAAGTCGCTCGCCAAGCACGTTTCTGGAATCGCCCTGACCTGGGTGATTGTTTTGGCAGGCACGTTGTTCTTGCTGCGTTGGTACAGCCAACCTTCGGCTCAACGAGAGGTCCCCGCCTTGGCGGGGATGACCCAAATGGAAGCCGCCGGTGCCCTTCAAGACTTGGGCTTGGAGGCGGTTTGGCAAGATTCGATTTACGCGCCTTCGGGCACACCCGGAGCGGTGGTGGAGCAACATCCGCCCGCGGGCAGCTCGGTCAAGGTGGGACGCAAAGTGTTGCTGACGACGTACCGGATCACGCCGCCCAGTGAGCGCGTGGCCATCGAAGAAGGGCAGGATGCCAAGTTGGCCGAGCGGATTCTCGCCACCCGAGGTTTCAGGGTGGACGTGAAGGAAGAACCCAACAAATTGTTGGCCGGCAAGGTCATTCGGGTGGAACACCAGGGGAAGTCTGTGGGAGACGATGCCCGCTACCCCAAGGGAACGCGCCTGAGGTTGGTGGTGGGTGTGGCCGGTGCCAAAGACGTGCGGGTGCCGTGGTTGGTGGGTCTTTCTCTCAAAGATGCCTCGGGCATCTTGTCACGACGCAACTTGGCGCTGGGGCACGTGGGCTACGCAGAAGACGTCACCAATGCGCTGGATACCTCTCTTGCGGTCGTGGTCTCACAAGACGCAAGTCCAGCGGATCAATTGTACGTCCGTGAGGGTACAGCCATCGACCTGTATCTTGGCAAACACTGAATTTCACCTGAGGATGCGCACGATATCCAGTTCCAGCACGTTGATGTCCACGATGAACACCTTGATTCCTTCCCCACTGGCCTCAGTCACCTTCCGCACTTTGGCGTTGGTGGCATTTGGATTTGGCTTGTGGACCACTGCGAACGCGCAAGAGCGCGAATTGGATTTGCGCAGCGTCTTCGTGCCAGAAGCCAAGGTGAAGGCCTACGCCGCCGCCAAATCGGGAGGAGGGGAATTGCCGCCGTTGGCGTTGCCTTTTGTGGACGACTTCGCTTGGCCGAGTTTTTTTGAGGATGACGTTGCGACCAACCTCAAGCGGTGGGAAGCCAGCCCCGTTCGCCGGACGACCACACTCGCCTACCAACCGCCTACCATTGGGTGCGCCACCTTGGATGGCCTCGACCCCGAAGGCAACCCCTACATGCTCAACCCGACCAACGCTGCGGGCTACGCGGACACGTTGACGTCCCGCAAATTGTTGTTGGCGTCGTACCTAGGGGAAGACAGCGTGGCCTTGAGTTTTTGGTACCAATCGGGAGGAGTTGCCAACGGCGCGGACGCAGGGGAAGACAGCTTGATCGTCGAATTCCGTGCCAACGTCCCAGACGGAGATCCTTGGATTTCGGTGTGGTCTTCTGAAGGCATCGACGACGACACGTCGTTCCATCCTGCGGTGATTCCCATTGTTGATGGGGAATATTTTTACAACGAGTTCCAGTTCCGTTTTCGGAACTACGGATCCTTGGAAGGCAACGTTGACACGTGGCACATCGACTACGTGCGTGTGTCGCCAGACGGCACGACCCCAGCTCCTCTTGAAGAAGAGATTGCCTTTGTGAAGCCTCCAACCAGTGCCCTACGCCATCCTTGGACTGCCATGCCGTGGCCACATTTTGTGGAAGACGCCGAGGGATACACCGCCACGAGCATGCCAACGCTTCACCGGAGTTTTGGGGAGACCTCCAACAGCCAGCAGAACATCGGCATGAAAATCCAACGCGTGGACGTGGAAGGAAACGTCAACAGTTACACACCTCCGGGCGCAACCATTCCGAACAACGCCGTGACGGGCTTGTTCGAGACTGACTACATTCAAGACCTGCAGATCTTGACGCCGTTGTTCAACGAGACGTTGAGCGACACCTTCGCCACGTTCCACGTCAGCCTGTGGGAAGATGAGGTCGGTGGGGCCAACGGCACCACCCAAGTCGGGGTGACCGACAACGACAGCATCGTGCACGTCCAAACCTTCTACGACTACTACGCCTACGACGACGGCACCGCGGAGAAAGCGTACGCCCTCGACGGCCCCAATGGCGGCCAGGGTGGGGAATTGGTGGTTGGTTATGACATCCAAGAAGAAGACACCTTGGACGGCTTGTGGATTCACTTCACGCCGTTTTTTGACGACGCGACCGGGGCTACATACACCTTGAAGGTGTACGGGGACGACGAGGACAACCCGGGCCAGCCAGACACGTTGTTGGCTCCCCAGTTCGTCGTCCACAACCCCAACTACTACGCGAACGAATTTGACGGTTTCACGTACGTGCCCTTCGAAGCCCCGGTTCCCGTTTCGGGACGCATCTACGTTGGGTTCGTCCAACAGGGGGAACAGCGCATCAACGTGGGGTTAGACAAGTCGACCAACACCAACCCGGAGTACCTGTGGTACCGCTTTTTCCCATCCCTTCCGGATTGGCAACAGTCCACCATTGAGGGGTCGCTGATGATCCGGCCGGTGCTTCGTGCGGGGAAGGAACTGGTGACGAACGTGGCTGAGCGTCCGTGGCTTGCAGAGGCCCCGGTTGTGTTCCCCAACCCTGGTCGAACCGAGTGCCGCTGGGTCTTGGAAGAAGCCACGGAAATTTGGGTGTACGACCTCACGGGGCGCGAAGTCGCGGATTTGGGCTTGCTTGCCCCGGGGGCGCACACATGGACCACGGAATCACCTGGCATGTACCTGCTTGTAGGGACCACGCGCCAAGGCCAAACTTGGTCCCAACGCTGGATGGCCCGCCCATGAGCGACGAGCACTTGAACGAAGAGGAACAGTCGGAAGAGCTGTTCGAGCACCATCGGTTAGTTGCCGACCCGGGTCAGGCGCCGTTGCGCGTGGACAAGTTCATCATCAACCTCGTCGCTCACCTTTCCCGCAACAAACTCCAAACGGCCGCCAAGTCCGGATACGTTCGCGTCAACGGCCAGCCCGTCAAGAGCAACCACAAGGTCAAGCCCGGGGACGTGGTCACCGTTGAGCTTCCGCAGCCGGTGTTCGAATTTGAATTGTTGCCGGAGCCCATGGATTTGAATGTGGTGTACGAAGACGACGACGTCTTGGTGATCAACAAACCCATGAACCTCGTGGTGCATCCAGGGCATGGCAACTACTCAGGCACGTTGGTCAACGGTGTGCTGCATCACTTCCAAAACATGCCAAGCCTCGAAAACCAACCTGAGCCTCGGCCAGGGTTGGTGCACCGCCTGGACAAGGACACCACGGGGTTGATGGTTCTTGGAAAAACGGAGCGTGCCTTAACCGAACTCAGCGAACAGTTCTTCGAACGCACGGTCAACCGGAGGTACTGGGCCCTCGTATGGGGCGACGTCATCGAAGATGGCACCGTCACGGGGCACGTTGGCCGCTCGCTTCGAGACCGCCGTGTGCAGCAAGTGTTCGTGGATGGACGGGAAGGCAAACACGCGGTCACCCATTACCGCGTGCTGAAGCGCCTTGGTCCGGTGACCCTCGTGGAATGCAAGCTCGAGACGGGCCGAACCCACCAAATTCGCGTGCACATGCAGCACATCGGCCACCCGTTGTTTGGCGACCCCAATTACGGCGGGAACGTGGCGGTCAAAGGCGCGCCAGGGGGGAAGTACAACGCGTTCCTGCGCAACATGTTCGAAGCCCTTCCACGCCAAGCGCTGCACGCCAAGACCCTCGGCTTCACGCATCCCGGCACCGGCGAACGCATGGATTTTCAATCGGAATTGCCCGAGGACATGGCGAACGCTTTGGACAAGTGGACGACTTACGTCGAGGCGGCAGGGTTGGGGTGAAGACGACTTACTCGTTCAAGGCTTCAAGCCGCTCCACTTCCTGAATCGCCTTCTCCCATTGGTTGATGCATTCTTGCATCTCTTGCTGCACGGCATCGAAGGCATAGGCCAAGTCGGTGACTTGAGCTCGGTCAGAAGGGTCCACCGCGGCCATGGCGGCATTTTGTTCCTCTTGCTTGGCTTCGAGTTTAGCGATGTTCTTTTCCAGGCGGTCGACGGCGTTTTTCGCCTTGCGCAATGCCTTCTCGTGCTCCTTTCGGGTTTTGTAGTCCATGCCTCCCGAAGGCTTGGGTGATTCTTGGACCACGGCCTTCTCTTTGGTCCGCTCCACCTTGACCGTCTTCTTGGCTTCGTAGGCCGTGATGCTCGCAGCGTGCTTTTCGTGCAAAAACTGCTTGATGTCCCCGATGTATTGTTTCAGCCCAGTTGGGGTCACTTCGTAGACAAGCTGCGTCATGTCGCTGAGGAAATCCCGGTCGTGGGACACCACCACAAGCGAACCGTCGAACCCCTGCAAGGCTTCTTTCAGCACAGACTTGCTTTTCAGATCCAGGTGGTTGGTCGGCTCGTCCAGGATAAGCACGTTGTAGGGGTGAAGCAACAGCTTGCACAGGGCCAAACGCGCTTTCTCACCCCCTGACAACACCTTGACCTTCTTGTCCACGTCCTCCCCAGAGAACAGGAAGGATCCCAACAAACCTCGCAGTTGTTTCCGCACGTCACCCACGGCGACTTCCTCCAACGTCTCCATGACGGTCAGGTTTCCGTCGAGTTCGTCGGTCTGGTTTTGGGCATAGTACCCGATGTCGACGTTATGCCCCACCGTCAACTCACCCGACGTGCACGTTTCTTGCTTCAGAAGCATGCGGGTCAGCGTGGTTTTTCCAGCGCCGTTTTTCCCGACCAACGCCACTTTCTCCTGCCGTGCCATGATAAAGTCAAGGCCTTCGAACACCGTGAGCTCGTCGAAGCATTTCTTGACCGACTGAGCTTCAAAGATGACCTTGCCTGTCCGGGGAGCAGGAGGGAAGCGGAACCGAATCTGCGCATTCTCCGCAGCATCCACCTCCACGCGCTCCAGCTTGTCGAGTTTTTTGATCAAGCTTTGGGCAAACGCAGCCTTGTTCTTCTTCGCACGGAACTTGTTGATGAGCTGCTCCGTGTCTTGAATGTATTTCTGTTGGTTTTTGGCCGCTTGTTCTTGCCTCATCCGTTCGTCCTCACGCCAAACCTGGTATGCCGAGTAAGGACCCTTGTAGTCGTACAATTTTAGGCCCCCAATCTCCACGGTCCGCTTGGTGAGGGTGTCCAAAAAGACCCGATCGTGCGAGATCAACAGAATCGCTCCGGGATGGTGCAGCAAGAACGCCTCCAACCACTCGATGCTTTCAATGTCGAGGTGGTTGGTCGGCTCGTCCAGAAGCAGCAAGTCCGGTTGCATCAGGAGCAACTTCGCGAGCTCCACGCGCATTTTCCATCCTCCGCTGAATTCGTGCATCTGACGGGACATGTCTCCGAGTTGAAACCCGAGTCCCTGCAAAATCCGGTGCGCTTGCTCCTCAGTGCTCGAAGCCCCAATGGCGTCCAACCGTTCGTTCGCGTCGCTCAATTCCTGGATCAACTGCGCGTAGCTGTCGCTTTCGTAGTCGGTACGTTCGGCCACTTCTTTCGTGAGCTTTTCCAGACGCACTTCCAAAGCCTGCATTTCCTCAAAGGCTTGCATGGCCACTTCGAGGACCGTGGCGCCTTCGTCGTGCTCCATCTCTTGAGGCAAATAGCCCATCCGGTACTCCTTGGGCGTGTGGACGCTTCCTTCGGAAGGTTTCTGGAGCCCAGCGATGATTTTAAGCAGGGTCGATTTGCCGGCACCGTTCCTTCCCACCAAGCCAATGCGGTCCTTGGTGCCAATGGCCAGGTCCACCCCCTCAAACAGCGTTCGATCCCCAAAGTGGACCCCAAGCGACGTTAGATGCAGCATCGCTGCGCAAGTTCGGTCTTACAGCGTCGGGGAACAAAAAAGGGCCGCATCTCTGCAGCCCTTTTCTTCTGAAGTCTTGAACCTCAGTAGTGCCAAATGTCGTGCTCCAAGTTGAACAGCTCTTGCTGAATTCGCTCGGATTCGGCCAAAGCATCCAATCCACGTGCGTAGGAGACAATCATGCGGTTGAAGCTGTTGTCCTCCTTGACGATGTAGCTCGAGAAGTAACGCTTTTGGAACAGGTCCTCGTAGGTGCGGCGCTGGGCGTCGTTGAACATGTTGTACACCTCGCTGTTCGCAAACACGTAACGGCATTCGGGGTAGTACAACCAAAACAACGGCCGGAATCCCACGCTGTTTCCATCCAAGTCAAAGTCTTCGAGCATGGGGGCGATGCCGAGAATGCGCACGTAACGCTCACTCCGCTGCCGGTCCCAAATCCAATCTTCTTTGATTCGGTAACGCGTGATCTTGTCCGACGACAATTCGTTGCTCTGCTGGATGGTTCCAATGACTTCGCCGAAGTCGTCGTATTGCTTCACCAGCGTCACAGGATTCAGAATCTGGCGAATGCTGTCCGCAGAAAGCGGGAACGTGAACTCGTCGTCATCCCCCAAAGGTCCCGCGCTGTAGGCCACAAGTGACCCTTCCACAAGCAACGCTTCCCGAACCACGTCGAACAGATTTTGCCGGTCCTGAATGGGGTCAAGAGGGAAGTAGAACGGGTGGTTGAACTTCTGTCGAAGGTCAATTTCTTGCCAAATGCGACGCTTGTACATCACATCTGCCTCACGCAAGTGAGGGTAAGGAATGACGCGCTTGGTCAGGTTGGTTTCCTTCACGTAGGCGCCATCCAACACGTTGGGAGATTGAGCCACACCTTGTTGCACAAAGGCAAACAACGCGAGCGTCAGGGTCAAACAAGTGCACAGGAACTGTTTCATGTCGTGTAAGTTAACCGGTGATTTTCAATTTCATCGGGGGCAAGTCGCGCTCGGTTCCGTCAGGCATGGACACCAGGATGTCCTCCAGGTAGATGACGTTGCCACGACGAACGCGCTTCAGCGCTTCTTGTTGGTCGGGGGTGATGCGGTTGTTGCCTGATGGCAAGTCGGAAAAGGCCCCGTCCTTCGAAATCTTCAAGGTGAAGCTTTTGACACGGACTTGCACGTCAAAATCAAAGCCTTCCATCCGAGCTGCCACAGGAGCGAAAGACAACACTTCCGCCTTGGTGATGCCTTTGTCGGTGGGTTTCTTGCCAGTCCAGAATGCCACGGGATCGGGAATGCGTTTCACCCGGAAGTTCTTTGCTGGCAAGGTCTTCTTCGATCCATCGGGCAATTCGGCAGAAACCGTGATGTTGGCTTCGCGCACCGAGCTGTTGGAACTGGGCTCCACCACGTACGATCCGTCCGGCTGCTTCGAGATCTTGTGACCACCGTCGATGCGTACATCAATCTTGTCTTGAGGGACGCCTGGCACTGAAACCTCCACAGGGTTTGGTACGCCGCGGTAGAACACGTTCATCTTGGTGGGAGAAACCACAAGAGCAGGCTCTGCAACCGTGATGGTGGGCGTGTAGAACGAGTAGGGTTCAATGTTGCCGTCAGGACCTTGGAATCGAATCAAACCTTTGAAGTTCATCTCGCCGAGGTTCATTCCTCGCGTGGGGATGCGCAACTTGCCCATTCCGTCGCTTCCAATCGTCAGTCCTTCTAAACCTTCATAGGCGAGCAAAGAGGAATCTCGACCGTCCCACTTCGTTCCGTCGATGTAAATCTCAGGAGCATTGGTGGCGTCGTAAGCGGCCAAGAGTACATCTGCTCGGAATGAATCTCCGCGAAGGATGTAGTTGGACTCGGGCACCACGAGCGGCTTGAGATCAGTGAATTTGTAGGACTTGGCTTCAATCCCACCGAGCAACCAAGAGAGCACGTCTTCTTGGGCGTCTTGCACGTCCACAATCATCTTGGACATCAAAGGCATCACGGCCGCCAGAGGCACGTCGTAGAAATTCGCTGCTTCCCAAAGAACTTCTTTGCCGTCTTCGATTTCGTTTTCAAAGGTGAAACGTTCGTCGAGTTGAACTTTGATGTACTCCGGCAATTCGCGGGGGGTTCCTTGGCTGTCCACAAGCTTGACCCCCTTCAAGTAGTCACGGTAGGCTTCCAAGTTTTTGCGCAAGGCCGTGGCTCCCCAGGGATCGTTTTCGTCGTATTTCGGATTCTGAGGCTCTGAGCCGACCATGAAGGCGGTCAATTCCTGGTACTCATCCTTTTTTTCAATCACGGCAAGGCTGATGGTGGTGTCCATCCCTGTCTCATCCTTGCCAATGAAGTTTGCAAAGTCGTTGGCCAATTCCTCGTCGTACTTTCCTTCGGAGGTGGCCATGCAACGTCCTTTCAATTGAGTGATGTAGTTGACCAAGTTGTCGCTACGTCCTCGTACTTCCCGGGCCTTGTCCATGAAAGGACCGACCTTCTCTTTGTTCTGAGCGTATTTCACCTCGAGGGTGGTCAAGGTTTCTGAAACCTTCCCCTTGAGGGTGTGCTGCGTGTCTTGCAAGCTGTTCTCCACTTTCACGAAGCCATTCAAGACTTCTTTGGAGATGTTGAGGGCCAAAAGTGCTGTCAGGACGAGGTACATCATCCCGATCATCTTCTGACGCGGTGTTTCTTTTCCTCCGGCCATGGTTCAGATGCTTAGCTGCGTCCGCCACCCATGGCGTTCAACATGTTGCCGTAAACGGTGTTGAGAGAGGCCAAATTTTTCGCCAATTCGGAGATGTTCTCCTTGTAAACCTTGGTGTCCTCAATGGAGTCGTTGAGGTTCGTTACCAATTCACCCATGCCTTCGAACAGTTGTTTGTTCTGCTCGAGTTGAGCAAGCTGGGACTCATACATGTGGTTGAGCGAGTCGAGGTTCTCGTTCATTTTGGCCAAACCGGCACCCGTTGATGCGCCCTCGGCGCTCGCCTGAACCAAACCTGTCAAGCCTTTGCTGACCTCTTCGTACGTGCTGCTCAACTCGTCCACACGGTTCGAAGCTTTGACCAACGCATCGCTGTAATCTTTGGTGGCGACGGAAGCATCAGCGACCTCGCCCATTTTCAAAGCTTGCTCACCCAGGTGGCGCATGCCTTCGCCCAACTTGGAGATAACCTCCGTGTCGATGTTGGCGTTGGACAACATGTCGTCCAATTGCTGAGTGGGCGTTTTTTCAGCGCCCTCACCCGTGGCTAGCTGGGGGTAGACCAAAGACCAATCCGGTTCTTCGTGGGGCTTCTCAAACGCTGACATGAAGAAGATGAACGCTTCCGTTCCCAATCCAAGAATCAGCATGAGCGATGCACCTTCCCAGTGCTGGATTTTAAACAACGCTCCAATAATCACGATGGCGGCGCCCCATCCGTAGAGCTTGGCCATAAAATTCTTCCACTGCTTGCTTCCTGGTTTCATGGTTTCGGGTTTTGGTTGGTTTCAATACAGCAATTCAACGCTGCGCAGGTTGGGTTTAGTGTTCAAAAAGGCGTGCGGTTTCAATTCACGCCCGGGAGAAATCAATTCCACTCTTCGGGCAAGCCAGACTTGCCTCGGCCGAGGTAGGACATGACAGATCGAAAGCCGATGTAGGCTTTTGCGGTGTCGCTGTACTCAAACGTACGTGTTCCGGTTTGGCAGTAGTAGCCAATGTCTTTCCAGGATCCGCCGCGAATGACCTTGCGCTTGAGGGCAGGGGGGTCATCCACTTTGGCGTGGTAAACGTAGTCCGGAGCCAAGTCCCAAGAGAAGTCGTACACCGTCTCGTCGTAGGCCGTGTTGGTCCACTCGGCCACGTTGCCGCTCATGTTGTACAACCCGTAATCGTTGGGGCTGTAGGACTCCACAGGCGCCGTGTAGGCGTTGGCGTCTTCCACGTAGTCCCCACGCATGGGCTTGAAATTGGCGAGCACGCAACCTTGCTGGTTACGGGCATACGGTCCACCCCAAGGATAGGGGGCGAGGTTTCGTCCACCACGAGCGGCAAATTCCCACTCCGCTTCAGAAGGAAGACGAAACTTCTGCACGAAGGTCTCGCCATTCTTCATTTTCCATTCGTTCATGATCTGGGTTCTCCAAGCGTTGAAGGCTTTGGCTTGGCCCCAGGTCACACCCACCACGGGGTAATCGTCAAAGGCGGGATGCCAGAAGTACATTTCCGCATACGGTTCGTTGTAGGCGTACGTTGCGTCGTGGATCCATACCAACGTGTCCGGGTAGATGTTGATGATTTCCTCCACCACGAATTGCGCGCGGTCGCTGTGACGGCGCGTTGAATGCAGTTGATTCAAGGTGTTGACCTCTCCGTACTCTTCGTCCCGCGCACTTTTCTTCGCTGCGGCGTCGAGGTTGACCCAGTAGTAGCGGTAATTCAGCTTGCGGGTGTCGATTTCGCGACGGTTGTAGAATTGATCAGATCCTTGCAGGAAAAACTCATCGTACAACAAATCGAAGATGTCTTCGTCCTCCCAATCGATGGGTTCTTCCCAGTTCAGGACAAAGCCTTTGTCGATGAAGCGATCCAATTCTTGACCGCGGGCGTTTTCCGCGATGTAGTAGCGATCGTCGTCGTTGTCGGCAAGGGTTTGCAGGTACAACGAATCGCGTACGTACTGCACGAATTGACGGTACTCGTTGTTCGTGATCTCATGCACGTCCATGTAGAACGGTGGAATGGTCACCGTCTTGGAGCGCGTGTTGAGGGCGAAGGGGACATCCTGATCACTTGGGCCCATGGTGTAGGAGCCAAAGTGGATGTAGTTCATCCCAAATGGATTCGATTGTTCCCAGTACTGACGAGGGTGAACCCCCACCAGCTCGCCCTGGGGCCCCATGTAGCACGCCGACAAAAAGACGGGCGCAATGAGGATCATCAGGAGCTTTTTCATGGATTGGTTTTCTTGCAGAGTTGTTAGGTACAACGCTCGATCGACATGGTTTCGTGTGTCTTAAAGGAATCGAGGGTTGGCGTATTTGTTTTCAATCGGTGTGGTCACAAACTTGAACGCATACGAGAAGAATGCTTCCAGCGAGCCGCTGCTGTAGGAGCGCAATTCGCTCGTCGTGACGTCGTAGGACACACCGACTTTAAAGACTTGAGTGCTGGAGGTGATTCCCTCCTTCTTAGACATGCTGTATTGCACACCGGCAGAGGGTGCTACGGCGTCCCCTGGGCGCCAGGTCAAACCACCCCACAGGAAGTCCTCCCACAACACGTTGACGTTGGCGTCAATGGCGGTGGCGTTGAGGTCTGTCTTGGCCAAGAGGTTGCTGCGCAACAACAATTGATCGCCGCTCAAAGGGTAGTTGTACCCACCCATCAAGTAAAAGTGGCGAGTTGGCACAATGTCATGCGAGGACATTTGAACCTCCGCAATGTGGGTCATGGATAAGCCGGCATAGTACTCGTTGCCTTTGCGCATGAAGACCCCCAAGTCCAAATCCGCAGAACTTCCAGACGCCCCTTGGTCTGGAATGGCGGGGTCGTTTTGCCAATCGTCAACGGCAATCCACTCCGCATCGAAACTCTTGCTGAACAAGGACACGTTCAGTCCAATCCCGATGTGAGCACCGTTGGCAAGTGGAGACAAGTGGTAGGCGTAGCCCAACTTCACCATGGTGTTGGATTCCTGGCCAATCTCGTCCTGGTAAATTTGGAGGCCAAGGGCACCGGGAATGAAATCCACGTTCGAATGGACGTTGATCATGGTGGTGACAGGTGCACCGTAGACCCCCATCCACTGGTCGCGGTACCACGCATTCACGTGGGTGAGGTCATCTTCCCCAGCGGCTCCAATGTTGAAGGCCGCGAGGTCGTTGAACCACTGCGTCATTTGTGGATCCTGTTGTGCCGAGGCTTGCCCGATAGTCAGGCATGCCAAGCCGAAGCCGATTGCGATGTTGCGAATCATCTTATTTCTTTGATTTTCAGCAGGTTGCACCGCTACGCGTGAGCGCAGAGGTTGGCTAATATAGGGATTTTCCCAATGCACAAGCCATTTCTGCGCGCTTCGCGGGTTGGAGGTGTTGCTGAGGTCAAACATGTCTAAGCCAGTTTTTGGTACGTGCGCCACCACCGGTCCGGCAAGGAGCCTTCGGAAGCTTCAACATACTCTTCATACGAGCAGGGTACGAGCAAACTCGGCAAAAGGTTCGATTTGTCGCTGTTGGGCATGGGGACATCCATCCACCAGCGATCGCTTTTGGGGCTTTTGTAGAAGGCGATTTCATGCTGTTCTCCTGGCAGATCCACCACGTACCTGAGGTAGTCTTCGGTGGAACATTTAGGGTGGTCGCCTTTTTGGTTGAAAATGCCGTCGAGCACATGCCAAACTCCTTGCGCCACCAAATGCGCGCCTCGTCCTCGGTCGTCCAAGTCCGGGTTGTGTTCGAAGAAACCGGTGGCCAGCAAGCGGTCGCTCATCCCCACGTAGCGCGACAACTGGCACAAATGCTCGGCAGTCATTCCGTTGGGGCTCGCGTGGGTGGATGCGGGGTGGTCCGAAGCGCGAACCGAGGCCATGTCTACGGTGACGAGGTCGGCATTGCGCACAATCGGTTCAACGTGGCGCATGTTTTGGAGCAGTCCGCCGAGGCGAATGGTCTCGAATTGGAGCCGTTCCAAGAGCTCGAGCGTGTCTGGATCGGTGAGGTAGCCCTGGTGTCCAACGTTGGCGTAGTCGAAGAGGAAATTCGGCTCGTGCATGACCACGCTGTTCATGTGGTTTCTCGAACTCACCAGGCTGGGGTCACCGCCAAAATCAAGCCTTGGGTCTACCGTCACCACATTCATCGGCCGTCCGACAGATTCGAGCGCGCGGTACATGGGGACGGTGAGGTCGTGTCCGCCGCCGAGCACGATGGGGATGATGCCCATTTGGACCAACTCGGCCACCACGGATTGGACGGCGGCATAGGTGTCTTCTTCGGTCGCGCCGGCTCGGATGTCTCCCAGGTCGACCGTGGGTTGCCAAGGTTGTGGGGGGACGAGCTGATAGAGCCAGTGGCGAATGGCGTCGGGTGCGCCAGCGCAGCCTTCGTTGTCCCCCGATCGGCGGCCGTCGTTCACCCCAAACAGCGCCACGCGTGCGCCTTCAAGCATGGGGCGAGCGTCGAAGCGGTGAGCTTCAATGCGGTCCGCGATCCGCGCCACCCCTTCCGCGTTGGAGAAGTCGGGGGCGTTGACCGGTTCGAACAAGTCGAGGAATCCGTCGAGCATGAACCAGAGATTTGAGGCCAAAGTGGCGCTTGGACCGCAAGGTCGAAGCGGCGTGCCTCAATTGAACCGCCACGACGAAGCAAGCATTCACAACAGAATGTGAATGCAGGAGCCAACAAATCTGAGGAGCAGGACGTTACGCCTTCTTTCGGCGGCCGCGCTTGGGGCGGTTTTTAGCCTCTTCGATCAACTCCTGGGCGCGCTCCCAAGTCACTTCCTCCGGTTTTTCATCCTTGGGGATGGTGGCGTTGACGCGGCCCGCTTTGATGTAAGGTCCATACCGGCCGATGAGCACGCGAACCGTGTCGTCTTCCTCGAAGACTTTGATGAGCGCTTTGGCGTCGGCTTCGAGTTTGGCCTTGATGAGCTCCATGGCGCGTTCCAGAGTCACCGTGTAGGGGTCGTCCCCTTCGTCGGCCTTGAGCGACACAAACTTGCCGTCGTAGCGGACGTAGGGCCCAAACCGACCAATGGCCGCGGTCACCTTCTTGCCGTCATGTTCTCCGAGAGAGCGGGGCAACTTGAACAGGTCAAGGGCCTCTTCGAGCGTCAGGGTTTCAATCGACTGTCCAGGCAAGAGGGAAGCGAACTGCTTCTCTTCGTCGTCAGGTCCACCGATTTGGGCCATGGGGCCGTAGCGGCCAATGCGGCAAAGGATTTGAGCGCCGGACTCCGGGTGCACCCCGAGGATGCGCTCTCCGGAAGCCCGGTCGGCGTGTTCCATGGTGGAGTCCACCGTTTCCTTGAACGGCGCGTAGAAACGCTTGAGCATGGCGCGCCAATCGAGTTGGCCGCGTGCAATCACGTCAAATTCCTCCTCGACATCGGCCGTGAAGTTGTAGTCCAGGATGTTTTGGAAGTGCTCGAGCAAAAAGTCGTTCACCACCAAGCCGATGTCGGTGGGGAAGAGCTTGCCGCGCTCCTGCCCGGCGTTCTCGGTTTCTGTGGCGCCAGCAACGTTGGTTCCTTGGAGTGTGAGCACACGGTATTCACGGGGCGTGCCGTCTCGGTCTTCTTTGACCACGTAGCCGCGCTTCTGCATCACTTCAATGGTGGAGGCGTACGTCGAAGGACGGCCGATGCCGAGTTCTTCAAGACGCTTGACGAGGCTGGCTTCAGTGTACCGGGGTGGGTGCTTGCTGAAGCGCTGTGTGGCGACGATGGATTCGCGTAACATGGACTGCCCCTCGGTCATCGCTGGGAGCATGTCCTTGGTGGTTTCGTCCGGCCCATCCTCGTCGTCGGTTCCCTCGAGGTACACTTTCAAAAAGCCCTCGAATGTGATGACCTCACCGCGCGCAACGAATTCTTCGTCGCGGCCGGATACCGAGATTTTGGCGACCGTTTTGTCCAGTTTGGCATCGGCCATTTGGGAGGCCAACGTGCGCTTGTAGATCAAGTCGTAAAGACGTTGCTCCTCTCGAGAGGCATCCACGGAAGAGGCTGACATGTCCGTGGGTCGAATGGCTTCATGGGCCTCTTGCGCGCCTTTCGATTTCGACGCGTAGGTCCGCTTGAATGCGTACTCCGCTCCGAAGGTGCTTGAAATCTCCTTCTCGGCCGCTTCGAGCGCCACATCGCTCAAATTCGTAGAGTCGGTACGCATGTAGGTGATGCGCCCCGCTTCGTAAAGACGCTGTGCCACTCCCATCGTGCGAGAAACGCTGAAGCTCAGTTTGCGTGAAGCTTCTTGTTGCAGGGTGGACGTGGTGAAAGGAGCAGCCGGTTTTTTGGTCGCGGGTTTCGTCTCGACGGACGACACCACGTGCTCTGCACCCAGGCAGGCCTCCAAGAACGATTGTGCCTCTGCTTCTGAGGCGAAAGACGAACTGCACGTGGCCTTGACCACAGCCTTGCCTGTATCGAAGTGCCCCACCACCCGGAAGGAGGATTGGGCCGTGTGCGCGTCGATTTCGCGTTCGCGATCGACGATGATGCGGACTCCTACGCTCTGAACTCGTCCAGCGCTCAGCGAGGGACGAATTTTGCGCCACAACACAGGGCTCAACTCGAACCCCACGAGGCGGTCCAGAATGCGGCGCGCTTGTTGGGCATTGACCAGGTCGGTGTCCACCGTTCGCGGCGCCTCAATGGCCTTGAGGATCGCGGGCTTTGTAATCTCTGAGAAGACGATGCGCTTGGTTTGCTCAGGCTTGAGACCCAAGGCTTCCACGAGGTGCCAGCTGATGGCCTCTCCCTCGCGGTCCTCATCCGTCGCCAGCCACACCGTCTCGGCTTTCTTCGCCAACGATTTGAGCTCAGAGACCACCTTCTTGGAGGAAGGGCTCACTTCGTATTTGGGGGCGAAGTCGTTCTCGATGTCGACGCTGTCGTTGCCTTTCGCGAGGTCGCGAATGTGGCCCATGGAGGACTTCACAACGAAGTCTTTGCCGAGGTAACCTTCAATGGTCTTTGCCTTGGCAGGGGACTCTACGATGACGAGATTCTTGGCCATGAGAACGGGTTTGGGCGGGCAAATTAAAGACAAGTTGAGGAGATATTGGTTCGCACAAGTCGCAGAAAACCACCTTCTTTTCAGGTACCCCTAAAGGGGTGACAATTTGTCAGTGGCGTACATTTGCACCATGCGAGAAGGAGATCACGTCTTGGACGAAGGACGTCAGGGAGAAGCCACGGTGGTGGCTGGGCCCGGCGCAGGTGCCCGGAAATTGTACCTCGAGAGCTACGGGTGCCAAATGAATTTCAGCGACAGCGAAATCGTGGCGAGCATCCTGTCCGATGCGGGATACCAAACAACTCGCGACGAAGACGAGGCCGACCTCGTGCTGCTCAACACGTGTGCGATTCGGGACAACGCCGAACAGCGCGTACGCAACCGATTGGTGCATTTCAAAGGCAACAAGGCGAAGAACCCGAGCCTTGTGGTCGGCGTGTTGGGGTGCATGGCGGAGCGGTTGCGCGAAAAGCTGCTCGAGGAAGAGAAGCTCGTGGATTTGGTGGTGGGGCCGGACGCGTACCGCGATTTGCCCAACCTCGTTGATCAAGTGGAAGGAGGCCAAAAAGCCGTCAACGTCTTGCTCTCTCGCGAGGAAACCTACGCCGAGATCAGCCCCGTCCGTCTGGACAGCAGCGGCGTGACCGCGTTCATCAGCATCATGCGCGGTTGCGACAACATGTGTTCGTTCTGCGTGGTGCCGTTCACCCGAGGCCGCGAACGCAGCCGGGACCCGCAAAGCATCGTCCGTGAGGCGCAAGAATTGTATGACGCGGGGTATCGGGAAGTCACGCTTTTGGGCCAAAACGTCGACTCTTACAAGTGGAACATCGACAACAAGGGCGTCATCAAGGACGAGACACAGCCGGTGGTTCGTTTCGCCGAGCTGCTTGAAATGGTCGCTGCGGTGAACCCAGGTCTGCGCGTGCGGTTCAGCACGTCGCACCCCAAGGACATGACCGACGACGTGCTGCACGCCATGTCGCGTCACGAGAACATTTGCAAGTACATCCACCTGCCCGTGCAGAGCGGTCACAGCGACGTGTTGAAGCGCATGAACCGCGGCTATACCCGCGAGTGGTACCTCGACCGCATCGCGGCCATCCGTCGCATCATGCCAGATTGTGCGATCAGCACGGACGTGATCACGGGATTCTGCGGTGAAACCGAGGAGGAGCACCAGGCCACGCTGAGCCTCATGGACGAGGTGAAGTACGAGATGGCCTTCATGTTCAAGTACAGCGAGCGGCCTAAGACCTTGGCCGAGCGCAAGTTTGAGGATGATGTGCCCGAGGAAGTCAAGGGTTCACGACTGCAAGAAGTGATCGCACGCCAGATGATTCACGGCAAGGAGCGCACCCAGGCCCTGGTGGGCAAGGTGCACCGCGTGTTGATCGAGGGGACGAGCAAGAAGCGGGACGACCAGTTTTTTGGGCGGACCACACACAACACGGTGGTGGTGTTCCCCAAAGGCGACCTCCAAGTGGGGCAGTACGTCAACGTCAAGACGTTTGATTGCACGCCGGTCACGCTGATGGGCGAAGTCACGGACCAACCTGCGGAAAGCTGAGCATGGATGTAGGAGCGCTGAAACGACGGTTTGGGGTGGTGGGCACTTCGCCTGCCCTCGATCGTGCGTTGACGGTGGCGTCGCAAGTGGCGGCCACGGACATCAGCGTGCTCGTGCTCGGTGAAAGCGGGACGGGAAAAGAGGTGATGCCTCGCATCGTGCACCAGTTCAGCTCGCGCAAGCACGGCCCTTACGTCGCCGTGAACTGCGGCGCGATCCCGGAAGGAACCATTGACTCAGAACTCTTCGGCCACGAAAAAGGGGCCTTCACCGGCGCAACGGACACCCGCAAGGGCTACTTCGAGGAAGCGAACGGGGGCACGATTTTCCTGGACGAAGTCGCGGAATTGCCGCTGACGACGCAGGTACGCTTGCTCCGCGTGCTGGAAACGGGCGAGTTCATGAAAGTGGGGTCGTCGAAAGTCCAAAAAACGGACGTCCGCGTCGTCGCCGCCACCAACGTCGATTTTGACGAGGCCATGGCGCGTGGTCGGTTCCGAGAAGACCTGTACTACCGTCTCAGCCAGGTGCCCATTCAACTTCCGTCGCTTCGTCAGCGTGCGGGCGACGTGCATTTGCTGTTTCGGAAGTTCACCACGGACTTCAGTGAACAGTACCGGATGCCGCCCCTGAGTTTGGACGACGAGGCGATCGAAATCCTCGAGCACTATCCTTGGCCAGGCAACATCCGTCAACTGAAAAACGTGACGGAGCAAATGAGCATCCTCGAGACGGACCGGCGCATCGACGCCGACACGCTCCTGGGCTACCTCCCCGAGACGCACCGCAGCCGGTTGCCCAGCACGACGGCCTCTGCGGCTTCGGCCGAAGGCATGGACGAACGCGAAATCCTCTACAAGGTGCTGTTTGACATGAAGGGCGACTTGAACGACCTCAAGCAGCTGGTCTTGTCGCTGATGAAGCATGGCGGATTCCAGGGAGGGGAGGAAGAGGCCGAGCTTGTTCAGCGTGTCTTCAAGGAGGATATGACTCCCGGAGAGGCCCAACGCGCCTTGGCCGCCCTTCCACAATTTGCAGGTCGGAGCGGCAACGAAGACGCCGACCGCACTGAGGACGTCGACCACCAGCCTGCCGACGAAGTCGTCTTATCCCTTCAGGATTCCGAGAAAGAGCTGATTCGGCGCGCCCTCGAGAAGCACCGCAACAAGCGCAAATACGCCGCGGAAGAGCTCGGCATTTCCGAGCGAACGCTTTACCGGAAAATCAAAGAGTACGATTTGAAATGAGTGGCCTGCGAACCTTGGGGGCAATCGCGCTGGGCTTTTGGGCCTTGAATTCTTGTGGCGTCTACTCGCCCTACGGAGCCCAAACCTCCGGCGCCTCTACCTTCAGCGTCCAGGATTTTGAACCCGCGCATCCCCTCGTTTCCACCACGGCCGCGCAGTCCCTGTCCGAGGCGTTGCGCGATCGCGTCCAGCGCCAAAGCACGTTGCGACT
This sequence comes from Bacteroidota bacterium, assembly GCA_027621555.1. Taxonomy (GTDB): domain Bacteria; phylum Bacteroidota; class Bacteroidia; order Flavobacteriales_D; family Sanyastnellaceae; genus UBA11663. Next base: position 4,980 of record JAQCBJ010000008.1, on the reverse strand, counting down.
TGTCGAAGACGGGGAGTTGGAATTCAGCGCTCGCGTGGTCGGATGGGAAGTCCGTCCCATCAACGTCCAGGGCGACGAAACGGCCGGGGCCAACCGCGTCACCGTCAGTGTGGTGTTGACCTACGTCAACGAGCGCGACCCCGAACTCAGCATCGAGCGGACCTTCAGCCGCTACGTGGATTTGCCGAGCGACCAAGATGTGTTTTCGCAGGAAGAGGCCTTGGTGGAAGAGCTTGGTGAATTGCTGTCGCAAGACATGTTCAACGCAACCCTCGGAAATTGGTGAACATGCGTAGCGAACACCTTCAATCTTGGTTGCAGGGCGGTCCTCAGCCCGAGGATGTGCCCACCTTGCGAGACTACGTGGAACGGTATCCTTACGCGGGGCCGTTGCGGATGATGTTGGCCAAGGCCTCTGACCTTGCCAAAGATCTTGAACGCCGAGACGATTTGCTCCGCGCTGGGGCTCATGTCCCGTCCCGACGCGCCTTGTTTGCTTACCTCATGGGACCGGCCCTGGTGGAGGCAGCACGCGAGATTCACGAAGAAGTGATCGCGTCGTCGGAGGTTTCCGAAGAGGACATGGTGGGCATGGTGTGGCACGCGCAGGACGCGACCGCGACCGAAGTGTCCCAACCTGTTGACGACTCTCCAAAGCCAGAAGCATCCATTGAAACCCCGGACGAGCCCGCCACGCGAGAAGCCATGGTGGCGGCCATCGCTTCGGTCATCGAAAAGGACGTGGAAGCGTGGAACGACTCGGATCCTGCACCGGCTGGGAACGAGGACGTTCAAGCTCCCGAGGAAAAGGCCGATCCGGTTGTGAACGTGCCCCCCGTGGGCGGTGTGGGGCAGCCGACCAGTTTGTTTGGGCAGTGGCTGCAACAACGTGCCCGGGAGACAGGCTTTGGCCAGCCGGCCTTGGCAGAACAAGGAGCTGCGGCTTTGATTGAGGCGTTTCTCGCCAAAGGAGACGTGCGCATCGGTCCGGTGCGCGACAGCCTCGAAACCACCGAAGAATGGGCGGCCCAAGGCTTGGTGGAGGACCCCAGTTTGGTCACAGAAACGATGGCCAAACTCTACGCCCAGCAAGGCCAAATTGGCCGCGCGAGAAAAGCTTACAAGCTTCTCGCTTTGAAATACCCGGAAAAAAGTGTTTATTTTGCGGCCCAGCTGAAAAAGCTGCGTAACTCTTGAACAACTGAACATGATCACCTTTCTGACCGTCGTCATCTTGATTGTCTGCTTCCTCTTGGGCGCAGTGATTTTGGTCCAAAACCCTAAGGGAGGAGGACTCGCCACAGGATTCCAAGGAGCCAGCCAAATCGGCGGCGTCCAGCGCACCACCAACTTCCTCGAGAAGTCAACGTGGTACCTCGCCGTGGCCCTCTTCGTGTTGTGCATCCTCGTGGGCAGCTTTGCCGGCAACGGATCCCTCGACGTCGGGGTGGACGAGAGCTTCGCGCCCACGGCCCCCATCGAAGCGGCCCAGTAAATCGAGCTAGAATCTCTCAGGCGCATCTCGCCTGCAACGACACCCTGTCAGCGAATTCTGACAGGGTGTCGTGCTTTTGGGCCATTCCTGACACCCCTGTCAGGACCGGGCCGACATCCATCAATTGGCACGGAAATCGCCTAACGACCAACGTGCCTCGGCACCCAAATCGAAATCAAACAACTCAACAATTCATGTCTGTCAACATTCGACCTCTGGCTGACCGTGTTCTCGTCGAACCCGCAGCTGCAGAACAGACCACCGCGAGTGGCATCATCATTCCCGATTCCGCCAAGGAAAAGCCCCAGCGTGGCACCGTCGTGGCGGTAGGTCCGGGCAAAAAGGACGAGCCTACCACTGTTCAAGTGGGGGACACAGTGCTTTACGGAAAGTACTCCGGCACGGAGCTTCAGCACGAAGGCACGGACTACATGATCATGCGCGAATCGGACATCCTCGCGATCCTCTGATTCCCCTCCAATTCAATCTGAAGAACCTCAATTCAAATGGCGAAAGACATTCAATTTAACAGCGACGCACGTGCGAGCCTCAAGGCTGGTGTGGACGCGTTGGCGAACGCGGTGAAGGTGACCCTCGGCCCGAAAGGCCGCAACGTGGTCATCGACAAGAAATTTGGCGCTCCAGCGGTCACCAAGGACGGTGTTTCTGTGGCGAAGGAAATCGAGTTGGAAAACCCCGTGGAGAACATGGGCGCCCAAATGGTCAAGGAAGTGGCTTCCAAGACGGCCGACGTGGCAGGTGATGGAACGACCACCGCGACGGTGCTCGCGCAAGCTTTGGTGGGCGAAGGCCTGCGCAACGTCGCTGCCGGCGCCAACCCCATGGACCTCAAGCGAGGCATGGACAAGGCGGCTGAAGCCATCGTTGCGGGTCTCCGCGACATCAGCCGTGAAGTCGGAAACGACAACAGCAAAATCGAACAAGTCGGCACCATCTCGGCCAACAACGACAAGACCATCGGTTCCTTGATTGCCGAGGCGATGAAGGTGGTGGGCAACGAAGGCGTCATCACGGTCGAGGAAGCCAAAGGCACCGAGACGGAAGTGAAGACGGTGGAGGGCATGCAGTTTGACCGCGGCTACCTCTCTCCCTACTTCGTGACCAACCCCGACAAGATGGAGGCCGAGCTCGACAACCCTTACATCTTGATCCACGACAAGAAGATCTCCAACATGAAGGACCTTCTTCCTGTGTTGGAGCAAACCGCGCAAGGCGGTCGCCCGCTTCTCATCATTGCGGAGGACGTGGACGGCGAGGCTCTGGCTACGCTCGTGGTCAACAAGATCCGCGGCGCCTTGAAAGTGGCGGCTGTGAAGGCACCCGGATTCGGAGACCGCCGCAAGGCTATGCTCCAGGACATCGCCATCCTCACAGGTGGACAGGTGATCTCGGAAGAGACGGGCTTGAAGCTCGAGAACACCACGATCGCAGACCTTGGTACGGCGGAGAAGATCACCATCGACAAGGACAACACGACAGTGGTGAACGGCGCCGGTGACAAGGCGGCCATCGAGGCCCGCGTTGGCCAAATCAAGGCCCAAATCGAAACCACCACCTCCGACTACGACCGTGAGAAGCTTCAAGAGCGTCTCGCCAAGTTGGCTGGCGGCGTGGCCGTGCTCTACGTCGGTGCAGCCACGGAAGTGGAGATGAAGGAAAAGAAAGACCGCGTTGACGACGCCCTGCACGCCACCCGCGCTGCGGTGGAAGAAGGCATCGTTCCTGGCGGTGGAACGGCCTACATCCGCGTAGCAGCCAAGTTGGCGGACCTCGAAGGCGAAAACGAGGACGAGACCACGGGCATCAAGATTGTGCTTCGCGCGATCGAAGAGCCTCTCCGTCAGATTGTTGCCAACGCAGGTGGCGAAGGCGCAGTGGTGGTCAACGCCGTGCGCCAAGGCGAAGGAGACTTTGGTTACAACGCCCGCACGGAAGTGTTCGAGAACCTCTTCGAAGCCGGGGTCATTGATCCGACGAAGGTGACGCGTGTCGCACTTGAAAACGCCGTGTCCATTTCCGGCATGGTGTTGACGACGGAGTGCGTCATCACGGACATCCCGGAAGACAACCCGATGCCTGCCGCTCCCATGGGGGGAGGCATGGGCGGAATGATGTAAGCTCGAGCTTCACTTCGATTCGCAACTCAAGAAACCGCACCTCACTCGGGGTGCGGTTTTTTTGTGCGCGTGAAGGAGGAGGCGGTACCTTCGTGCCATGTCCATTGCGGTCCACGAAGTCGAAAAGCGGTTTGGAGAACAGCGCGCCTTGAAAGGGGTGACGCTGAGGTTGGAGAAGGGCGAAGTCGTGGGGCTGTTGGGCCCCAACGGCGCAGGCAAATCCACGTTGATGCGCTTGGTGACGGGGTACCTTCCGCCGACGTCAGGGCGCATCGAAGTGTGCGGTTTCGACGTCATGGATCACCCCTTGGAGACCAAACGCCGGGTGGGATACCTTCCGGAACACAATCCCTTGCACGAGGAGATGTACGTTCGGGAGTACTTGCGTTTTGTGGCCGGCGTTCACGGCGTGGCGAATCGCAACGAGCGGGTGGATGCGGTCCTTGCCGAAGTGGGGTTGACTCCTGAGGTGCACAAGCAAATTGGGCAACTCTCGAAAGGGTATCGGCAACGTGTGGGGCTCGCACAAGCACTCATTCACGATCCGGAGGTGTTGATTTTGGATGAACCTACGTCGGGTCTTGATCCCAACCAGCTCGTGGACATTCGGACGTTGATTCGCCGATTGGGGCAGGACCGAACGGTCATTCTGAGCACCCACATCATGCAAGAGGTGGAGGCCATGTGCGATCGCGTGGTGTTGATTCGGTTGGGCGAAATTGTCGCCGACGCCTCCCTCCAATCCATGCTCAAGGCGGAAGGAGGGTTGGAAGCGCAATTCAAAGCTCTGACCGCGTGAGCAAAGGCGTCGGCACGGTTCTCCGGACCACTGGGTCGTGGTACGACGTGCTGCGAGAGGGTGGGGAGATGATTTCATGTCGGCCTGCTGGACGCCTGCGCTTGAAAGGTTTCCGTTCGACCAACCCCGTTGCGGTAGGCGACCAGGTGGTTTGGGAAGAAGTGGAAGACGGAACGGGCGTCATCACGAAGATTCATGAACGGAAGAACTGCATCATTCGGAAGTCCGTGAACTTGTCCCACGAAAGCCACGTGGTGGCGGCCAACCTGGATCGGGCGTTTTTGGTGGTGACGTTGGCGGCACCGCGGACGAGCACAGGTTTCATGGACCGGTTTTTGGTCACGGCGGAGGCGTACGGCATCCCCACCACGGTGGTGCTCAACAAAATCGACGCCTTGACCAACGAGGAGCGCGACCACGCTGCGGCCTTGGCAGAATTGTACCGGGATGCGGGCTACGGATGGCTCGAAGTGAGTGCCCAAACCGGGGAGGGCCTCGACACTCTGCGCGCCGAACTGGCCAAGGGCATCCACGTCTTGTCCGGCCAT
>JAQCBJ010000046.1 GCA_027621555.1 Bacteroidota bacterium | reverse complement strand
CCGCGGCCATGCGAAACGCAACGCGGTAAAGCCCCACCTGATCCTCTTTCAGGAAATGCCCCACGAGCAACGTGTCTGTCCAACTCATCACCAGGAACATCGCAGAGCTGAGCAGCATCGGCCATCCCGTGGAGAACATCGCGCGCCACCCATACCCATCACCGGCCTCGCCGGCGCCCTCGGCGTGCGTGTGGCCCGCCGTCGCGTCGACTGCACTGTGCGGAGCGCGCGGAAGGGCCGTGGCCAGGAGCACCACGCCGACAAGGGCGCTGGCTGCGAGAGACCAAACGTAGGCCTGCATCACGTTCATGTCGCCGAGCATCAGCAGGGCCACGGCGCCCGCCATGACCATGCCGGGCTGGAGCAGGGCGTAGCTTCGCATCCGCGACAACCCACGCAGTCCCTCAGCGGCCATCCCCCAAAACGCCATCACCGGAATGTGCGCCGCGACCGCCGGCCACAACCCCGCCATGCCCGGGTCGCCCAACCAACCAGTCAGCCGGTCGTCCAGTCCGGCCATCAGCAGTCCGGAAACTACCGACGCCACGCCAACCGATACGACAAGAGCTCGGACCACGAGCCGTCGTTGGAGCCTCATCCGGCCCTGCACCGACGTCGCCGCCAACCACTTTACCAGCACCCCGTCCAGGCCCAGCCTCGCGGCCAACGCACCAATCGTCAGCACCGTCAACGCCAGTTCAAAACGGCCATATGCCGCCGCCCCTTCGTGCCGACTGACCCACCACGCCAGGGCGTAGCCGGCGGCGGCGCCCACGAGCTTGACCCCGAGCATGAGGCCTGAGGAGCTGAGGAGTTTGGCCTGAAAGGAAGAAATGGTGCTCACGCGTCAAAGGTAGATGCCCGGGCGGCGCGACACACTCCTGCCATTGTGCCTGGCGTCAACCCTGCACCACAGCAAGCCACGCAATGATGTCCGACGCCCCCACCGATCCGTCGCCGTCGAGGTCTGCCCACCCGCAATTCATCGTGCACCCAAACATGCCGAGCAGTTCCAACAAATCAGCCACAGCCACAAGCCCGTCGCAATCACCGTCGCCCACCGCACAGTATTCGCACGAGCCATTGTCGAAACTCGCCAACGCATCGTAGTTGCTCGCCTCCAGGTCCATGCAGCCCAGCACCTCCAGGTCCATGAGGCTGTATGGCACACCGGGCACCACCATCAGCTGCGTGAAGACATTTTCGCCCTCCGGACGAACGCACAGCGCGAGACCCGCTTGTCCCGAGAACGCTTCTCCCTCCAGGACGGTGAATTGACCCACCAGGTGAAGGCCATTGACCACCATGCGATCGTGCCAAACCGAGCCCCCCACAGACAGCATGCAAGACCCTCCGTCGTCTTCCGACGACCACGCCCCTGACTGAAAGGCCCAACGCTGTCCCTCTTCCATCCGCTCAAACGAATAAGGAGTTCCGAATTCCGGAGAATCGCTCCACATGTCCGCCGTGGTCCAAAACGACGAGTACTCCAGTTCAGGAAAAATGGAAAGAAACATCGTATTGATGTCGTATTGCTTGGGTAGGCTGCTTTCATCGCCCCCTGCAAAGGCGGAGACGTACAGGCCGCCAGGAGCGTCCAAGTACCATGGCGAATCGGCATCACCCCAAAGGCCCATCATGTAGAGATCGGCATCAGGAATCGCCTCGAAGTCTGCGTAAAGTCTGTACGTCTTGGCACCGTCTGGAATTCCTGTGTACATCCCGTCGTGCGCAAGCACCAACTCCAACACCCATCCCTGAAAGGTCGATTCCACCGTGTCGAGCAAGGTCAACACCCCACCAAGTGCCCCGTCGCAATACTGCTGCTGCTGGCTTGTGAACAGGATGATGTCGTGCACGTTGGAGGTACCGTCCCCGTCCGGGTCGCACAGCCCGGGGCCCATCTCTTCTGGTACAAGAATCGAATCGCCCCAGGTCCAGTTCATGACGAAGGGCAAAAAATCCGTGTTGCTCACGAGCCCATCGGAACTGCCGTCCATGCACGAACAGGGCACGGTTTGGGCTTCAGCAGAGGAGGTGGAAAACACGTATACACACAGCGCGACAAAGAGAGGGGAAATTCGCATAGCCCTCAATGTAAGTCATTTATCCAAGACCTTACCCGCCCGCGGTGAACGCCAAGCCATACAGCTTCATCTGCTTCACCATGGCCTGCAGGCCGTTGCTTCGGGTGGGGCTGAGGTGACTGTGCAGGCCGATTTCGTCCAAAAACGTGAGGTTGGCACCCGCGATGTCGGCCGCCGGAGCGTCGCTCAACGCCCGAACCATCAAGGCCACCAGACCCTTGGTGATGATGGCATCGCTGTCGGCAGCAAAGTGCACGTGACCACGGTCGTCGCGCTTGGCGGCAAGCCAGACACGGCTTTGGCACCCCTTGATGAGGTTGTCGTCGACCTTGTCGGCGGGATCCATCGGCGCGAGCTCGCGGCCGAGTGAAATGATGTGCTCATACTTTTCCATCCAATCGCCAAACATGGCGAACTCCTCCGCGATTTCTGCTTGCCTGGGGTCAATCGTCGATGCCATGGTCCAAAGGTACTGCCGTGAATGGGGCACAGGGACAACTTGGGTCACTCAACGAAGCATCGCCGCGGCGCGGGCCACGGCCTCGGCCAAGCGATCCACCTCCTCAACGGTGTTGTAAGCCCCAAAAGACGCCCGGACCGTTCCCGGAATCCCGAGCTTGTCCATGAGTGGTTCGGTGCAGTGATGTCCGGTGCGCACCGCGATGCCGAGCTGGTCGAGGAGTGTGCCGAGGTCGTACGGGTGCACGCCGTCGATCAGGAAGGACACCACGCCCGCCTTGCAAGGGGCGGTGCCGATGAACCGCATCCCGTCCACCTCGGCAAGCCGTGCATGGGCATGTTGGGTCAGGACGTGTTCGTGGGCGGTGAGGGACGCCATGCCCACGCCGTTCATCCAATCGAGCGCCGCGCCGAGGGCAATCCCGCCGCTGATGTGGGGGGTGCCCGCCTCGAACTTGTAAGGGAGTTCGTTGTAGGTGGTGCCGTTCTCAAAACTCACCGTGCCTATCATCTCGCCCCCGCCTCGCCAAGGGGGCATGGCGTCGAGAAGGGCCTCCTTGCCGTACAGGATCCCGATGCCCGTCGGCCCGTACGTCTTGTGGCCACTGAACGTGTAGAAATCGACATCGAGCTCCTGAACGTTGACCGCCAAGTGAGGGACCGACTGCGCACCATCCACCAGCACCGTGGCGCCGGCGTCGTGCGCGGCCGCCGTCCACCGCTTCACATCGTTGACCGTACCAAGCGCGTTCGAAACGTGCGTGAAGGCGACGAGCTTGGGACCGCGGTTCAGGTGCTGCACAAACTGGTCGTCGTCGAGTGTGCCGTCCGGGTTGAGTTCCACCACGTGGATGTCAAACCCGCGTTCCTGGGCGAGCATCTGCCACGGCACGATGTTGCTGTGGTGCTCCATGCGGGTCAGGACGATGCAGTCGCCCGTGCCGAGGTTGGTGCGTCCCCAGGTTTGAGCCACGAGGTTGATGCCGTCGGTGGTGCCACCGACAAAGAGAATTTCTCGCGTTGACGTGGCGCCAAGGTGGGCGCGAACCTTTTCACGGGCCCCTTCATACGCCTCTGTGGCCTCCTGCGCCAAGGCGTGAACTCCCCGGTGAATGTTGCTGTGCGTGTGGGAGAGGTAGCGCGCTTGCGCGTCAATGACAGCTTGAGGTTTTTGGGCTGAAGCCGCGCTGTCGAAATAGGCCAAAGGCTTGCCATGTACCTCCCGGGAAAGGATGGGAAACTGCGCGCGGATGGCGTGAACGTCGTACGTGGAGGAGGTGGTCATCAGTGCAAGGGTACAAAGGCTGCGTGCAAAGGCATGTTACATCCGTTCAAGTCGCAAGAGGTATTCATGGTTCCCATCGCCACCTTGGATGGGCGAATCAAGGGCATCAATCACGCCAAACCCATTCTCTTTCGCCGCCGTCTTCACGTCTTCCAACGCCTTGGCGCGGATCACAGGGTCGCGAACAATGCCTGCCCGACTCACGTGTTCGGGGCCCACCTCGAATTGAGGTTTGACCAAGGCGATGACCGGGGTGCCGGGCTCGGTCAGTTCCGCGACGGTTGGCAACATGTGCGCCAACCCTACAAACGAGACGTCAATGACCACCACTTGCGGCAATCCACCAATGACAACCAAGACCTCTTCGCGGGTCAAATCCTTGGCATTCGTCGATTCTCGCACCACCATGCGAGGATCGTCGGCGAGGCCGGGGTCAAACTGATCACGGCCCGTATCCACGCCAAGCACTGCGGAAGCTCCCGCTTCCAACAAGACATGACTGAAGCCACCCGTGGAGCATCCAACATCGAGCGCACGGCGGCCTGCAACCTCGATGTCTTTCCATTCTTCCAAAGCGGCCAGCAACTTGAGGGAACCCCTCGACACCCAAGGCATGTCCTCGACAATCAATTCGATGCGCGCGTTGGACGCCACCTTCTTTCCCGCTTTGGTCACCTTCACGCCGTCCACGAGCACCCCGTGTTCGGAAATCATGCGCTCAGCACGAGGACGTGAGGCCACCAAGGAACGGTCGACCAACAGTTTATCCAAACGGATGTGCATGGTCTCCCCCATGGCGTCGGTTACATCCAACCATGGCGTTCGGCCAACAGAGAAGCCACCTCATCGGCGACTTCGGAGCTGCCCATGCCTTCGAGAACGTCCCCAATGAACGCCTGCACCATCAGAGCCCGCGCAGCGCGATCACCGATGCCACGGGACTTCAAATAAAACAGCGCCTCATCGTCAAATTGACCCACCGTGCAGCCGTGCGAGCACTTGACGTCATCAGCGTAGATCTCGAGTTCCGGCTTGGCATTGATGCTCGCCCCGGCGTCGGCCACGATGTTGGCGTTTTGCTGGTACGCATTGGTTTGCTGAGCGTCTTGACGCACAAACACCTTCCCGTTGAACACCCCAGTCGAGCGGTCGTACAAAATGCCCTTGTACAGTTCGCTCGATGTGCAGTATGGCACCGTGTGGTCCATGGTCGTGTGGTTGTCCACGTGCTCGCTGCCCTTGGGCAAGTACGCGCCGTGCATCACGGTGTGGGCACCGCTTCCATGCTGCAAGACGCTGAGTTCGTTGCGAACCCAATGTCCCTGTACCGTCAGGGTGTGGATGCGAAACGTGCTGGCCTTTCCTTGGGTCACGTGCTCGTGCGCGAGGTGGAAGATGCTGCCGTGTTCGTGCTGAACCTTGTCCAAACCCAAACGCGCTCCCGCCCCCACCCGAGCTTCCAACACTGCATTGACCATGCCGCTCGCCTGGTTGCTGGCCGAGCTCCACAACACGACTTCGGCCCGGGCGTTGTCGCCGAGACATACACGGTGTCGCGGGCAGGACGCCACGTCCGCGCCCGTCACGTGATGGTGAACCAACACGGGGCGGTCGAGGGACGTTCCAGACTCCAGGGAGAGGAAGAGGCCGTCCTGAGCGTGCGCTGCGTTGACAGCACCGACCCATTCGCGCTTGTGGTAGCCGGTCCAGTCTTCGTCTCCGGGCGCAATTCGGCCTTCTTTCACGGCCTGCGAAAGCGGCATGCACATTACCCCGTCAGCAACGGGCAAGTCGCAGGCCTCCGGAACAACGTGGCCGTTCACCAGCACAACACGGTACGCGTCCAGGCCAGGAACGGGGTTGGCCGGTACGCTCTCTGGCCAGGACTTCGGTGCCGGTGCTGAAGACACGGGCGAAGCAAGCATGGCCGTCACCGGACTGTATTTCCAGCGCTCCGAGCGGCGTGTCGGCACGGGCAACTCGGCCAAGGCAGCACGCCCCTCATCAGAGAGTGACGACAATCCGAGGGGCGTGGCACCCGCCAAGCCCGCGACAAAGTTTTGCGCTTGGCGGGTCGCGATGTCGTTCGTTGCAGCCATCAAGCGACGGGTTCTTTGATCCAGTCGTAGCCCTTGGCCTCGAGTTCGAGGGCGAGTTCTTTGGGGCCGGACTTGACGATTTGGCCTTCGCTCAACACGTGCACGAAGTCGGGAACGATGTGATCGAGAAGGCGCTGATAATGCGTGATGACGAGAAACGAACGGCCTGCGTCCCGCATGGCATTGACGCCTTCAGACACGATGCGGAGTGCGTCGATGTCCAAGCCGCTGTCCGTCTCATCGAGAATGGCAAGCTTGGGTTCAAGCATGGCCATCTGGAAAATCTCGTTGCGCTTCTTTTCCCCGCCTGAGAAGCCTTCGTTGACGCTGCGGTCGCGCAGGCGTCCGTCGAGTTCGACAAGGGCGGCCTTCTCTTTGACCATGGCTAAGAAGTCCTTGGCTGCGATGGGTTCGAGACCCTGGTGCTCGCGCTTGGCATTCACAGCGGCCTTCATGAAGTTGAGGTTGCTCACGCCAGGGATTTCGACGGGGTACTGGAACGCGAGGAACAGGCCTTCCCGCGCTCGCTCGCTTGCGCCGAGATCGAGCAAGTCGATGCCGTCGAAGTCGACCGAGCCGGCTGTCACTTCATAGTCTTCACGGCCGGCGAGGACCGACGCCAAGGTCGACTTTCCCGAGCCGTTGGGTCCCATGATGGCGTGCACCTCTCCGGGCCCGATTTGGAGGTTCAGTCCTTTGAGGATGGGGGTGTCTTCCACGCGCGCGTGGAGGTTGTTGATGGTCAGCATTAGCCTACGGATCCTTCGAGTGAAATGGCCAGGAGCTTTTGGGCCTCAACGGCAAACTCCATGGGCAACTTGTTGAGTACCTCTTTCGCATATCCGTTGACAATCAGGCTGATGGCCTGCTCCTCGTCAATGCCGCGTTGGAGGCAATAAAAGATTTGGTCTTCCCCAATCTTGCTGGTCGTCGCTTCGTGCTCGACCTGCGCTGTGGGGTTCTTTGTTTCGATGTACGGGAACGTGTGGGCACCACAGCGGTCGGTCATCAGCAGGCTGTCGCACTGGCTGAAGTTCCTTGCATGGTCCGCGTTGGGCATGATTTGGACGAGCCCGCGGTAGCTGTTTTGGGACTTACCCGCCGAGATTCCCTTCGAAATGATGGTCGAACGCGTGCGCTTGCCCAAATGAATCATCTTGGTCCCGGTGTCCGCCTGTTGGTGGTTGTTGGTCACGGCCACGCTGTAGAATTCGCCCACGCTGTCATCACCCTTCAACACGCAGCTGGGGTATTTCCACGTCACGGCGCTGCCGGTCTCGACTTGCGTCCAACTGATTTTGGCACGGGTGTGGCACATGCCGCGCTTGGTCACGAAGTTGAAGACGCCGCCCTTGCCCTCTTCGTCACCGGGGTACCAATTCTGGACGGTGCTGTACTTGATTTCCGCGTCGTCCAAGGCGATGAGTTCGACCACGGCCGCGTGAAGCTGGTTCTCGTCGCGCTGAGGTGCAGTGCATCCTTCAAGGTAGCTGACGTAGCTGCTCTCATCCGCGATGACAAGGGTGCGCTCAAATTGGCCCGTTCCGCTCTCGTTGATCCGGAAATACGTGCTCAATTCCATCGGGCATTTGACGCCCTTGGGGATGTAGCAGAACGACCCGTCTGTGAAGACCGCCGAGTTCAATGCCGCGTAGAAATTGTCCCGCACAGGGACCACAGAACCGAGGTATTTCTTGACCAGTTCAGGGTGCTCCTTCACAGCCTCGCTCATGCTGCAAAAGATGATGCCGAGTTCGGCGAGTTTGTCCTTGAAAGAGGTAGCCACACTGACGCTGTCCATCACGAAGTCCACCGCCACGCCGCTGAGGCGCTTCTGCTCCTCGAGCGAAATGCCCAACTTGGCCATGGTCTTGCGCAACTCCGGGTCCACCTCGTCGAGGGAGGCGAGCTCCTTCTTCTGCTTGGGTGCCGCGTAGTAGCTGATGGCTTGGAAGTCAGGCTTGGTGTATTGGAGGTGAGGCCACTCGGGCTCCACCATGGCTTGCCAGGTTTCGAATGCCTTGAGGCGCCATTCGAGCAGCCACTCCGGCTCGTTCTTCTTCGCGCTGATCAGCCGAATGATGTCTTCGTTGAGTCCCGCAGGAGCCTTGTCCGAGTCGATGTCCGTCGTGAACCCAAACTCGTAGGCCTTCCCTGTGACCTCCTCCAGAATCTTGTCTTCTCCGTCGTACGCCATCGTGTTGTGCTCTCCGTGGTTTTCCCTGGGCTTGTTAGAGTGAAAAACTCTCTCCGCAGCCGCATGTTCGGTTGGCATTGGGATTGTGAAACTCAAATCCCTTCCCATTCAAGCCACCGCTGTAACGCAGCTCAGTGCCCACGAGGTAGAGAAAACTCTTTTTGTCCACCACCACCTTGACACCGTTGTCTTCAAATTCCTGGTCATCGTCATTCATGACATGGTCAAAATCCAGCTGGTACATCAACCCACTGCACCCGCCGCCTTTGACGCCTACGCGCACAAAGCTCCCGTCAGGTCGGCCCTCTTCCGCGAGCAAGCGTTGAACTTGGTCCCGGGCATTGTCGTTGACTTTGATCATGGTCTGTGGAAAAACTGCCGCAAAAATACCCCATTTGGGGGAGGCAAAGGTAGGTTGTTTGGACTCATTCCAAATAAGGGTGTAGAGGAAGTCTTGGTCCAATCAATCGCAAAAAACGTGAAGCCATCGCATCTTTGAGCCATGGCATCCACCCAAGGCCGTCCACCACGACGCACCTCCAACGCGCAACTCACCACCCAATTCACCACGGTGGTGGGGATGTCCTTGACGCTTTTCCTCCTCGGATCGGTCGGATTGATTGCGCTGTTTGGCCATCATGCCTCGCTCCAGTTGAAACAGCAAGTGCACATGCAGGTCTACTTGCAACGTGAATTGTCCGACACACAAATTGATGAAGCACGGCTCCTCATCTCGGCGGATCCCATTGTGTTCATGGCTGAATACATTGACCCTGCAGAAGCATCCTCTGCTTTGGAGAAAGAACTTGGCGAGTCATTTGTCGCGTTCCTCGGTGAAGTCCCTCTGCCCCCTGTGATTCAAGTCCGCATCCGGCCCGACGAAGCCCAAACCACCACCTTGACTGAAGCAGTTGGTCGGTTTGAGTCCGTGCCCGGTGTCGCGGAGGTGGTGTGGCAAGATGATTTGTTGTCTCACATCGAAACGACACTCGCGCGCTGGATGCCCGTGCTGTGGGTCGCCGTCGCCGTGTGTTTGCTCGTTGCCCTGGCGCTCTTGAACAACACCATTCGTTTGACGGTCTTCGCCCGACGCTTTTTGATTCGAAACATGCAATTGGTCGGAGCGAGGCCACGGTTGGTGAGGAGACCTTTCATCCTTCAGGGAATGGGCCTTGGTGGACTTTCTGGGCTGCTGGCTTTTGCCGGTTGGGTGCTGACCCTTTCCCTGGCCAAACCTCTTGTGGGATCGATGCAGCCAGCCTTGTTGGCGGTGTTGGGCACGGGTGGGGTGTGTGCCGGACTCTTACTCGGTGGGATCTTCAGCGCGCTGGCGGTCAACCGCTATCTGCGGGCCGACTTGTCCAAACTCCACTGAGGATTGTGTCTTGCTCCAAGGAAGGTGTCTTCCTCGACAAATCCTTGGCGTACCTTGGACCCATGAACACGGAAGCCCAACCCCAATTCGCTTTCAACCGCTCCAACTACACGTGGCTTGGTGTGGGAATTGCCCTGCTCATTGTTGGCTATCTCTTGATGAGCGGTGGAGGATCCGAAGATCCGGAAATCTTTGACCCAAGCATCTTCAGCGCCCGTCGCATCTCCCTGGCACCCACGGTGGTGTTGGCCGGTTACGGGGTCATTTTTTACGCCATTCTGAAGAAGAGCTAAGGTGGAGGAGTTGGCCTACCTCCTTTTGGGCCTTGTCCAAGGGTTGACGGAATTTCTCCCTGTATCCAGCTCTGGACACCTCACGCTTGGACAAGCTTTGCTCGGTTTGGGCGAGGAAGATTTGACCTTCACCGTGTTGGTTCACGGGGCAACTGCCCTGAGCACCGTGGTGGTCTTCCGCCAAGATTTGATGTCTCTGGCAAAGCATGCCTTCGTCATCGATGAGAACGGGGCGCAGGCACGCAAGTACCTCCTGATGTTGGCCTTGAGCGCCGTGCCTGCCGCCGTGGTCGGACTAGGCTTCAAAGAGCAAATCGAATCCCTCGCTTCACCCTCGTTTGTGGGAGCCATGCTCGTGGTCACTGCATGCATTCTGTTTTTGTCACAAAGGGCTCAGGCAGGGAATGCCTCGGTCAATCCGGCGAGGTCGTTTGGCATCGGAATCGCGCAAGCGTTGGCGATTCTCCCCGGAGTGAGTCGGTCGGGAAGCACCATTGGAGCCGCACTGATTTTAGGGGTATCACGCGAAGAAGCTGCTCGGTTTTCATTTTTGATGGCTTTGCCTCCCATTGCGGGAGCCACCCTGTTGACGCTGAAGGATTTGATGGAGGCGGGCGGTGACACTTCTGGGGCCGGAAATGTGGTGGGGTATGCCTTGGGGACCGTGGCCGCTTTTGTCAGCGGTTGGGCTGCATGCACGTGGATGATTCGCTTGGTCAAACGAAGCAATTTGGCAGGTTTTGGCGTCTATTGCTTGGTTGCCGGGGTGTTGGCCTTGATTTTTGGCTGAATCAGCGGACTTGCCTATTCCATCCGCTTCATCCTGTTGATTTGCATGATGTCTTCACACGTTTCCAAACCACAATCAATGTTCCTTGCCATGTCGCCTTGGACGCTCGCCTTGGGAGTTCTGATGGCCGTCGCCAGCGGATGCACCACTGTGACGTTTCCAGAACCCATGCCCATGAACCGCAAGGATCATGACACCTTCCCACAATCTTGGCAAGGAACATGGACCTCTCACCCCACCAGCGACAACCCCGGTTCAGATGAAATCCTCATCATCGGAGAACAAACCTTCCGCATGCCGGATGGAGACCCACAAATCCTTGGTCGAGATGCCGTGCTACGAAAGATGGGACGCCACCACGTCCTCAGTTCGCCCACCGAAGTGGATGGAATCACCCGATGGACGGTGGCTGTTGCACGAATGGATGGCGACCAGCTCCGAATCGTCACCTTTGAATCTCCGGAACAGCACCATCTTCACGTTTGGCAAGAGCTTTTGGGAGACGAGCGGGTCGAGGTTCAAACGAAGGAAGGTCGGGACGACAAACTCAAATCGGTTGGTCTCAACCCACGCAACAACCGCCAATTCCGCAAGCTCTTGCGCCACGGAACCACCACAAATCACACCTTCAGACAACTCGTACCTTCCGACAACGAAGTTCAGGTCGAGGTGTTGACCCGTGATTGGGCAGCATCGTACCTCGCGCCAACGGCGTTCCAATTCACGCGAGACATGAATGCCTCAATGTAGTCCGTGCGGCGGTTTTGGTAGTTCAAATAGTAGGCGTGTTCCCACACATCCATCCCGAGCAACGGCGTGCCCGATTTCTCGACACAACGGCCCATCAGAGGGTTGTCTTGGTTGGGGGTGCTCGACACAAACAGTCGGCCGGCATCGTCGAGTGAGAGCCACGCCCAGCCACTTCCAAACTGCTGAGCCCCAGCCTTGGCAAAGGCGGTCTTGAGGGCTTCTGTGCCGCCCAAATCTGTTGCAATGTGGGCGGCCAAGGCGCCCTGGGGTTCTGAAGCCCCTCCTGGGGCAAGCACTTCCCAATACAAGGTGTGATTGAAATGGCCGCCCCCGTTGTTCCGCACAGCGGCATCTTCGGGGTCCACGCCCTTCAACAGCGAAATCAGGTCATCGTCAATGCCCTTGGCACGTCCTGCGACAGCGGCATTGAGCTTCCCAACGTATCCCGCATGGTGTTTTCCATGGTGAATGGCCATGGTTTCTGCGTCTATGGCAGGCTCAAGAGCGTCCATCCCAAAAGTCAGGGCAGGCAACACAAAGGCCTCACTCCCCCAAACTTCATGACCGTCCGAATCAGGTTCCTTCCCGTTGAGCAACGTCTTGTCATCCCCCGAGGTTTGACACCCCAACCATGGAGCAACCATCAAACCGGCACCGGCCATTCCTGAAAGTTTGAGAAAAGTTCGTTTGTCCATGTCACAAAGATGGCAAGGAATTCGTTCTGATTCAGGTGTACACGGAAGGTTGTGGACACTTGCCTATCGACACGCGACACCCATCAACTCCCCGTCCCGAACTTCAACCCTGCATCCATGAATCCTCATCCTCAACTTCGGCTTCGACGCACCCTGTGGCTTGCGTCCCTTGTGGCCGCAGCCATCGTGGCTGGCATGGGAGGATGGATCGCCCTTCGTGCTGATGCCTGGAAAGCCAAGGGTCTCGATGCAATCAATGGCCGCATGGACGGCACGTTTGCCACGGATCACATGGAAATCTCTTGGTGGCATGGCTTCCCCAACATCAGCATTGACTTTCACCACGCCTCCATGGTCGACGCTCAA
>JAQCBJ010000045.1 GCA_027621555.1 Bacteroidota bacterium | reverse complement strand
TCCATCTTGTCCGGGAATGACGGTGTGGCTCTTGGTCGGCACGTCCCAGCAGGTGCGCTTCCCGTCGGCGACGCCGTAGAAACTCGTGGCGCCCGAGGCGACGAGTTCGTGCACCCAGCCCGCCACCTGAAGCCCTCGCGCGGCGCAGGCGTCGAGCCCGGCCTGGAGCCCAATCGCGTCCCAGCTTTCAAAGGCGCCGAGCTCCCACCCAAAGCCGGCGCGAAGCGCGTCGTCGATGCGGTAAGCCTCGTCGCTGATTTCCGGCACGCGGTGGCTCACGTACGCAAAAACGTCCGCGAAAATGCGGCGGTAGAATTCACCGGCCTGGTCCTGCCCGTTGAACAGGAGCTTGGTGCGTTCGCGCAAGTCGTCGACGTTTTTGGCGGCGGCGAGGGTGGCGAACTGGACTTTTTGGGACGGCTTGTACTCAAGGGTCTTGAGGTCCAACGCATGAATCTCCTTCTTGCCGTCGGTCACCACCTTCTTGTAGAATCCCTGGCCCGATTTGCTCCCCAGCCAGCCTTGGTCGACCAAATGCTGGACGTAAGAGGGGATGGCGAACACTTCTGCCCGCTCGTCGTTGGGGCAGTTGTCGGCCACGCCTTTCGCCACGTGAACGAGGGTGTCCAAACCGACCACGTCGCACGTGCGGAACGTCGCGCTCTTGGGCCGGCCCATCGCCGGTCCGGTCAACTTGTCGACCGCCTCGACGCTCAGCCCCATGTCCTCCACCGTGTGGAAAAGCGCTTGAATGGCGAAGACGCCCACGCGGTTTGCGATGAACGCTGGCGTGTCCTTGCAGAGCACGCTTTGCTTGCCCAAGATTCGCTCGCCGTAGGCGGTGAAGAAGTCCAACACCTCGGGCAGGGTGTCCGGCCCGGGAATGATCTCCAGCAGCTGCAAGTAGCGCGGCGGGTTGAAGAAGTGGGTGCCGCAGAAGTGCTTTCGGAAGTCCTCGCTGCGTCCCTCGGCGAGCATGCCAATGGGGATGCCGCTCGTGTTCGACGTGATGAACGTCCCGGGCTTGCGATGCTGTTCCACCCGTTCGAAGAGCTGCTGCTTGATGTCGACTCGCTCCACGATGACCTCGATGATCCAATCGCATTCGGCGATGCGGGGCAGGTCGTCGTCGAAGTTTCCCGTTTCGATGCGTGAGGCAAACCGCTTGCTGTAGATCGGGGACGGCTTGGACTTGAGGGCTTTGGCCAAATGGCCGGCCGCCATGCCGTCTCTCGGCCCATCTTCGGCGGGCAGGTCGAGCAACATGACCTCCGCGCCGCATTGGGCGAGGTGGCATGCGATGGCCGATCCCATCACGCCGGAGCCGAGCACGGCCACGCGTTTGATTCGGTGAAAGGGGAGGGAAGTTGTCATTTCTGGAGAGATTCGGTTTGGGGCTGCCAGTTGGGGGGGATCAACTGGTCCGGGCATTCGAGGATTTCATTGAGGCGCGCAAGGCCTTGAAGGAGTTGCTCCACCGCATCGTCCCCGAGCAATTCGTGGAGCCTGGCATTCAATTCGATGACGAGTTCGCGGGTTTGGCGGCGGGCTTTGACGCCTTCCTCGGTGAGGAAGACCCGAACCGATCGACGGTCTGTCGCGTCAGGTCGCCGTTCGATGAGCCCCCGGTCCTCCATACCCTTGAGGGTTCGGGAAAGGCTGGTGGCTTCCATGCCCATGCGGGGCCCGAGCTTGGTGCTGGGCGTTCCTTCTCGTTCAATGCTCAACAAGGCGTAGCCTACGCTCATGCTAATGCCATGCGATTCCGCGAGGCTGGTGTAGAGCCTGGCCAACTTGGTCCAGGCCCACCGCAATTGAAAATCAATGGTCTCTTGCGCATTCATTGCGTCCAAGGTACACGAAACATCCTGTGCGCGCATAGCATTTGAACTTTTTTCTGTGCACGCACAGGAATATGTGCCGGAATCGCAAGGATTACCTTCGGGGTATGAACGAAACTCCGCAGGACTGGTCTGGGCCTGAACGTGTGGGAGCCTTGACTCGGTTGGCGGCGGCCCTTCTCGATTACGTGATGTCGACTCTCTTGACGATGTTGGTGGCCTGGAAAGGCTGGGGCTGGCAGGCTTTGGTTGAAGATTTGCAGGGACTGGAAGAGTTGATGAGCCTGTACGAGCCGGTCGAGGAAGCCTTGGTGGAGGCGGGGCTGATGGGCGGAGTGATGGGGTTGCTTGGAGCGACTGCGCTCATGTCCGTGGTGTATCCGTTGGTCGAGGGGCTGACCGGGGCTAGTCCAGGAAAGTGGATCCTCGGGTTGCGGGTGGGGCGTCAAAACGGTGCGTCAGGCGATGTCGTGCTCTACCTGAAGCGCTTTGCCGTGAAGTTCATCCGTCCGGTCATGATGGCCTTGTCGGCCGCAACTGGCGTTGGGTTGATGGCATGGTTGTCGGGTCCTGCGGGCACCGTCATGGCAATCGGAACTTTGTTGCTTTTATCGTCTCACAAGCAAGCCCTTCACGACAAGCTCGTGGGCACTGCCGTGTACCGGCGCGTCGATTTGGAAGGGGTTTGAGCAAGACAACTTTCGTTGAGAGCATAGGGGTATCTTTGCGGCAACCTGTGAGAATGAAACGCCTTCTCTTTTTGTGTTTGACCTTGAGTGGCCTTGGTGTTCACTCGAGTTCTGTGCGTGCCCAGCGCACGTGTGGCATGGACTCGGTTCGGGCTCACATGATGGGTATTCCTCAGGCTTGGGAGTCTCATCAATTGCGAATGAATGCCATGCGCGATGTGCTCCAAGAACAAGGGGACCGCTCCGATTGCGACAACGTGTTGCTCATCCCTGTGGCGGCCCACTTCCAAAACACCGGCATTCCCCTCGACTGCGCCATCGACATGGCCCTTTCTCAAGTGGATGCCATGAATGCGGATTTCGCCGCGACCAACGTCGACATCACCGAGTGGGAAAACCTCCAGCCGGGGCTTTGGCCTGGGATCAGCAACGGCGAATCGTGCATTCAGTTTTGCTTGGCGACGCTGAATCACCCTGCGGGGTTTGGTTTGGCGGAAGGCGATTATGCCGTGACTCTCGACCAAACCACAGGCGACTTTGACGGGGCGTGGTCGGGCTACTTGAACTTTTTCGTACGCTCTCTTGGAGGAGGTATTCTCGGTTATTCACCTCTCGGTGGCCAAGGCAACGGGGACGGCGTGACGGTGGATCCCGCCTATTTTGGAACGGTGTCGTGCGGGGGCAATACGGTCAGTGCACCTTACCACCTCGGCCGAACCATGACCCACGAAGTGGGACACTACATGTCGCTTGACCATCCATGGGGTGGCGGAGGATGTGCGAGCACCGACGGCATTGCGGATACTCCTGTAACCGACAATCCACAATCCGGATGCCCCAGCGGGCAAAGCATCGTCAATTGCACCGAGCCCATCCTGTGGCCGACCTACATGGAGTATTGCGACGACGCTTGTTTGTTCATGTTTTCTGCCGGACAGGTGGCCCAAATAGACGCCTACGCCACCGCCAACTTGCAGGGCATGTTGACCAACTCAGCGACTGCTTGCCAAGAAGCGGCGTGCCTCGGTTTTAATGTCAACGTGGCGGTGAGCCACGAGACGTGCACTGGCGACAACGGCTCGGTGGTCGCGAATCCACTGGGAGGCACCGGTCCCTATGCATTCTCGTTGCAAGGAGGGGGAGGAGCTGGAGACGGTTCGTGGACGGGGCTCGATGCGGGGGACTACACCGTCACGGTAGAGGACGCCAACGAATGTCCTTTCCTGTTGGACGTCACGCTGGTTCGGGAGGAAGCCAACCTGGAATTGGTGGGGGCTTCGAATGAATACTGCTCGGACGCCTCAGGCCGAATCGAAGTGGTGGACTACGAACCCTCCGTGTTGGAATACAGTTTGGATGGCGTCACGTGGCAACCGACAGGCGTCTTCGAGGGATTGTCCGGTGGCGATTACGTCGTGGAGGTTCGTAACGACAACGGGTGCACCGGATCGGTCGCCTTGGCGCTGGAAAACGTCAGTGACCTTGTCGTTCAGGTGTCTTCGGTCGGCGTGTCTTGCGACTGGGTCGACAACGGCCAAATCGTGGTCAAGGCCTACGGTGCGGCGCCCCCAGTGACCTACCTCTTGAACGACGGACAGACTTTCTCGGTGAGCGAATCGTCCACACAGACCTTCACCATGCTTCCCACAGGCACGTACGACGTCCAAGTTCTCGACGCAGAAGGCTGTGCCTCCGAACGCGAAGTGGAACTGGGGCTGGACTATTCCCTTGCGGCGGACAATTGCCCCTGCATGGTTTACGTCCCCAACGCGTTCACGCCGGACCGAGACGGACGAAACGAAGCCTTCGGATTCGAGGCGAACTGCCCGTTGACTGCGATCCACTTGGAGGTGTTCGACCGGTGGGGGCGTTTGGTGTTTGAAACGCGGGACGCCGACAAAAAGTGGAACGGCTCGGGCATGGGTCAGGTCGGGGAGGGGGAGTACTACGTGCCGACGGACGTGTACATGTACCGTCTCGCGTACCGATGGGGTGTGGACGGCAACCAAGGCATCGAACCGCAACTCGAGACGGGGACCGTCAGGGTCATTCGCTGATCCTTCAAATCCTTCGAAAGCCTTTCGAACGGGGCAGCGATTCCGGTCCTTTTGATCAGGAGACGAATCGTCCGTCCGCCAACCAAATTCTGTACAGGTGTTTAGGAGACGAATCGTCCGTCCGCCATGCGGAGGGTGCGGTCCGCGCGCGCGGCGAGCTCTTCGTTGTGGGTCACGAGAACGACGGTTTGGCCGTGACGTTCGCGCAATTCGAAGAAGAGGTCGTGCAGGAGGGCGGCGTTTTCGGAATCCAAGTTTCCGGAGGGCTCGTCGGCCAGCAACACCTTGGGGCGGTTCATGAGCGCGCGCGCCACCGCCACGCGCTGTTGTTCGCCGCCGGACAATTCAGCCGGGTTGTGCTCCATGCGGTGCCCCAGTCCCAACTCGCTCAGGAGCGCCTCGGCGCGTGACGTGGCCTCGGCGGCCGACGTCCCTGCAATCCACGCGGGCATCAGCACGTTTTCCAGCGCGCTGAACTCGGGCAGAAGCCGATGAAACTGGAACACGAAGCCCAAATTGGCGTTCCGGAACGCACTCAGCTCGCGCCGCGACATCCCGGCCGTGGATTGGCCGCCGATCCGGACCTCACCCTCGTCCGGAAGGTCCAGGGTTCCCAAGATCTGCAACAGGGTGGTTTTTCCCGCTCCCGAAGCCCCGACAATGGAAATCACCTCGCCTTCCGGCACGGAAAGGTCCACGCCTCGGAGGACCTCCAAGTCGCCAAACCGTTTGACGATGTTCGTGGCTTGAATCACGCCTGAAAGCTACTACCTTTGCGGCCGATTCACACAACCCATTTGGCATGAACATCCACGAATACCAAGGCAAAAGCATCCTCGAATCGTTTGGCGTAGCCATCCAACGCGGCAAGGTCGCAGACACCCCTGAAGCCGCGCACGAGGCTGCCGTCGCCTTGGCTAAAGAAACCGGAACCGAGTGGTTTGTAGTGAAAGCACAAATTCATGCCGGAGGCCGCGGAAAGGGTGTGGTGACGGAAACAGGATCGCACGGTGTGGTGCTCGCCAAAGGGCTGGAGCACGTGAAGGACAAGGCGGCTGGCATTTTGGGCGGTCACCTCGTCACGGCCCAAACGTCCCAGGACGGCAAGCAAGTCAACAAGATTCTCATTGCGGAGGACGTGTACTACCCTGGCGAAAACGAGCCTTCTGAGTACTACATGAGTGTGCTCCTCGACCGCGCCTCAGGCAAGAACATCATCATGTACTCGCCTGAGGGAGGCATGGACATTGAAGCGGTGGCGGAGAAGACGCCTCACTTGATTTTCAAAGAAGAAGTCGATCCGGCGGTGGGTCTCCAAGGATTTCAGTCGCGTCGCATTGCCTTCAACCTTGGCCTGTCCGGCCAGGGATTCAAGCAGATGGTCAAGTTCACGCAGGCCTTGTATGCGGCGTACGTCGGATGCGATGCTGCGATGTTCGAGATCAACCCCGTGTTGAAGACCTCTGACGACAAGATCATTGCCGTGGACTCCAAAGTGAGCCTTGACGGCAACGCGCTTTACCGTCATCCCGATTACGCCGCCATGCGTGACACCACCGAAGAGGACCCCACGGAGGTCGAAGCCGGTGAGGCGGGCTTGAACTACGTCAAGCTCGACGGAAACGTGGGCTGCATGGTGAACGGGGCGGGATTGGCCATGGCCACCATGGACATCATCAAGCTCAGCGGCGGTGAGCCTGCCAACTTCCTCGACGTGGGAGGCACGGCGGACGCGGCTCGCGTCGAAAAGGCGTTCCGCATCATCCTCAAGGATCCTGCGGTGAAGGCCATCCTGGTCAACATCTTCGGCGGCATTGTGCGTTGCGACCGCGTGGCGCAAGGCGTGGTGGATGCGTGCAAGAACATGAGCGACATCAACGTTCCGATCATCGTACGACTCCAAGGCACCAACGCCGAGGAAGCCAAGAAGATCATTGACGAATCAGGGCTGGAGGTGCGCAGCGCCATCCTGCTGAAGGAAGCTGCGGACGCCGTCGCGGACGTGCTCGCCTAATCCAACTTCGTCTTAGACGCGCGATTTTTTGCGCGCCACGTGAAGGCCATCCCGAAGGGGCAACACCACGTTGTCCAGGTCCGGATGGCCTTTCATGCATTCGTTGAGTTCGTGAATTCGGGTGGCGTACGGGTCTTCGCTTGATCCATCCATGACCCTCAACACCTCGCCCCACCACAAGACGTTGTCCACGACAATCCATCCACCTTCTCGAACGTGCGCGATGGCCCAGTCAACGTAAGTGCGCTGGTGTTCTTTGTCGGCATCGACAAACACCACATCGAACAGTCGCGCGTCCTTTTCAAACAAAACCTCGCTCTCGAGCACCTCGAGGGCCTTGCCCACGTGACGTCGGATGCGGTTTGTGATTCCGAGCAGCTCCCAATACGTATCCTGGATGGCGTGCAACTCGTCGTTCACATCCACGGTGTCCACCATTCCGCCGTCTGCGAGCCCTTCGGCCCAGCACGCCGTGGCATACCCGGTGAAGGTTCCGAGTTCGAGCACGCGCTCGGGACGAATCATGTGGCTCATCATGGACAACAACCTGCCTTGCAATTCGTCGCAGAGCATTTGGGGCTTGACGGTTTGGGTCCACGTGGCGCGTCGTAGGGCCTCCAGGCCTTGAGGCTCCGAGCTCGACCACGACGTGGCGTATTCGTGCAATGCATCGTCCAGTCCGTGGTTGCCGAGCTGGGGGATGCGGGGTGGTTTGCCTCTGCGTTTGGCCATGCTGCGAAACTACCACAGACGCGCGGTCGTGCGTACCTTCGAGGCCGATGGGCAAGCGCAAAACCGGCCGCAATCGCGGTGACAACGACGGCATGGTCTACAGCACCAATCCGGGATATTCGTGGGACGATGAAGGTCAAGAGGACGAGGATTGGTCTGCAGGACAGTGCGCCACGCTTTACGTGAGCCTCGACCGAAAGCAGCGTGCTGGCAAGCCCGTCACGTTGGTGGAAGGATTCGACGGCCCGGCTTCTGAGTTGCTTCTCTTGGGCAAGGCGCTAAAACAGCAATGTGGAGTGGGTGGAGCCGTCAAGGAAGGCTGCATCTTGGTTCAAGGCGATCACCGCGTCAAAGTCGTGGCTCATTTGGACTCCCTCGGTTACCAAACCAAACAAAAAGGCGGATGAACCTCTACCTCAAAACCCTCGCAGGTCTCGAGCCGTTGGCGGCCTTGGAATTGAAAGCGGCGGGAGCGACCGCCATCGAGCCCGGGCGACGCGGCATTTCCTTTGAAGGGGACGCCAAAGTCTTGTACACCATCTGCATGCACAGCCGTTTCGCGGTTCGCGTGCTTCGGCACTTGACCTCCTTTGAAGCGGCCACCCCAGACGACCTCTACCGCAACGGGGCGCGGTTTGCCTGGGAAAACATCCTCTCTCCAGAAGGCACGTTTGTCATTGACGCCACCGTGAATTCGGACGGCTTCTCGCACAGCCATTTTGCGGCGTTGAAGCTCAAAGACGCCATCGTCGATCGCTTTCGTGGGAAGACAGGAAAGCGTCCAAGCATCGACAAGGTCCGCCCCGACCTTCGTTTGAACCTCCACATTTCAGGGGACAAAGTCACTTTGTCGGTGGACGCTTCGGGAGACCAGCTTTCCCGTCGCGGTTACCGCCCCCGCACCGCCAAGGCGCCCCTGAACGAAGTGCTCGCGGCCGGCCTCCTTGCCCTCAGCGGGTGGCGTCCGGGAACCCCGCTCTACGACCCCATGTGCGGTTCCGGGACGTTTTCGACCGAGGCCGCGCTTTGGGCCTCAGGCCTTCCCATCCAAGCGGGGCGAAAGCACTTTGCGTTCATGGATTGGAGTGACTTCGACCCCCAAATCTGGAAGGAGGTGCGCGCGGAGGCCATGGCGAACATTCACCCCGTCCCCACCCAAATTTTCGCCTCCGACCAACATCCTGGCGCCGTGCGCCAAACGATGGAAAGCCTCGAAGGTGCCGACGTCGAGGAGTTGGTGGATGTCAAGCAGGTGGACTTTTTCAAGCTGGAACCGAGAACCGAAGGGGGGATGATCGTGTTGAACCCACCGTACGGTGAACGCATGGACCCTGGAGATGTGGTGGGGCTCTATGAGCAAATTGGAGATCGCCTCAAATTTCACTGGCCCGGATTCGACGCGTGGATCATCTCGTCCAACGACGAAGCCCTGAAGCGCGTAGGCCTGCGCCCGCACAAACGCATTCCCGTTTTCAATGGCGCCTTGGAGTGCCGATGGGCGGGATTCTCGATGTACAAAGGCAGCAAAGCCGACCAATTCAAAAAGCCTCGTTCATGAGCCGACCTTGGGTGTTGATTTCTGGTGCTTCTTCCGGGTTTGGGGAAGCCACAGCCAAACTTCTGGCCTCCGCAGGTTGGAACCTCTTGCTGACCAGCCGCCGAGAAGAACGTCTGCAATCCGTCGCTCAAGAATGCGTCACTTTGGGCGCTTCCGTACACGTCGAGGTCTGGGACATGCGTGACCGAGAAGCCACCGATTGCGGCGTTCGAACGTTGATGCAAGCGGCGGGCATTTCCGAAGGAGAAGGGGGGACACCGCTCGCAGCACTCGTCAACAACGCGGGACTTGCCGTGGGGAAGGGACCATTCGACGAAGGCTTGGATGACGATTGGAACCGCATGCTCGACACCAACGTGAAGGGGTTGCTCTTCCTCGCGCGCGCGTGCGTGCCATACATGCACTCCGGGTCGCGCATGGTGAACATGGGCAGCATTGCGGGTAAGCAAGTCTATGCGGGAGGCAACGTGTACTGTGCGTCGAAACACGCGGTAGATGCTTTGTCCCAAGCCATGCGGATCGACCTCGTGGACCGCGGCATTGGGGTCAGCCAAATCTGCCCTGGCGCTGCCGAGACGGAATTCAGCGTGGTCCGGTTCAAGGGGGACCAGGAAGCGGCCGACGCGGTCTACCAAGGATTTGATCCTCTGTTGGCGCAGGACATTGCCGAAGCGGTGGAGTTTGTGCTTTCGCGTCCCCCACATGTGTGCGTCAACGATTTGGTCATCATGCCCACCGCCCAAGCGAGTGCGCACCACCTGCACCGCAACACATGATGTCTTCACGCACCCCTTTTTCCCTCCTCGTACTTTTTGCTCTTTCCTCGATGTGGGGATGCCGTTTTGCGAAGACGCCTGTCGACCTCGTCCTTCACAACGCGCATGTGGTGTGTTTGGATGGAGCAGGTACCCAGGCGCAAGCAATTGCCATTCACCAAGGCCAAATCGTCGCCATCGGCAAAGAACACCAGATCCTCAACGCGTATCGCGGCGCTCAGGTGCATGACCTGACAGGAGCCACGGTGTACCCGGGCCTCATCGACGCGCACAGCCACCTGCTCGGCTACGCCTTGAACCTCGCTCACACGGACCTGGTCGGCACGTCCTCGTGGGAGGAGGTGCTCGACCGCCTTCGGTCGGACCACGCCAACTCGAACGATCCGTGGGTCCGTGGCAGGGGGTGGGATCAAAACGACTGGCCCAACCCAGCGTTTCCCGACCGCATCGACCTAGACTCCTTGTTTCCCGACCGACCCGTCGCCTTGCAGCGCATTGACGGTCACGCGGTGTTGGCCAACCGTGTCGCCCTTGCCCAAACCGGCCTCCTGCATTCCAACGGCGTTCCCGGCGGCGAAATCCTGCGACGAGAGGACGGCACCCCCACGGGAGTGCTTATCGACGGCGCCGCCGACTCCCTCCTTTCACGCATCCCCCAACCGAGTGCGGCCCAAAAGACCCAGGCGCTCCTCCTCGCCCAACGCAACATTGTTGCCTCTGGATTGACCACCGTCACGGACGCGGGACTGGACGTGGAGGACATCGCCCTCCTCGACAGCCTCCACAAGACGGGCGACCTGCAACTGCGCGTTGTCGCGATGGCGAACCCCACCGAGGCCAACTTCGTGGCCATGTCGGAACGTGGAGG
Source organism: Bacteroidota bacterium (assembly GCA_027621555.1). Classification (GTDB taxonomy): domain Bacteria; phylum Bacteroidota; class Bacteroidia; order Flavobacteriales_D; family Sanyastnellaceae; genus UBA11663. The sequence goes on along the minus strand of JAQCBJ010000045.1, from coordinate 1,897 downwards.
CTGGAGGACGCCTCGCCTCGTCGCCGAGTCGTTCAAGTTCTACATGGACGGAGCCCTCGGTTCACGTGGCGCAGCCCTCCTCGAACCCTACGACGACCGCCCCGGCCACCGCGGGCTGCTTCTTCAGTCCATTCCCGAATACGAGGCCCAGCTCGAACGCATTCATCGAGACGGATTCCAAGCCGCCACGCACGCCATTGGAGATTCGGCGGCGCGCATCGTCTTGAGTGCGTACGAGAACGTGCTGGGCGGCCCCAACGATCGCCGTTGGCGCATCGAGCACGCTCAAGTCATCCATCCCGACGACATGGGCAGGTTTGGACCTTCGAGCATCGTCCCCTCCGTCCAGCCCACGCACGCCACTTCCGACATGTACTGGGCAGGGCAGCGTCTCGGCCGGGGTCGCATCCGTCGAGCCTATGCCTACGCGGATCTGCTCGGTCAATTGGGCATGCTTCCTCTTGGGACGGATTTTCCCGTAGAGGACATCGATCCTCGCAAGACCTTCTTGGCGGCAGTCTCCCGCCAGGACGCCGAGCGCTATCCTCAGGAGGGCTTTCACCTGGACCAAGCCTTGTCACCCCATCAATGCATGTTGGGCATGACGCTTTGGGCCGCCTTGGCCAGCCGCATGGAAGGCGAAGTGGGTTCGATCGAGGTAGGGAAGAGGGCGGACCTCGTCGTGGTCGACCGCAACTGGATCCAAATGGCCGATCCCCACGACGTCATGTCGTCCGAGATTCAGGCCACCTACATTGACGGTGTGCGAGTGCATGTCATCTCACAACTGTAAGCTCAACGCCCCATCCCTCCAATGCCATGACGCGCATCTTGTCCTTTGCCTTCATCTTTGTCACTGCAGTCATCGTGGCCTATTTCATGTACTTCCGCCCCGAGAAGGATCTGCCCGTTTACCAGCCCTCTGAATTGAACCCTGCATTGGTGGATCCCTCCGCCATGCGTGCAGAGGACCACCGGATCCTTGATTTCGAGTTGATCAATCACCTGGGAGACACCGTCACCTTGGCGGACGTTCAAGGCCAAATCCTCGTGGTCGACTTCTTCTTCACCCGATGCGCGACCATTTGTCCGTTAATGACGAAGAACCTCCAACGCGTTCACGACCGTTTGGATCCATCGGCTCCAGTCCAAATCTTAAGTCACAGCGTCACCCCCGCTGCGGACAGCGTGTCCGTGTTGCGGGCCTATGCCGACAAACACGGAGCCAACTCCGACCTCTGGTGGTTTCTCACAGGCCCCAAATCCGAGATTTATTCTTTGGCGCGCAAGTCGTATTTCTCGTGTTTGGACGAAGGAGACGGCGGATTTCAGGACTTTGTGCACACCGAGAACATGGTGCTTGTCGACGACCAAGGGCGCTTAAGGGGCTTTTATGACGGCACAGATCAGAAAGCCATGTCTCATCTATTCAACGACTTAGCCTTCCTCCTCGAAAAAAAGTCTGAAAAAAACTGAGTTCTTCTGTGGGGGGAGAATGAGATGCACTACCTTTGCGCCCGCTTTCAACGGAAGGTGATTCACTCTTGACAGACGGTTGGCAAGGCAGCCAAAAAAAGTTTCCCCATCGTTTGGTGGATGAAACAAACGGACTACCTTTGCGGCCGCTTTCGAAGGAAGGCGAAACTCTTTGACAAATCAGACGGTGAAGTCGGTCGAAAAAAAAACCATCAATCCCTTGGTGGTTTAAAAAGACTCCATACCTTTGCCGTCCGCTTTGAAAGAAAAGCCATCAACGATGGGCCTCGGCCCTGAATCGATACAACGTTCTTTGACTTGATGCAGCAGCCCAAATCCATCTTCGCAAGAAGATGGTCATTTCACTCCTCGGAGTGAGGTGAAATCCACTCCCCCCCCGGGGGGTGGCATCGACTCCTTC
>JAQCBJ010000007.1 GCA_027621555.1 Bacteroidota bacterium | reverse complement strand
CACCGGAGAAGCTCGCATGAGCGAAATCGCTCAGCACATTCACGAAGGAGCCCTCGCGTTTCTGAGCGCCGAATACCGCATCCTCGCCGTGTTCGTCGTGGTGGCAGGCGCTCTCCTCGGCCTCGTGTCTTCCATGGTGGAAACCACCCACTGGTTCATCGTGGTCGCTTTTGTCATCGGCGCCGTGTTCTCGGCCCTTGCCGGAAACATCGGCATGCGCATCGCCACCCAAGCCAATGTTCGGACCACGCAAGCGGCTCGCACGAGCTTGAGCGAAGGGTTGAAGGTCTCCTTTACGGGCGGCATGGTGATGGGGCTTGGCGTGGCCGGCCTCGCGGTCTTCGGTTTGAGCGCCCTCTTCATCCTCCTTCTCGGATGGATGGGCGGAGACGTAGTTGAAACGGGAGCGACATCTGTGAAGAAGATGACCATCATCCTCGAGGCCCTCGCCGGATTCTCGCTGGGTGCAGAAAGCATTGCTCTGTTCGCCCGAGTGGGCGGCGGCATCTACACGAAGGCTGCAGACGTCGGTGCCGACCTCGTCGGCAAGGTGGAAGCAGGCATTCCTGAGGACGACCCCCGCAACCCCGCCACCATCGCCGACAACGTGGGCGACAACGTGGGTGACGTGGCTGGAATGGGCGCCGACTTGTTTGGCTCTTACGTGGCGACGGTGTTGGCGGCCATGGTGCTCGGCAACTACGTGATCAGCGACATGGGAGGAAGCATTTCCGACGACTTCGGAGGAATGTCCACCATTTTGTTGCCACTCGTGATCTCTGCCCTCGGCATCGTGTTCTCCATCCTTGGAGCTCAAGTGATTCGTGTCGGCGACGATGCCAAGGAAGCCCAAGTGCAGGCGGCCTTGAACCGCGGCAACTGGGGATCCATCATCTTGACAGCGATTGCCTGCTACTTCCTCGTCGACATCATGCTCCCCGCTGAGCTCACGATGGAATTCTTTGGCGAAGGGGACCGCACGTTCAGCTCGATGAACGTGTTCTACTCCGTCATCGTCGGCCTCGTGGTGGGCGGTGCGATTTCGTACATGACGGAGTACTACACTGGACTCGGAAAGAAGCCCGTTCTCGACATCGTACAGCAATCCTCGACGGGTGCGGCTACGAACATCATCGCAGGTCTCGCCACGGGCATGATCTCCACCTTCGGCCCCATCCTTCTCTTTGCTGCCGCGATTTACGCAGCCTACGAGTTTGCTGGATTCTACGGGGTGGCGATCGCCGCTTGCTCCATGATGGCCACCACGGCCATGCAGCTCGCCATTGACGCGTTTGGACCAATTGCCGACAACGCAGGTGGCATCGCGGAGATGAGCGAACTTCCTGAGGAAGTGCGTGAACGCACGGACATTCTTGACTCTGTGGGCAACACCACGGCTGCCATCGGCAAAGGCTTCGCCATCGCCTCTGCGGCGCTGACAGCCTTGGCGTTGTTTGCCGCGTACGTCGAGTTCACCGGCATTGAAGGCATCAACATCTTCAAGGCGAACGTGCTCGCAGCGTTGTTCATCGGTGGCATGGTCCCTGTGGTGTTCTCGGCCTTGGCCATGAACAGCGTTGGCAAGGCCGCCATGGAAATGGTGCAGGAAGTCCGTCGTCAATTCAAAGAGATTCCTGGAATCTTGGAAGGCACGGGCACACCTGAATACGGCAAGTGCGTGGACATCTCCACCCAAGCTGCGTTGAAGGAAATGATGCTGCCTGGCGCCATGACCATCCTCTTCCCGTTGATCATCGGATTGGTGCCCCTCTTGTTGGGTGCGGAAGCTTCTTGGGCGGCTGAGACTCTCGGCGGCTACATGGCTGGTGTGACTGTGAGCGGCGTGCTTTGGGCCATCTTCCAAAACAACGCGGGCGGTGCGTGGGACAACGCGAAGAAGTCCTTCGAAGCCGGCGTGGAAATCAACGGTGAGATGACGTACAAGGGCTCGGACGCCCACAAAGCAGCCGTGACCGGCGACACCGTGGGTGACCCCTTCAAGGACACCTCAGGACCTTCCATGAACATCCTCATCAAGTTGACGTGCCTCGTCGGCTTGGTCATCGCCCCCATCTTGGGAGGAGGCCACAGCGAAGGCCACGCCGAGGATGCGAAAGTGAACACGGACCGCACTGAAATTGTTGCCAACGTCAACGAATGAATTCCATGAAGCAGTTTTTCTTTCCCCTCCTCGCGGTAGCCACGTTGCTCGTCGCGTGCGGCGAAGCCTCGCACGACGAAGCTCCCGCCAACGACACCACCACGGCCGCCGGCGCAGCCGCCACGTTGAGCATCGCGGACGGCACGTACGTGATCAACAAGGTGAAGCCCCGCGTGACCTGGTCTGCCCAAAAGCTCACCGGCGAAGGCCACGAAGGAACCATGGCCATCGCAAATGGCAAGTTCGCCGTGGTCGACGGCAGCATTGCTGCGGGCATGGTCGTGTTCGACATGGCTCAGATTGAAGTGACCGACCTCACAGGCGAATCCAAAGAGAACCTCGAAGGCCACCTCCGTTCAGGAGACTTCTTCAATGTGGAGGCCCACCCTCAGGCGATCCTCAAAGTGACTGGGGTGGTGCAAGAAGGCGGTTCCAACGTCTTGAATGGCACGTTGACGATGAACGGCAAGGCTGTGGACTACAGCATTCCCGTGCAGCTCGTTGAGGCGGAAATTCCAGGAAACCAAACGGGCTTGGCCATCCAAGGCAAGTTCAACTTGGACCGCACCAAGCACGACATCACCTACCACTCCAAGACCTTCGACGACAAGCTCGATTGGTTCATCAAGGACGAGGTGTCGGTTGGGTTCTCAGTCATTGGCGTCCCCGTCATGTAACCCTTCCGAAAGAGCATGAAAAAGGCCCGCACTTGGCGGGCCTTTTTTTGTGCGACGAAACGAAGCTGATCGCTCCAAATGAGGACCGAATTCTCAGGATCAACTGAACAGGTTGTTCAGCTTCCCGTCAATGGAGGTGATGATGTTTCCGAGATCCTCTTTGTCCTCGTGGAAGTTGTTGTTGTCGACGTCGATGATCAACAACTCTCCTTTCGTGTAGGTGCTGATCCACGCCTCGTAGCGCTCGTTGAGGCGGTTGAGGTAATCCAAACGAATGGCTTCCTCGTACTCGCGGCCACGCTTTTGAATTTGAGCCACGAGCGTCGGAACCGATGCGCGCAAGTACACCATCAAGTCCGGCGGCGTGACAAACTCCTCCATCAGTTCAAACAGCGAGAGGTAGTTCTCAAAGTCGCGAGACGTCATCAGGCCCATCGCTTGGAGGTTGGGCGCAAAGATGTTCGCATCCTCGTAAATCGTGCGGTCCTGGATGATGGGCTTCCCCTTTTTCTTCATCTCAATGAGCTGCGCGAACCGCGAGCGCAAGAAGTAAATCTGCAAGTTGAAGGACCACCGCGTCATGTCCTTGTAGAAGTCGTTCAGGTAGGGGTTGTCGTCCACCTGTTCGAAGTGAGGCGTGTAGCGGTAGTGTTTGGCCAACAGCGTGGTCAGGGTCGTTTTTCCTGATCCGATGTTTCCTGCGATGGCGAGATGCATGACGTCTTCGTCGTTTTGGTTGGGTTCAAAAACGGAAGACCAAAGTAGGACGGACGCTGCGCCCACACAAGGAACGTCAACAGGTTGGGGATAACTCTCGTTTTCCGGCCTCGAGGACTTCCAAAACGGTGGATTCGTGGTGGGTCAACCTCGGCACCTTGTGCTGGCCTCCCAACCGGTTGCGGCTTCGAAGCCACCCGTCAAACGTTCCCGAAGGCACAACCTTCACCTCAGGTAGCATCAAGGCCAAATCTGCGGTCCGTTTCGCTTTATAGTCCCCGTTCAATGCCTGCAAGGCCGCGTCGAGACGCTTCCCCAATGAAGACGCAGGGGGGTGCATGTGGCCCGCTTGGAACTCCACCACCCAGCGGTGCCCAACCGGCTTGCCAAAGTCGTCCAGCACAGGGCCCGCGATGTAGTTGTACGCCTGCGTGCCCAACTCCGAGCACACGTCGGCCAGGGCGCGATCCGTTTGCTGTTCCATCACTTCTTCCCCGACCAAATTGAGGAAGGACGAGATGCGGCCCGACACTTGAATGCGAAGCGGAATTTTCGAAGTCACCGTCACCAAATCGCCGACGAGGTAACGCCACAAGCCCGCGTTGGTGGAGATCACGAGGGCGTAGGTTTGGCCCTCTTCCACTTCCCTGAATTCAAGAGCATCTGGGTGGCTTTTGCCAAGTTCTTCCATTGGCACAAACTCGTAGTAGATGCCGTGGTCCATGAGCAAGGCCATGTCGTCGCGGTTGAGGTCGTCCTGGTAGGCGAAAAAGCCCTCGGAGGCGTTGTACGTCTCGAGGTAGTGCATGGGGGGCTTGCCCGGCACGTTCGGGATGAGGTTTTGGAACGTGTCTCGGTAAGGGGCGAATCCCACTCCGCCGTGCATGTACAACCACAGGTTGGGCCAAACTGCTCGCAAATTGGTCTCTCCTGACTTCTCCAGCACGCGTTGCGCGACCAGAGACATCCAGCTTGGTACGCCCGCCAGAATGCGCACGTCCTCGTGCAACGTCGCTTCGGCGATGGCTTCCACTTTTTCCTCCCATCGGTCCATCAACGCGATGTCCCGACTTGGGGTTCGCCGGGCCTCACACCACGGAGGAAGGTGCCGCACGATGATGGCACTCAGATCCCCTTTGAGCGCGTGGCCTCCTTCCTTGACGAGGGAGCTCGACCCGCCAAGAATCAGGTGTTTCCCCTGATACAATTGGGCTTCCGGGACTTGGTTACAAAACTGCGCCAACAAGTCCTTTCCCCCTTTGTAATGCCCTTCGTGGAGCGAGTCGCTCGTCACAGGGAGCCACTTGAATTGGTCGCTCGTGGTGCCGGAGCTTTGGGCGAACCACTTGGTGACACCAGGCCAAAGCACACTGCTTTCGCCCTCTCGAGCGCGCGCAATCCATGGCTTCAATTCGTCGTACGTGACCACCGGCACCTTGCGCACAAAGTCCTTCCGCTTGCCCACGTCATGAGGGCTTTGGATGCCCAATTCCCTGCCGTATTTCGTCGAAGCCAAGGCGTGAATCAACCCGAGGTACACCCCTCGCTGGGCATCTGCAGGCCGCGATTGGGCCCAGCCAATGTGGGGCATTCGCGCCACGATGAGTCGGTGAAAAATTCGGTTGGCCGGCATGACGGCCTAAGGTAAGCAAGGAGACGTTCAGGAACGTTGCGATTCGCTCTATGCGGGCTGCTCCACCGAGGCGAACACCTTGCCGACCGCCTCCAGCGCGCGATCGATGTCCGATTCGGTCGTGTACCGTGAGAAGGAAAAGCGAATGCTTGCCTTGTCTGGTTCGTGAAAGCCCAGTGCCCGAAGCACGTGAGACCCCAGCGTCGCGCCACTCGAACAAGCACTTCCTCCTGAACAAGCAATGCCCTCCAAATCGAGCAAAAACACCGCCATGCCCCCGTTGGGGTGGTTGGGGAATTTGGCATTCAGCACGGTGTAAAGCCGATCTTCTCGGTCAGATTCGCCGTTGAACACCACCCCAGGCACGCAGCCTTTCAACCCTTCTGCCATCCGGCGCTTCAAGGCCCGAATGTGAGCTTCGTGCTCCGCCATGTGCTCAAAGGCCAAATCAAACGCCTTCGCCAACCCCACAATGCCCGCGACGTTTTCCGTTCCTCCCCGCAGCATCCGTTCCTGCCCACCCCCCACAATCATTCCATGAATGCGAAGCGTGGGGTTGACGTACAGGAATCCCGCACCCTTTGGTCCGTGAAATTTGTGCGCGCTGCACGTGAGAAAATCCACATCCATGGTCCCCAAGTCCAAAGGGTAGTGACCCATGGATTGCACGGTGTCGCTGTGAATCCACGCGCCTTGGGCACGGCAAACCGCGCTCAGCCGAGCCAGGTCCACCATCACGCCCACTTCGTTGTTGGCGTGCATCAGCGACACCAGCGTTGGTGTGTCCGTCTCTTTGAGCAAGCGTTCGAGGTCCGCAAAGTCCACCTGCCCATCGGGCAAATGCTGCACGTGAACGACGTCCACGTGCTGGGACTCTCCAGCAGCGGAGGACGCCTTGACCACGGCGCTGTGCTCCGCGGCAGAGGTGATGATGCGTCGCACCCCAAGCGAAGCCACCGCGGCCTGAATGGCGTGGTTGTCTGCCTCGGTACCTCCCGACGTGAAGCAAATGGTCCTCGGAGGACAACCCAGATGCGACGCAATGCTTCGACGGCTGGTCTCGACCAACGCCTTCGCCTTTCGGCCTGGGGCGTGTGTGGAGGAAGGGTTGCCGTGCACCGTTTGATACACTTCCATCATCGCTTGCACCACCTCGGGGGCGACAGGTGTGGTGGCGGCGTTGTCCAAGTAGGCGTGCGTCATGGTCCGACGAATTTACGCAAGGCTTGGCGCGCTTTCGAGGTGGTGGCGGAGGCGTGACGCAAATCGATCTGCCAAGGCTTGGGCCGCTTCGGGCGAGGCCGCTTCGGCGTAAATGCGAATGATGGGCTCCGTGTTGCTCTTCCGAAGGTGAACCCACCCTTCCGCCAAATCAAACTTCACCCCGTCCACGTCATTGACCTCGGCGTCCGACACGTCCGCCCGAAGGGCTGACAGGGCGGCATCCACGTCCACGTTGGGGAGTTGCATTTTATCCTTGACCATGTGGAAATCGGGGTAGGTTGAGCGCAATTCACTGCACGCCACCCCCTTGGAAACGAGGTGAGTCAAGAACAAGCCAATGCCCACGAGCGCATCTCGGCCCGCGTGCGACGTGGGGTAAATGACGCCCCCGTTGCCTTCTCCACCGAGGATGGCTTGTGTGGCGCGCATTTGGGCCACCACATTCACTTCCCCGACAGCGGACGCCGTGTAGGCGCATCCGTGACGTGCGCTCACTTCTCTCAAGGCTCGCGTGCTGCTCAGGTTGCTGACCGTCGGGCCCGGGGTGTGGGCGAGCACGTGGTCGGCCACCGCCACCAACGTGTATTCCTCTCCAAAGAAGCTGCCGTCTTCGCAAACAAAGCACAAGCGGTCCACGTCCGGATCCACGCTGATGCCCAAATCGCATCCTCCCTCCATCACTGCGGCCGTTAAATCCGTCAAGTGCTTTGGGAGCGGTTCAGGATTGTGAGCGAAGTGGCCCGTGGGTTCGCAGTGCACAGGCACCACCTCCACCCCCAGAGCTTCGAGCAACAAAGGCACGGCCACACCGCCCGACGAATTCACTGCATCGACGGCGACCTTCAACCCCGCGGCACGCACCGATTCCCGGTCGACCAAATCCAGGCCGAGCACATGCTCCACGTGGCGACCCAACCAAGAATCGTCTGTTGTGGTCACGCCCGTTTGGTCCACCCCGGCGTAGGTCACACCGGCCTTCGCCAAGGCCAACACCCTGTCTCCGGCGGCAGCCGACAGAAACTCGCCTTCCGCGTTCAGAAGTTTGAGGGCGTTCCACTGCTTGGGGTTGTGGGATGCTGTCAAAATCAAACCGCCGTCCGCCTTCAGGCCTGGAACCGCCAGTTCCACCGTCGGCGTCGTGCTCAAGCCGAGGTCGATGACGTCGAGGCCCAGGGCATTCAACGTGCCACATACCACGTCGCGCACCCACGGTCCGGACAACCGGGCATCTCGCCCCACCACGACGCGAGGCCGGTCCGTACCCGTGCCTGGACGCTGCTCCACCACCCAGGCTCCGTAGCCGCTGGCGAACTGAACCACATCTGCCGGACTCAGGCCCTCGCCAGCCCGACCCCCCACTGTTCCTCGGATTCCCGAAATCGACGCAATCAACATGCGCGCAAGGTAGGGACGCCCTCGGCCGACCTGCTGAGATGCCTCCCGACTGCGTTGCTGCTTTTTTTCCACGAATCCTGTTCAAAATCCACCCTTTCCCCTGCCTTTTCTTCCGACATTTGCGCTGTACTTTAGGAGGGAATGCACGACGAAGGACGTCCACACCAAGAAGAAGACCAGATCCTCGCCCTCGCCAAGGCCTTTGAAGCCATGGTGGAAGCGGGAGATTCAAGGTTCTTCGACCACGACGACCTCGAGATGCTCATTGAGCACTACCTCGAGCGCGGCTCCGTGCGCAAGGCCCAACAGGTGCATCACTACGCCAGTGGGCTGTATCCCGAGAGTTTGTCTCTCCAGCTCCGCGAGGCCCAAATCCTCGCCAGCAATGGCAAACACGTTCAAGCCATTCCACGTCTCAAGAACCTCCTTTCGTTTGAACCTCAAAACGAGGAGATCCACTTGACGCTCGCGAACATCTACAGCCAGATGCACGAGCACACGTTGGCGCTTCAGCACTTCAACGCGGTCCTCGAATTCGCCGATGAGGAGTTGAAGAAGGACATTTACATCGACGTGGCTCTCGAGCACGAGAACATGGGCGAGTGGAAACAGGCGGTGCGCATCTTGCTCAAGGCTTTGAAGGAGGACCCTTCCAACGAAACGGCGTTGTACGAGTTGGCATTCTGTTTGGACAAAGAAGGACGCATCCAAGAAGCCGCAGAGTTCTACACCCAATACCTCGACGACCACCCCTACAGCTTTGCAGCTTGGTACAACCTGGGCAACGCGCACCAGCGACTTGGCAAGTACAAGGAAGCGGTGAATGCCTACGACTTTGCCATCGCCATTGAGGACAGTTTTGCGCCAGCCTACCACCAAAAAGCCGAGGCCCTCACGGCCTTGGAACGGTTTGGAGATGCCTTGGAAGTGCATCGCGAGACACTTTTGATCGACGCGCCACAACCCAGCACGTTCTGCTACATGGGCGAATGCCTCGAACACTTGGGCAACCTCGACGAAGCGGAGCAGTACTACATGCAATGCCTTGAGCTCGACGCTCATTTCCTCGAAGCGCACGTGGGGTTGGGGGTGCTGGACGATCTGCGAGAAGATTGGAACGCGGCCTTGGAGCACTTCGCCCAAGCCCTGTTGCTGCATCCCCACCACGAAGACACGTTGCTCATGATGGCCACGGTCTTGAAGAAGTTGGGGCGGCACGAAGACGCCGACACCTGTTTGGTGCAGTTGCTGGAGCGCAACCCCAAACACCTCGAAGCGTGGGAAGAACGCGTGGACAACATGCAAATTCTCGAAGCCCACGAAGAAGCTTTGAACCTGCTCGACAATGCTTTCGAGCACGTCCCACCCACCTCAACGTCGTTGGGGTACAAACAATTTGTCAGCCTGTTCGCCCTGCGGATGGATGGAGAAGCCCTGCGGCTCCTCGACCACCTCTTGATGTCGGACTACGATGGCATGAACCGGTTGCTCGAGACCTACCCAGGCCTCCTCGACGACCCGCGTGTGGCCAGCCGGTACGCACGCATGAAACCCTGAAGAATGAATCACAACCTCAACCACCTGCCGGAGCGTACTGCAAAGCCCCGTGAATCGGGTTTGACCATGGTCATGGACAAAGGACTCAGTTTGCGGCAGGCCGAGGACTTTTTGGAAGTCAACGCAGACAAAGTGGATTTGCTGAAACTCGGTTTTGGCACCTCCGTCGTCACCCCCAACGTCAAGGAGAAAATCAAACTCTACCACGATGCCGGGTTGATGGTGTACCCCGGGGGTACGCTGTTTGAGGCGTATTTCGTGCGGAAGCAACTGGACGATTTCCTGCGGTTTGTGGATGACTTGGGGCTCGAAACGGTGGAGGTCAGTGACGGCTCGATGGTCATTGAAGAAGATGACAAATGCGAAATGATCCAACGCCTCTCCAAGCGCTACCGCGTGTTGAGTGAAGTGGGATCGAAAGAGGCCGGCATTTTGATCAGCCCCAACAAGTGGACCACCATGATGGAAAAAGAATTGGAGGCGGGAAGCTGGAAGGTCATCGCCGAGGCACGTGAAAGTGGCAACGTTGGGATTTACAGGCCCAACGGCACGGCGCACACAGCATTGGTTCGACGCATCTTGGCGAAAGTGAAGCAGGAGGACATCCTGTGGGAAGCTCCGCAAAAGCCGCAACAGGTTTGGTTTTTGAAACAATTCGGAGCCAACGTCAACTTGGGCAACATCGGTCCACATGACGTGATTCCGCTCGAGTGCTTGCGCCTCGGATTGCGCGGAGACACGTTCTTCGACCACCTTCCGGAGGCCATGGCCGAAGGCGTTCGCCAAATCCCCGACGACGAAATCCTTGCCGACGACTGACGTCATGAAGAGCATCACGGTCCAAGAACTCGTTGCCTGGCGGAAGGATGGTGTGGAACACATGCTCCTCGACATCCGAGAACCCTACGAACGTGAGGTCAGCCACATTGACGGCGTCCACATCCCCATGGAAGACATCGTTGAGCGACTCGCGGACATCCCCGAGGACATCCCTGTGGTGGTGCATTGCCGTTCAGGCGCACGCTCGGCAGCTGTGACCCATGCACTCACCCAGCAATACGGCTTTGACAACATCCACAACCTCGAAGGAGGAATCCGAGCGTGGGCAGAGGAAATTGACCCCAACCTCGACGTGGCATGAAGTGGCCCTGGTCGGTCACGGCGAAAGGCTTCGCCATGGGCATGGCCGACCTCGTGCCCGGAGTCAGCGGAGGAACTGTCGCCTTCATTGCAGGCATTTACGACCCACTGCTGAACAGTTTGGCCGCTTTGAGCGGCCACGGCCTGAGGGCCGTTTTGAAAGGTGACCTGCGTGGGGCTTGGGTTGCCGTGAACGGGCCGTTCCTTCTCGCCTTGGCCCTCGGAATTGGCGCCGCCATCGTGTCGCTTGCCTCCCCGCTCCATTGGTTGCTTGAGCATGAGCCCACCCTGCTTCGCGCCTTCTTTGTGGGGCTGGTGGCGACCTCCGTGCCACTCGTCGGCAAGCACGTTGGAGGCTGGGGACTGGATGCTTGGGTTTGGGCGGCTGTCGGGTGTGCCGTGGCAGGCTTCATCACTTCGCTTCCACCGCTGGTGCAATCCGCACATCCGGCCTTTTTGGTCGCTGCTGGAATGTTGGCCATCTGCGCCATGCTGTTGCCCGGGATCTCTGGAAGTTTCTTGCTGTTGATTCTTGGGGCGTATGCGCCGGTGTTGCTGGCCGTCAAAACGCTAGACTTGACGAAAATCACGGCCTTCGGTGCGGGGGCTGTCTTGGGCTTGCTGGCCTTCAGCCGGGTGCTCAAGTGGCTGCTCGAAGCCAAGCGCCGTCCGACCCTCGCCATCCTCACCGGATTCCTGGTCGGCTCTCTCCAGGCCCTGTGGCCGTGGAAAGTTCAGGTGCGACCGCTGTACACCCACAGCGACGGGCGCGAGGAGTGGCTTCTGGAAAACGTCGCGCCAGAAACGCTGGGCGTGGAATTGGCAAGTGTGGTGGGGCTTGCGGTGTTGGGGGGTGCGGTGGTTTGGGGTCTGCACCGCTGGGGAGACGCGCGAGGCATGAAGGCGAGCGCATGAACACAGGCGCTCCTTTGCTGGGCGTGCTGGGGCACCCCATTGGCCATTCCCAAAGCCCGACGCTGTTCGCCGACATTCTGAAACGCGCGGGGCGAACGGAGATCTCCTACCGGGCCTTTGACCTGCCCGACATTCAACATTTTCCCGACCTGGTGGCCCAGCACCCCAACCTGGCGGGGCTCAACGTGACGGTTCCACACAAGCGAAGCATCCTGCCCATTCTCAGCGACCTGTCGGAGGCGGCGCAGGCGTTGGGTGCCGTCAACACCTTGGTGCGCCAAGGTGACGGCTGGGTGGGACACAACACGGACGTGTGGGGCTTCCAACGGTCCATCCAACCCTTCCTGGCCAACCGGCACGAGCGGGCGCTCGTCCTGGGCACAGGCGGGAGCGCTGCCGCGGTCCATCACGTCCTTGCCTCTTTGGGCATCGACGCCCTTGGCGTGTCGCGACAAGGAAACAGCACCGCTGGAACCGTGGCCTACGGCCGACCTGCCTTGGGCTACGACGAGTTGAACGCTTTCGTGCTCAAACACCATCTTCTCGTGGTCCATTGCACGCCCGTAGGCATGCACCCTCAAGACCACGAAATGGTGCCCTTCCCTACTTCCTTCCTGACCCCCGATCACCTCGTGGTGGACTTGATTTACAACCCTGCGGAAACGCGGTTGTTGAAGGAGGCCAAACGCCAAGGCGCGCACGCCCTGAACGGCGCGGACATGCTCCGTCTTCAGGCGGAAAAGGCGTGGGAAATTTGGTCTCAATCGGGAATCTGACCCGCAGTTTCCTCCTGTACATTTGAGGGAGCATGTCCGACCAACTCCCCCCTACCGAACAACCCGGTCCCGTCGACAACCTGCATGAGATGTCCGTCGCCGAATTGCTGCGCGCCATGCACCACGTGGATGACGCCGTCCAACCCGCTGTGGAAAAGGCCTTGCCCGCGCTTGAGGGACTCCTCAACGAGCTCGTGCCACGGATGAAACAAGGCGGACGCTTGTTTTACTTGGGCGCAGGCACAAGCGGACGACTTGGGGTGGTGGATGCGAGCGAATGCCCTCCGACGTTTGGGGTCGCCCCACATGTTGTCGTGGGACTCATGGCGGGCGGCGATGCGGCCATCCGTGCCGCGGTGGAAGGCGCCGAAGACGACGAAGCCCAAGGATGGCTGGATCTGGAGGCGCAAGACATCAACGATCGCGACACCGTGGTCGGAATTGCCGCGAGTGGCCGAACCCCGTATGTGCTTGGGGCCCTGCGTCAAGCGCGGCTGCGCGGCGTTCTTACCGGATGCATCACGTGCAACCCGGACAGCGCCATCGTTCACGCCTGCGACCACCCCGTCGTTGCCGTGACTGGACCCGAGTTCGTCACGGGTTCCACGCGCATGAAAGCCGGAACCGCCACCAAGCTGTTGTTGAACCGCCTCACCACCGCGGCGATGATCCAGCTCGGACACGTCCAAGGCAACCGCATGGTGGACATGCAACTCACCAACGCCAAGCTTGTCCAACGTGGCGCCCGGATGGTGGCGGAGGCGACGGGGTTGGATTTGGCCCAAGCGCAGGTGAAATTGGAACAACACGGCAGCGTGCGCGCCGCCGTCGACGCCCACAACGCAAGCTGAGCCCATGCACGCGCTTGAGCCTTACTACGCGTGGCGGAACCACTACATCGCGAGCGACGATCCGCAGAGTCCGTTCTACAACCGGGTGTACAACGAGTTTGCCTATCACCTGAAAGTCTACGACCATTACATCCACCCGCAATGGGATGAGTTTGGAAGCCAAACCCTCTACACCAAGGTGCTTTACGCGGACTACGACGAGGGGTACGCAGTGCTGGAATTCATTGGTGAATGGAACGACTGCTTGTTCAACGACATCATGCTGTTGAAGCGAGAGGTCATCGACCCGTTGATGGAAGGCGGCATCTCGAAGTTTGTCCTGATTGGCGAGAACGTGCTGAACTTCCACCACAGCGACGACGCGTACTACGAAGAGTGGTTTGACGAAGTCATGGATGCCGACGGTTGGATTGCCCTGTTGAATTTCAGGGAGCACGTGCTGGCGGACATGCAGGCGATTGATTTGGACTCCTACTTCGTGCTCGGTGGCGAATTGAACGAAATGGGGTGGCGCACCTTCACGCCGGAGCAACTGTGCCGCCGCATCGACGACTGCGTGGAGCACCGTTGGGGGCTGCTCAACTGAGGTCAGCAGCCTGAACTCGCCAGGCATCCCACGCTTCGCGATCGGAAGCAAATTGAAACTCTCGCGTTTCGAGCGAGTGGACGTCGCGCCAGCCGAGCCGTTGGTGCATCATCGGAACGCGCTTGCCAAACACATCGTCCAACACGCCGTCGTCTTCGAACACGATCTCTCCCTCAAGGCGTACAGCGTAGTGCACCGCGATCACCTGTTGGTTGGGGTCAAACGAGCTGATGTGGGCGCGTTGGCTGACGTGAACCAAACGCTCGACCTCCACCGGTTGCCCTAGTTCTTCCAATGCCTCGCGGCGCAAGCACGCCGTCGTGCCCTCTCCCCACTCCAATCCTCCGCCAGGGAACTTCATGACGCCGCCCATGGGCAGACGTTCGTACGAAACCAACACCTGCGGCTTTCCCGTGGATGGCTCTTGGCGGGTGACCATCATGTACACCCGGACATTGAGTCGTCCTGTGGGCCGATCCACGCGTGTGGCGCGAAGCATTTCGCGTTTTCCTGGAGGACCGGGAACGCGTTCCACGGCAAATCCCGCCTCTTCCATGGCGCGACGGACATCTCCTTTGGCGCAATACGTCACAAGCTGGCCGCCCGGCTTCAAAGCCAACCGCATCCGGTCCATGGCGCGTGGAGTCCAAAGCTCGGGCTGCGCCGCCGGTGCGAACGCGTCGAACAGCACGACGTCGTAATGCTGCTCCTCCAAAGGCGCTTCAAAAAGGCCGTGTGGCCACCGGGAGAATTTCAGGAAGTCGTCCGCCCAGTCTCCCCGGTCATGCACCTCGCGCCAAACGTCCTTCGGAACGCCCGTCAACGAATCGTACCTCAACACCTCCACCTCGCTCCACGACAAGGGATGGGGCTCGAGGCTATGCAGGACGACCTCGCGTTTGCGTTCCTGGGCCCGCAACCAAACGTCCAGCACGTTCAATCCCGTTCCCAACCCGACCTCGAGCACGTGCACTGGCCCTTGTGGCACCCGTTGAAACGCGGCCTCCAACCCCATTTCGCCAAACACGTGACGCGTCTCGCTCCACGCGCCATGCACGCTGTGGTAGAAGACCTCCAAGTCCGGTCGGTGGAGCGTCTTGCTCCCGTCTCGTGTGTCGCGAACCTTCACGGTTCAAAGGTCAGGCATCTCCCTCAAAAGCCCTCCATCGCGCCCAACCCAAACAACGCGAAGTCCAACCTCACCGGGTCCTCCGCATCGATGGCACGCAGGGATGCTGTCAATTCTTCCACCGCCTTCCAGTCGTTCGATTTTCGCATCAACAACCCCAGCTTTCGGCCCACGTTGGACGTGTGTACGTCCAACGGGATGTGAAGCGCCGACGGCGAAATGCCTTTCCACAAGCCAAGATCCACGCCACGCGCAGAGGGCCGCACCATCCATCGGAGAAACATGTTCAATCGTTTGGCGGCCGAACCGGCGGCGGGGTTGGCGACGTGCTTTTTGGTCCGCGGCGCCACGCCGCTGCACGCGAGGAACGCATGGTGAAAGGACGTGATCGCGTTGCGCAACCCTTCGGGACGGCTGGGCTGGCTCCACCCAGCCATCATCGCAGCTTCAAGCGAACCGTGAACGGCCATCAACTCCGACAAGCCCCGCACAAATCCGCGGGCGTCCTCCGCCTGAAAGGTCCGATGCACGAATCCATCAAAGACGCTCAAATCTCCCGGTTCGTGTCCCTCCACAAAAGCCCCTGGCGCGTGGTCCATGCGCGCCATCAAGCCGTCGAGGCTTTTCAAAATGGAGACGCGGTTGCCCCAAGCCAACGTTGCGGCGAAAAAGGCCGCCACTTCCACGTCCCGTCGATCGGAATACCGATGCGGAATCGACAAAGGGTCATGCGGCAAAAAATCGGGCACCTCGTACTGGTCCGCTTTCTCCAACAAAAACTCCTTGACGTCCTCCGGTGCCATGCCGCTAAAATCGGGCTAAATTTGCCACGTGTGGGGAAGGCCTGACATACTCTGGGGATTGTTGGCGCTCGCCATTCCCGTCGCCTTGCACCTGCTGCAATTGAGGCGCTTCAAGCGCATTCCCTTTTCCAACGTCGCTTTTCTCAAAGACGTCCAAAAAGAGACCCAGTCCCGCCATCGGCTGCGCAACTTGCTGATTCTCGCCATGCGGATGTTGGCGTTCGCGGCCTTGGTTTTGGCCTTTGCCGATCCCATGCGCATGCCGGAAGACACCACTGTCGCCTCAGCGCGTCAAGCGGTGTCCATCTACCTCGACACAAGTCCCTCCATGATGGCTTCTGGGGAAGTGGGGCCGCTCATTCAAGAGGCCAAACAAAAAGCCACGGCGCTCGTCGAGGCCTTCAACGAAACGGACAAATTTCACGTCTTCACGAGTGAATTTTCAGGCCAAGACCAACGGTTTCTGACCCAGACCGAAGCCCTTGAGCGCATCGCCGGCGCGCAGCTTTCCAACCACGCCCCGGATTTGGACGCGGTGATGCAACGAAGCCTCGATCAATTCCGACGGGCGGATGGCGCGACAGCTCGCGCGTTTTGGATCACGGACTTGCAGAAATCAAGTCACGAGGTGTGGACGTCCACGGTTCCCGACACCAGCGTCGCGTGGCACGTGCTGCCCATTCAGGCCAACGCCGTGCCCAACGTGTGGATTGACTCGGTTTGGTTTGACGCCCCTCTCGCTCTGCGCGACCAACCCGCCGCCCTTCATGTTCGCGTCGCTCATGACGCTGCCGAAGGCGTGGACGGGCTTCCCCTCACCCTGAGCGTCGACGGAATCACAGAGGCCATTGGAAGTTTCAACCTTGTCCCAGGTTTGTCGACCGACACGGTTTTGCGTTTCACGCACGGCGAGCCTGGGCCGCACCGCTTGAAGGTGGCGCTGGAAGACGCACCGGTGCAATTTGACGACGTGCACTTCGTCGGGTACGACGTGGAATCTGCGGTGGACGTGTTCCATTGGACCGATCCCGCCACCCCCTTCCGGGCGGCATCGCAATCCGTAGACCAAGCCCTGGAGTCGGCCCGGCCTGCGTTGAGGGTGGAGCGCGGCGACGCCCTCCCCTCCCCGCAAGTGCTGGCTGGGTATGACTTGGTAGTGGCCGACGCGTTGACCCGACCCTCCACCGGTGCGCTTGCCCTCCTCGAGCAATTCGTGGCCGGTGGTGGCGCCGTGCTTGTCATCCCAGACAGCGCAGGGACAGGGATTTCAGACTTGTGCACATCCCTCGGACTCCGGGCTTCGCGTGGATGGGTCCGCGCGCCAGGCCAGGTGGCCGAGGTCCGCTGGACGCACCCCTTGTATCGCGGGGTCTTCCGCTCCATCCCTTCGCGCGTCGATTGGCCGACGTACGACCGCATTCTGGACCGCACGTCGACCTCCACCGAAGAACAACTCATCGCCTCGGCCAACGGCATGTCGTATTTGAGCTTGGTTCGGGGAACGGAGGGCCGAGGTGACATCTACTTGCTTGGCACCCCTTTGGAAACAGGCAACCTCACGCGGCACGGGTTGTTCGTCCCCACGCTGCTTCGCATGGCCGAATCAGCGCGTCAAACCCAAGGGCGTCGACTCCTGCTCGGACGGGATCAAGCGTTGACGTTGGCCCTTCGGCGCGACTCCACCTCCAACCGCGATGCTGACATCGCCTGGCTCATCGAGCGCGCGTCCAGTCAAGACGAGGGAACGAATTCGAAAGTGGTCCCTGAAGTCCGCACCACACCGGACGGCACCCGTCTCGGTTGGGGCAACGTCCTTGCCGATCCTGGCGCGTACGCGGTGCGCCGCGACGGCCAGTTGGTTGCGACGTTTGGGCTCAATCACAAACCGCAAGAATCCCAATTGGACCCATGGCTTCCCGACGAGTGGACCCAAACCGTGACAAGTTTGGGCTGGCCGGACATCGCCGTTTGGACTCAACCCGCAGACCAAGTAGGAAGCCTCGTCGAACAACACATTGCAGGCGAACGACTTGCGTGGTATTTTTTCCTCGCGGCCTTGATTGCGCTCGCCCTTGAAACCCTCTTCCTCCGCCGATGGAACACGCTGTTCTCCTAAAATCCACACGTGTGCTCGACCCGCAAGGTCCGTGGCACAACAAGGTGGTCGACGTGCTGTTGCACCACGGCCAAATCGCGGACATCGCCCCCTCCCTCGATGCACCTGAAGCCACCCTCCTTCACGTGGAGGGAAGCTGTCTCAGCGCCGGTTGGGTGGACGGGCAAGCGCATTTTCGCGAGCCCGGTGAAGAGACGAAGGAAGGACTGAGCCAAGGATTGAAGGCTGCCGCGCAAGGCGGCTTCACGGCGGTGGCTGTGCTTCCAAGCACCCACCCGTGCGTAGACCACGCAGTGGCCGTGCGCAACCTCGCGGCCACGGCGGAGCGCGCCAACCAATCAGGCATTCCGACCCAAGCCCTGCCTCTGGCCTGCATCACGGAACAAGCTCAAGGCAAGCAACTCGCCGAGATGCACGACCTCAGCGAGGCGGGCGCGGTGGCCTTCACGGACGATGCGCCCCTCGACCGCGTGGGCGTGCTGCAACGCGCACTCACGTACGGTGAAGTTCACGGGAAGACCATCGTCGACGACCCTCTTGACCGCGACCTCAATGCAGGTGGACTCATGCACGAGGGCGTCGTCAGCACCGAGATGGGCCTGATTGGCATTCCCTCCGAAGCTGAAACGCTCCGCGTGGCAAGAGATCTTGACGTGCTGAAGTATGCAGGAGGCCGATTGCATTTTTCCATCCTCACCACCGCTGCTGGAGTCGAGTTGGTGCGCAAGGCGAAACAAGCCGGGTTGAACGTAACGTGCGGAACCACAGCCTTGCACTTGGCGTACTGCGACGAGGACTTGCGTGGGTTTGTCGGCACCCTACGCGTTCGGTCTCCGTTCCGCTCCAAAGCGGACCGAGATGCACTTCGACAAGGCGTCCTCGATGGCACCGTGGACGTGGTCATCAGCGACCACCGCCCGGAAGACTTGGAACACCACGACGTCGAATTCATGCTGAGTCCCGAAGGCGTCGCCAGCCTGCCCTCAGCGTTCGCCTTGGCCTTGAGCGGACTGGCCGAAGCGTCCAGCACCGAGCAAGCCACTGCCGCCCTTGTACGCTCGTTGACGTCGGGACCGAGGCACGTGTTGTCCTTGGACAACGCCAACGTGACAAAAGGAGCTTCTTGCGATCTCACGTGGTTCCACCCTGAACAAGGCCACGTCCCCCACAACGGCAGCCGAGGAGTCAACCTACCTCCTCTGAAGGACAAGCTGCACGGCCAAGTGTTGGGCGTGTTCCGCGAATCCCGAAGCTGGGTCGCGGGGCGTTAAGCTTCCCCTTGAGGTCCCATGTAGGGCAGCGGCATTCCAGGATCGGAAGAACCGTGATCTTGAATGGGGCCGTGCTGCTGCTCAAAGCGTTGCACGTTTTCAGCCAACGCGCCGAGCAGCCGCTTGACATGATGTGGCGACATCACCACTCGGCTTCTCACTTTCGCTTTCGGCATTCCCGGCATGACCTGGATGAAGTCCATCACAAACTCAGCTGGGCTGTGTGTGATGACGGCCAAATTCGCATACACCCCCGTCGCCACTTCTTCGGGCAGCTCGATGTTCAGCTTCCCCTTTGGATCTTTTTCTGACATGTCCCGAAGGTACGTCAGACCTCCAAGGGCAAATCCAGCAATTCACGCAAGGTCCTCACCGTGCGCCACGCGCCAGGCCGCACCTCGCCTGACGGGTTAAAGTGAACACCACGCCAACCGACGTTTTGGGCCCCTTCTACGTCGCTTTCCCAACTGTCCCCAATCATGACCACCCCAGCGTCCATGGCCACACCGGCGCGTTGTGCCGAGCGCTGAAAGGCTTCGCTGTGCGGCTTCTTCACCCCCAGAGAGTCGCTTGTGAATACGCCCAAGAAATAAGGCTGAAGTCCTGAATTTTCCACCTTAATGTACTGAACCTCATCGAATCCGTTGGTCAACAACCACATGTCATGCCCACGGTCCAGAAGCGCTTCGAGCACCTCATGGGTCCCTTCAATCAATGCTGTCTGGTGGGGAGACGTGGCGATGTAGTGCTGGCCGAGCTTTTCGGCCACTGAAGGTGACGGCGTCACACCAACTCGCTCCATGGCCAAACGAAACCGCTCCGCACGCAGGGTCTCCTTGTCCATTCTGCCGTGTCGGAATTCAGACCAACACCATTCGTTGGCCGCCTCATAGGCTTCGATCCATCTCTCAGGACTCTCGATGCCCAACCTGTTCAATCCCACTTCTTCAAATCCGGCGCGCAGGGCATTCCGGGAATTGGATTCAAAGTCCCAAAGCGTGTGATCGAGGTCGAAGAAGAGGGGGGCAGGTTTCAAAGCAATCCTTGTTTGATGGCCCACGAAAGAAACGATAGCAAGGCCGCCCATGCGGCAAACGCGAGCATGAGTTGGAATTTGGCCGCGGGTTGGTCTCGGAAATACTTGGCTCCCACGACCGCTGCCACTGGCACAGAAATGAGGCCGGAAATGCACAAAAGTCCCGGCCAACCCATCGCGTTCTTCCAGCGCACAATGCGCCGTCGGCGTGGTGTAAACACGCGCTTTCCTCGCTCCGACCTCGGACCAAGACGCTCCTCAAACCAGCGAAACAACCACTTTCCGAAATCCCAAAACCCCCAGACCCCTGCCGCGGCCCCCAAGGACGTCGTCAACCACGCGGACATGAAATTGAATCCTGCGGCCACCATCAACGAAGGTGTCACCACGAATTTGACGATGGCCGTGAGCCCCCACAACGCCGCTCCAACTAGGGTGATTTCCACGGATTCCATGACTCCAAATTACGTCAAGCAAGGCTCCTTGCAGACTGCACCATGTGAAGGTATGTTGCGCGCCATCCTTTCCACCCGTCAACTTCACTGACCGAGGTGTTGTGCCAACACGACATCCAAACCCCTCCCACCTCGGAAACCACCGTCATCAGGCGGTCCATCTCCTGGGCCGCTCGATCCGGCTTCCATCCCAAACCCGCTTTCAACGCCGAGTCCATGATCGCTACGGGGTGAATCTTCAACGCCAAGACGCGCTCTTCCCCGACATCGTAGGCGTGAAACGGTCGGCTTGTTCCAGCACGAAATCCCACATCTCTCGCCCATCCAAGGGAAGCGTCGTGCGCCACCCCCATGGCTTCCCATCGAACCCAATCACGCGATGGTTCACTTCGAAGAAAGTGGGCACGAATCATTTCGCGGTTGGCGGAGGGCCAGGACCAGAACCGATTTGCCTCACGCTGACATACGTGAGAGTCGTTCATCGCCTTGTACCCCGGATGCCAACACACGTCTCCGCTGCCTGCGTGGTTCGACAGCGATTCCACCAAGCTCGGGAGCACGTCGAGTTCGGGGTTCAACCCGATGTCAAAAGGACGACTCCGATCGGCAGCGAGTACGAACCAGGTCAAGGCCTCTTGACTGTGAACCTCATGCAAAAACCCGAACGTATCGTAGGGGTCCGTCTCCAGACCACGGACGACACGCAAGCGCTCCAGAACGGTGTTCCATCGTCCGAGCAAGGCGTCTCGCACTTGAAGCGCCACGTGCTTGAGACGGGATCGACCGAGGTGTTTGAACGCGACGTCAACATCCACGGTCGGTTGAAATCTCAGCCCCCGAGGAATTGAGACGTCCCAACTCCGAAGCAAGCCCACCCACATCAATTCCAACCAAGGCCAACGATGTTGCAGTCTGGCTTCCAATTCAGTTCCATGACAGAACACCCTTCCAGGGTGATGCGACCACGGCATGTCCGAAGCCAGAGGCCTGCCGTGTTGATCGCGTTCCAAGTCAGGATTCCGTTCTCCCCAACAGGTGAGCGCCCAAAACGTGGCCGCCAATGGGTCCATGGCAAGTCCTCTTCCCTCCTCGTCCACAGCACATGGCAGCCAGATCGTGCAAGGCTCTTCTCCACCTTCGTCCCACTTCGTCCAGGCCACCTCGGCCTCACCTCCTACGCCTTCCTCCCCCAAGACATGCCGCTTCCACGAGGCCACTTCACGTCCTTGCCAAACTGCCGTCACGCGCTCGGGATGGACTTGGGCATCCGAAAATTCAACGGGGAGGTCGTACCAGTCCCGCAGCACATCGACGACGTACCGATGCCGTGAAGAGGGCTGGGAAAGGTGTATCGTTAGCATGGCAAGGCCTCCAAACAACGCAAAATGTCCTGGGCCGATTGCCCCGAACCGTACAGGTCGTCTGGAGCAAAACGCCCCTGCTCGAGGGCGCGGGTAGCGCATGCTGCAAGGTCACTTGGCTCCGCGGCCAAACTGGAATGTCCGCGCTCCACTTGTTCCACCCATTCCGTGGTGGGCCGCAGCACCACGCAACGGGTGCCCATGGAGAAGGCCTCTTTTTGGACCCCACCGCTGTCGGTCAGCACCACCGGGGCCTCACACAGGGCTTTCAGCAAATCGAGGTATCCCAAAGGATGGACCACTTCGATTCCAATTTGTTGCAATTCGTGGCGCCAGTCGGGCCACGACGAATCAAACGAAGCGACCGTTCGCGGATGCACTGGAAACACCGCAGATTGACCAGAATCAGACAACCAAGACGTCATGGCATTCATCCATGCGCGGAGCCGATCTGGATGGTCCACGTTGGCCGGACGGTGCATGGTGATCAAGACCTTTCCCGTCCCTCGATTTTCCTCGGGCCAAGCGGCGCCGTAGTGAACCGCGTTGTCGTGCATCACGTCTCCTGTTCTCAAGACGCGAGGACGCGTTGGATGAACTGAGTCGGATCCCTGGGTGTGCCGAATGCCCTCGTTGTTCAAGTGTTCGACCGCGGCATCGGTAGGGCAAACGAGCACGCTCGAGAGCCGGTCTGTCAACACGCGGTTGACTTCCTCAGGCATGGCCCAATCGTGGGATCTCAGTCCTGCCTCGACATGCACCAAAGGCACTCCCTCAGCCGACGCCGCCCAGGCCCCAGCCAACGTGGAATCCGTATCTCCAAACACCAGAACCCAATCCGGACGTCCTTGTTGAATGGCCTTTCGAATGCCGTGCATCATGTCGCCCAGCCGCCATTCACGCGACTCAGACCTTGGCGTCAAGGTCACGTCGGGCACAGGCAATTCCAACTCCTCAAAAAATTGCGCACTCAACGACGCGTCGTGGTGCTGCCCCGTGTGCAGCCACGTGGAATTCCACGCCGCGGAATTCCTCAAGACGCGCTGCAATGCCGCCGCCTTGATGAATTGCGGTCGGGCACCAACCACAACGAGGATGTGTCGCAAGGAATTCATGTCATCCAGCCTTGGTCAGCAAAGCTAACGAAGGCGTCCCCGGCCACGACGACGTGGTCCAGCACCGGCAGATCGAGAAACGTCCCCGCCCGACACAACTGGTCCGTCAATTGGCGATCGGCTTCGCTGGGCTTGGGGTTGCCGGAAGGGTGATTGTGAACCAAAACGATGGCCGCAGCCCGCATGGCCAGAGCGCGTCCAAAGACCAACTTGGGGTCCACCACGGTGCCCGCCAACCCTCCGCGCGAAATGCACAACTCGGCCAACACGTGGTTGGACCTGCGCAGAAGCAAGATCCAAAATTCCTCGTGTTGCAAGTCGCGCAGACGTGCCGCAAACCGCACGTACACGTCTCGGCTGCTCGCAACGCGACTTCCCGTGCGTTGGGTGTGGTGTTCACGGCGACGGCCGAGTTCCATAGCAGCAGCAACAAGGGTGGCCTTTGCGGGTCCAATGCCGTCCACAATCGTCAAACTTTCGACCGGCCACGAGGCTAAGTTGTTCAGGCATCCTTGCGCAAGGTGGAGGACTTCGCTTGCCAGGTCCTCCGCCCCACGCCCCCGATGGCCGGTCCCCAACAGAAGAGCGAGCAGCTCGCGATCTTCCAATGCCCCCACTCCATCACGCGCCACGCGCTCTCGCGGCCTCAACTGCTGAACCATGGGGCAAAAAAAAGCCCCCTGCATCAGCAGGAGGCTTGAAATGTGTCAGCGTAGGTCTGAAATCAATCAGAGGCCTGAAACGTGCTTGGTCAAGCTCGACTTCAGGTTGGCTGCTTTGTTCTTGTGGATGATGTTGCGCTTGGCAAGTTTGTCAAGCATGGCGCTCACCAAAGGCAACAAGGCCGTCGCCTCTTTGGCGTCCGTGGACGCGCGGAGATTGCGGACAGCGTTGCGAGCCGTCTTGTGCTGGTAACGGTTGCGGTCGCGCTTTTTCTCGTCGGAGCGGATGCGCTTGAGGGCGGATTTGTGATGTGCCATAAGTGTACCTTGCTAAAAACAGGGGTGCAAATATAGCGAGGATTTGGGGACAACAAGCGTTTTCAATGAAAAATCCACCTCGTCACCACGTCAAAAGCAAATCCACCTGCAAGTATCCGCCGTACAACGGGTGCCTGACCGGCTCTGTGTACATCACATCGCGCGGCACAAACGACACCTCGCCCACGATGTCGTTGAGAGAATCATCGTCGTGGTCAAAAATGCGAATGGTCACGGTTTTGTCCAGTTCTCCCCCTTGAAACGACA
This sequence comes from Bacteroidota bacterium, assembly GCA_027621555.1. Classification (GTDB taxonomy): domain Bacteria; phylum Bacteroidota; class Bacteroidia; order Flavobacteriales_D; family Sanyastnellaceae; genus UBA11663. The sequence goes on along the minus strand of JAQCBJ010000007.1, from coordinate 36,555 downwards.
ACCCTTCAAACGAAATGCGCTGAGGGAGGTTGGAGTCCTCGGCCACTGGGGAAGTGTAATAAGGCTCATCATCCACGCTCACCTCAGCCACAAAATCAGGCTGCCCCTCTTCTCCCCACGGATCTTCCTGGTAATTGACGTCGTAATTGACAACTTCGATTTGGTCGATTCGGACTTCAGGCGTGTTTGATCCTTCCCCGCATCCTGAGCAACCCCAAAGCACCGCTGCCGCGAAAACAATGGCCTCCTTTTGCATGTTTCTCCCTTTCATGGTCCTCCTAAAAATACAACCGATTGTTTCAGGCAGCAAGAAGGGCGCCGAAGCGCCCTTCCATCCTAACAATCTACTTGTACCCAATCGAACAGCCTATGCGTTCGCATCACTGTTCTTTTGATGCACGACGCAAACTTAGGGGGAGATAGATATAAGACCTGAACATTATATGCCGAATCAAGAAAAAAGTTCTCCACACCAACACAACGTGTCGACGAATGCAGTTTCCGTACCTTGGGTTTTGAATGGCGACAACGATTCGCCTTGGATTCTGACTCTCCTTCGGATGAAGCCCCTTGTCTTCTTGATGTCTTGCCTTTTTGCCGTGAGTCCGACATGCCTTTTGCGCGCCCAAACCGCTCCTTCCTTCGTGGACGTTGGAGCCCTTGCCGGGTTGGATGCCGAGGGCCAGCACCACGCCGTGGCCATCGGCGACTACAACAACGATGGCTGGGAAGACATCTACGTCGGATCCAAGTTCGCCCCCAATGCGCTTTACCGAAACAACGGCGACTTGACCTTCACCGAAGTTGCGGCGGAAGCCGGAGTGGCGGACGAAGGATTCACGAACGCCGCCATTTGGTTTGATTTCGACAACGACGGCGACCTTGACTTGGCTACGGGAAATGGTTTTGGTGGAAGCAACCCGGCGCCAAACCGTTTCTACGTCAACCAAGGGGACGGAACCTTTGTGGACATGGCTGAAGAATACGGTTTGAACAGCACGTTGATGTGCCGGTCCATCCACGCCGCCGATTACGACAGGGACGGATTCACCGACCTGTACGTCGTGAACATCAACGCCGTCAACCACTTCTACAAAAACGACGGCGGGCAAGGCTTCACGAACGTCTACTACAGCACGGGAACCACGGATACGGGCGTGGGCATGGGGAGCATCTTCTTCGACGCCGACAACGACGGCGACCAAGACCTGTACCTCACCCACGACGCGAACCAAACCAACAAGTTCTACCGCAACAACGACGACGGCACGTTCACCAACACCGCCTTCTTCACAGGGTTGAACTACCAGGGAAACTGCATGGGGGTCGACATCGCCGACATCAACCACGACGGTTGGTTCGACTTGTACATCACCGACCTCTACCCGAGCGCCATGTTCTTGAACGACGGCGATGGGACCTTCTCGGACATCAGCGTCCCTTCGGGCACGAGCGATTCTGGGATGACGTGGGGATGCGTGTTTTTCGACTACGACCACGACGGCGAGTGGGACCTGTACATCGTCAACGACTACCTCTTCGCCCCCCTGCCCAACATCCTGTACCACGGCAACGGCGACAACACCTTCACGCCCGTGAGCGGTGGAGATGTCGTGCTGGAGCATCGGTTCTCCGATTACGGCTTGGCTATGGGGGATTTGGATCGGGACGGGGATTTGGACTTGGTGATTGGCACGCCCAAAACCACCACCCAACCCGGCATTGCGCTGCTCCGCAACGACGCGTCCAACGGCAACTGGCTTCAAGTGAAATTGCAGGGCTCACTCAGCAACCGCGATGCCGTCGGCGCACGCGCAACGCTTCACTACGACGGCAAAGTGCGCATGGACGAGGTGAATGTTGGCCAGGGGTATTCGGGGGCGAGCACCCTCGATTTGCACTGGGGTCTTGGCAACGCGTTCGCCATGGATTCGCTGGTGGTGCAATGGCCCAACGGAGGCAGCACCACGTACTACGACCTCGACATCAACACCCGGCATGAATTGACGGAGCCTACGGGATGCTTGGCGGACTTTGACTACGATTTGGCCCGAGCCACGTCCGACCTGTTGGAATTGCTCAGCGCTTTTGGTGGGTTCGACGAGGCAACCGACCTCGACGGCGATGGCGTGTGCGCCACGTCCGACTTGCTGGTGTTCCTGACGGTCTTTGGGACTTCGTGCGAGTAGGGATTTCCCTTTATTGGCACGTGAGGCCAAACGCCCCGAGAAGCTGAAGAATGTCCGACACGGCCACCGTGCCGTCGCCGTCCAGGTCTTCGACGCACGTCGAAGAGTTGGTGCCGTCCGACACGCAGGTTCCGCTTGTCGAATCCCAAACCGTTCCTTCCCCACAGCAATCGCCAGCCGTGCAATCCACCGGGCCGACCGGGGTGCACGTGTTGCATGACGCAAAGCAGTGTACGTCCAAGGTCGTGTTGGCCGCAGGCACGACAAAGGCACGGTTGAAGCCGCCCAAACCGTTGGACACCCCGCATTCGGCAGGCACGCCCTCGTCCGTCCCCCACACGTTGCCGTTGAGGTACTTGTACTGCACCTCGGACCCCACTTGAGCGACGACGGTCGTGCGGTAGATGCTGTCCGCCCCGAATTCCATCGGCGTGTCGATTGGGGTCCACGCCTGGAAGGAACCCGCTACGTGAACGCCCGCTGGGTCGATTGCGAGGTCGCCCATGTCGAGTTGAAGGACCGTCTCGTACTGGCACGTGCCGTTGTCGGCTTCGGCCAGCGGATCGTAGTTCTGCGCCACGGGATCCGTGCAGCCAACGTTGACCAAGATGGGCAAGGTGCCGTCCGTGTCGGGCGTGGGAAGTGGGGTATCCAGGTAGAGGTGCCACTCGCCGGGTTGAAGGGTCATGGCGGTGCCAACGTTGTTGACCGACAACGGCAAGCCCGTGAAGTGGTCGTACCACGTTCCGGCGTACGGGAAGCCCGGCACCATGTTGATCGGCGCCACGTCGAAATTGCCAACGAGGACCGCGTTCTGGTCCGGGCCGTACAAGTGAATGCGCTTGCCCATGCCCGCGCCGTCCACGTTGTAGTCGAAAGTCCCAAACACGGGTTGGTTTTTCTTCAAGTCGATGAGCGCCGAGATGGTCTTGGCGAGGCCAAGTCGGTTGGCGTTGGCGAGGTCGGCCCAGGGCGCGGGCTTCTCTCCCAGTTTGCACTCCTCCGCGAAGGAGCCGTTGAGGCAGTCGAAGATGCTGGTTTGGTACCCGAGTTCGCCCCACTGCCACACCATCTTGGGCCCCGGAATCGCCAACAAAAACGCGTGGGTCATCGCCAAACGGTCCATCGCCGTGGCCTCGTCCTGGGAATTGTACCCTCCTGACGAATTGCCGTACGTCGCCACCTCGTAGCCCATGCGTTCTTCGTCGTGGCTCTCGGCGTACGTGACCAAGTTGGGCCACGCGTATCCACGGGCTTGCCACGAGCCGTAGTTGATGTCGCCGTAGTAGCCCATCGCACTCTGCGTGTAGGCGAACGTCATCTTTCCCCAAATCAAGAAGCCTCCATTCGCGAGCACCGTCTCCTCGTCGTTGTTGCCGAGGTGCTCGAGGATCATGTACGTGCCAGGGTGGTTGCTCCAAATGTCGTTGGCGTAATCGAACAAGATGTCGACGCGGCTTTGGTCGTAGTTGTTCCATGAACCGACGTCGCTGCCGGTGAAGGTTTGGGTCAAGCCCTTGCTGAGGTCGACGCGGTAGCCGTCGATGTGGTATTCCTCAATCCAAAAATCAAACACCCGTTTCCAGTACTCACGCGTCCACGGATCGCCGTGATCAAAGTCGTATCCGGGGCTGTACGGGTGCATTGCTACCGGGTTGAACCACGGGTTGTCGGACGCGGCCGAGCCGTCGGCATTTTGGTACAAACGCACAAGCGGGTCCGTGCCGAAGCTGTGGTTGGGCACGACGTCCAGAATCACCGCGATGCCGCGCTCGTGGCACTTGTTGACCAGCTCCTTGAGCTTGGCCTTGGGTCCGTAAAACTTGTCGACTGCGAAGCGGAAATTGGGGTTGTAGCCCCAGCTCGAATTGCCCTCAAATTCGCTCACCGGCATCAGCTCGATGGCGTTGTACCCCATGTACTCGAGGTAATCGAGTTGGTTGATGAGGTCTTGGAACGTTTGGGCTTCGTCAAAATCCCGAACCAACGTCTCGTAAATCACCAGGCGGTCCGTGGGCGGCCTTTGAAACGACCCGTCGGTCCACAGGAAGTACGGGTTGTCGGTGCGGAATGCCGTGTTGTGCCAGCTCGCTTGGCCCGTGGGGAACGAGGGCATGCCCGGGAAGTGGCTTTGCGGGATGTACTGGTCGTCCCACGGGTCAAGCACAAGCTCGGCGTATGGATCGCCCACTTCCAACGTGCCCTCCACCAAGAAGTGGTAGCGGTACCACGTGCCTGCGGACAGCCCACTGAGTTGAAGCCAATGCCGGTTGCCGTCCACGCTTTTGCGCATCAGCGAAGCGTTGTTGGACGTGAAGTTGTTGAAGTCTCCTCTCAGGTGCACGTAGTCCTTGCCCGGTGCACGAAGCTGCACAATGACCGTCGATCCGTTGATCACGTTGACGCCGTCCACGGTGCCGGCGGGGGGGTCGAGGACGATGGGCGTTTGGGCCCAAATGGCGCTTGCTGCAAACAGCATCCCCGACAGGAGAGCGGCCAAGGAACGGAGGAAAGCAGAGCGTGCAAGCATAGGGCGTGACGTTAGTGTACGTTTCACACCAAGATACGAAAAAACCCGCTTCCGGCCTACTCCTCCGCGGATTCGACGACGAATTCGTCCACAAAGAGCCAAGACGGCTCAGTCGCGGCGTCGTGCCAATCGGGACAAGGACCGGCATTGGGCAGGGTCATTCGGACGTACTGCGCCTTGAGGCCCAGGCCTTCGAGGCGCACGGGAATCACGGTTTGGCGACCGTCCACGTCGAAGGGATCTCCCCACGGCGCCTGAGGAGGCAAATCCACGTAACGCTTGCCGTCCAGCGACACCGACCACTTCACCGCTTGGGGCATGAAAATCCATGCGTCCTGGTACAAATACAGCTGGGTCTCGAGGGCCGAAAGGACGGTGGGGCCACCGAGGTCGACCACACAAACCATGTCTTCGCCTTGGACCGCTTGCCACGCGCCATCTCGGAAATCGGCAGATCCGCGACGACCGTCCGCCAAAGCCTGCGGGCCACCGCCTGTGTAATGTTTGCTCGGAACGTAGCTCAGCTCGAGAGGCTGGTGGGCCGCTGTGTGGCCCGCCACGGGAAACGACTCGGTGACCCCCGAGGAGCGACCTCGAACGGCAACGTCAACCTCCACTGTGCCCCGACCTCGGACCTCAAAAGCCTCACCGACGCGCACCGCGACTTGCTCCGTCCCCCCCTCCCGTTCGGTGGGTACAAAGCGCACTGTTCCACCCACGTTTCGGAGGGCCGGCTTCACCGTGACTTGAACACGTCCCTGCCGTCCAGGAGCAACCTCCACCTCCACGGGCACGCCCTCCAAGCCGGGCTGCATCCCCAAGAAGGCCCAGCGCTGACCCAACGCATCCAACCGGTCCAGGAAACGGTCGTACGCTCCTTCGGCTTGGGTCACGTCGGGTCCTGACCAAAGGACTTCAGCCAACCCCGTGGCACGCGGAAACACCTTGCCCATGACAAGCTCTTGAGGGGCCCTTTCCGTCCACATGTTGCACTCGCCACCCACGATTTCTCCCGCATGGCCCAGCGCTTCCTCAGGAACGGGCTCAAAACCGTACACCTCCTGCAGGTCCGTCGAACGCAAGGGGTAATCGAGGTAGCAATGGCTGGTCGGTGAAACCACCGCATCCGTGCCCAAATGCGTCGCTTCAATGGCGCCCTCCATTCCTCTCCAACTTTGCACCATGGCTCCCTCGGGCAAGCCGCCCTCGAGGATTTCATCCCACCCCATGATCCGCTTGCCTCGGCTGGCGAGGTAGGCGCCCATCTCGTTGATGAAGGCGGTCTGGAGCTCCGCCTCGTCGTGGAGGCCGAGGCGCTTCATTTTGGCCTGGCACTTGGAGCACTCGGCCCAACGCACCTTGGGAACCTCGTCGCCTCCAATGTGGATGACCTCAGAGGGAAACAAGTCGCACACTTCGTCCAACACCGCCTTCATGAAGGCGATGGTCGAATCGTTGCCCGCGCAATACACATCCTTGAACACCCCCCAATTGTTGGGCACCGGAAGCGAGTCGCCCGTGCATCCCAACCACGGGTAGGCCGCCAGCGCCGCCCTGCAATGCCCCGGCATCTCAATCTCAGGGATGACGGTCACGTGGCGCTCCGCCGCAAACGCCAGAATGTCTTCGATTTCCTGGCGCGAGTAAAATCCGCCGGTCACCTGCCCGTCCACTTCGGTTCGGTAGGCTCCGACCTCCGTCAACTTGGGGTAAGCGGCAATGGGAAGGCGCCAACCTTGGTCCTCTGTGAGGTGCCAGTGGAGGACGTTCATTTTTTGGACGGCCAGCAATTCAATGATTTGCTTCACAAATTCCGGTTCCATGAAGTGCCTGCAGCAGTCCAAAAGCAGTCCCCGATGCGCCAAATACGCATGGTCCTCGATGCGAACCGAAGGCAGGGTGAATCCCGACGGGCAGCCCTGTTCGCAAGAAGGCGGGATCAATTGCCGGAGCGTGGTCCACGCGCGAAACGCCGCCTCTTCGTCCACGGCTTCCACGGTCACGTGATCGCCTTCCACGGTGAGAACGTAGCCCTCCTCGCCCAATTCCTGCTCAGTGGAAGTCCACACCCAATGGGCGTTGCCGTCGCTGGTACGCTCCCAACGAATTCCTGCGTGGTTCAACCACCCTTCCATCGCGGGCATGGCCCACCCTTGGGGCCATTCCAACGTCAACGTGCCGTCGCAGCGAAAACCCCTGCCATCCGGGGACGATGTGATTGCTTCCACCTTGGTCGGCTGCGGCACCAATCCCGCCACACTTCCCGCAGGAAGCGGGTGAACAGAGGTGCGCTGGCAACCTGAGAAGGCCCAAGCCACACCCACAAGGAACACCCAAACTTTCCCCTGACTCAGGGCCCATTGGTCCAATCCAATCATGTCTTCAAGGTTGTGTTGATTCCACCAGTTCGAGCACTTTGGCGTAGTCCACGGGGTGAGTTGCAGTGTCAAACAGCGGCGAATTTCCTTGGCGTTCGGTAGAGCGGCATGAGGCGTGCACCGCCACCACACCGGCCTCGACAAGTGCAGGCACGTCTTCAGGCCGAACCCCGCCGCCCGCCACAATGCCCATTCCGAGCTCGGCCCAGCGCTTCAACGCCTCAAGGCCTTCGACCGCACGCGCGCATCCGCCACTGGAGAGCATTTCCTTTACCCCATGTTGGAGCAAGATGCTTAAGTCCGCGTCGGGATCTGCGCTCGCATCGATGGCACGATGCCACACCAAATTCACGGACCCGACGGCTTCGCACATCGCTTCGAGGTAGACCTCGTCCAACCTCCCCTCGGCGGTCAAGGCACCCACCACCACGCGTTCTGCACCGCAGTCCATCATGACCTTGGCCTCCTCCACGCTCCACGTTCGTTCGGAAGCGGAAAAGTGAAAATGGCCTTCGCGCGGACGAATGAGTGCCCGCGCCGGCATGCCCATGGCCGCCGCGGATTCCACCACCACGACGTTAGGTGTGATGCCTCCCACGGGCCAAACCGAACACAGTTCGACGCGGTCGGCTCCGGCTTCCATCGCGACAGCCACGTCACGCAACGTGCTCGCACACACTTCGACTGAAATCATGGGGATGGCGATTGAGTGGTGAGGTCCTGCCAATCGCCAGGGTGAGTCAGGTCCACGAAGGCACCCCGAAACGGCAGGACCTGCAAGGTAGTGCCAGTGTGCTCCGCCGCGAGCATGACCGCCGTGGGCAATTCCCGCTCCCCGCGCAGGGCATTCACGGGGGCATGATCGCACCCATCCAAGAACGCCTGATAGGGCATTCGAAAGAGGTTCATGCTCACCCAAACCTCGCCCTTCCCGTCCCGCACCGCCTCAATTTCTTGCTCCATGGGCTTTTCAATGAGCCGCACGCCTCCTTTTGCCGTCGTGTCAAACACGGCAAAAGCCTGGGCGCGCTCCGGCGGCAAACCCAGCGCATCGCGGGCGAACGCGACCGTGCCGTGCTCGGTTTGGTGCAACGCTTCGACCGCACCTTGGGGCGGAAGGTTGTCCCCGTTGAACACCGAGACGGAACTCCCCTGCCATTCGGGGTGAGCCTCCAATCCACGCTGGACCGCGTCGGCGGTTCCTTGGGGCTTGGTTTGGCCTTGCGGGATGGTTTGCCGAGTCACATCCACGATGCACCCTGCGGGCAGCCACGGCTTGAGCAACGCTTCGCTCTCGTGATCCTCCGCCGAGAGAACGACGCACACCTCATCGACCCCTTCGTCCGCGAGCCGCTCCAACAGCAGGGCCAAGAACGGCCGTCCATCCCCGCCCACCGGCAGCATCGCCTTGGGCCGATGGGCCAGCATTTCTCTCTGCGCTGTTGGCAACGACAGGGCCTCCATCGCCTCGACGTTTCGCATGCGGGAAGACTTTCCGGCCGCCAGCACCACGGCAGGTCGTGTGGGTTTGCTCCACGGAGCGCACCACGCGCCAGCTGCTTCTCGCACCGTCCAAGAGGAGGCGGCCCCTGCACCTCGCACGGCCTCGTGGACATCCAAAACCTTGTCTTCCGACACCCAAGCCAATCCGCAACCTCCACCCCCCGAGCCGACCATTTTCCATCCCTCCGCACCTGCAGCCCGCGCCGCCTGCCCCAGGCGTTCCAACTTCTCCGTGCTCAGGCCCAGCCCGTCCCTCAACTGAACGTGATGCTCGGACATCCAAACTGGCAACTGAGAGGACGACCAATCCGCGGCAGCCCACGATTCAAGCTCTTGGTTTTTCCACGTGGCTCGCCAAAGCCCTTGTTCTTGTTCGGTCAGTTGACCCCAAGATTCAAGTTCCTCAGGAGCGCACCAATTACCACCGTGTTTTTTCACCAGGGCAAGACGGTCCGATTTGCACCGGGTCAAATGACCAAGGGTGTCCTTGGGTTGACCTGAATCCACCACAACCCAAACGCCTTGCCCAACCGCCTCCAACCGTTCCACCTTCCAATCGCCGTGAATCCGATGCGTCCCCCCCAAGGCGCTCGCCACGTGATCCATGTGGCCGCCTGGCGCTCCAAAGTGCGTTACTTCGACCCGATGGGCCTGCATGGCGAGGGTTTTGGGGCTCAATGCAATCCCGGCCACCCGCGCCAAGGCTTGCACCCACGCCACCACCAACGCCGAGGAACTGCTCAACCCGGACTGAAGGGGCAAATCCACGTGGCACATCACGTCTCCCCCGCATCGAACGTCCCACCCTGCCTTGACCGCCTCAGCCAACCCCGCCGTCAAAAATTCAACAGGCCCAGGGTTTTCAGACTCCACCTTGCTCCCCACCTCCGACACGTCACAACTCCACTCAAATCCAAGCCTGGGTGTGCGCAAGGTCCAAACCCCGTCCGTCCTCGGCTGCACCACCAAGCGGCACCCCAAGGGAATGGCCGCCGCGATGACGGGGAAGCCGAGGTAATCCTGATGCTCCCCAAACAGGCAGACGCGGCCGGGCGCAAACGACACGAACGGCTCAAAAACCACGTCAAGCAGTTCGGCGGTGGAGGACCAAGACGGCGCCTGCTGCAATCACCGCAACGCCGGCCAGCATCCATGCTTGGGTCGTCTCGCCATACAAGGCAGACCCGGTCGCCATCAAGGCGCCGTACACCGCGACGCAACCGAGAAAAGCCTGGAGCAGCCCCAGGGCCACCGAAGGCGATTGCGAATGGGAGGACGAGGAGAAGCGTCGCCAACCGGGCCCGGAGACGCCGGTTTTCGCGACAAACGACGCCAAGACCTCTTCCTTCTCCGGCGGCAACAACCAAGCACTGGCCAACCAGCCCAGCGTGGTGATGGTCGTGCCCCACACCAATTTCTGCCACGCCACCAATTCCGGCACCAACGCCACCGGGCTCGCCGCCAGCGCGTCGTGGACCCATGTGAAGTACGCCGCAACCACGAGCGACAAAATCATCGCCGCGATCTCCGTCGCCGCCGAAATGCGCCACCAAAACCATCGGAGCAAGAAGAGTCCACCCGTCCCGGCACCCAGGAGCAAAAGCAGGTTGAATGCCTGACCGGCATCGGTCAAGGTCAGCCCCAATCCTGCCCCCATCACCAGAGAAACACCTGTCGCCACTTGCCCCGCCACGACGCGTTGCCGCTCCGTGGCGTCCGGCTTGACGAACCGCCCGTAGAAGTCGTGCACGAGGTAGCTCGCGCCAAGATTCAGCTGCGTGCTCATGGTGCTCATGAACGCGGCCAAAAGCGAAGCTGCCACCAGCCCCAACAGCCCCGAAGGCAGCAGCGACAACATCGCGGGGTACGCGAGGTCGTGCCCCACCTTGTCTTCGGCCACATGCGGGAAGGCTTCACGCAACGCGTCGAGGTCGGGAAAGACAATGAGGGACGCCAACGCCACCAAAATCCATGGCCAAGGCCGCAACGCGTAGTGGGCCACGTTGAACAACAAGGTGGCCCCCACCGCATGGCCTTCGTCTTTCGCAGAGAACATGCGCTGGGCGATGTAACCGCCCCCACCGGGTTCAGCGCCAGGGTAGTAACTGGACCACCACTGCACGGCAAGCGGAATCAACAGCATCGGAATCCACGCATTCGCGTCACTCAAATCTGGCAACAACGACAATTGGGGCACCACGGATGGGTGGTTGAGCAATCCATCCAGCCCGCCAACCTCGGGCAAGTCCAAAATCCACCACGCGGCCCAAACCGAACCGACCATGGCGAGAATGAACTGCCCAAAGTCCGTCAAAATCACGGCACGCAACCCGCCCATCACGCTGTAGACCAACGTGATGCTGCACGTCACCAGAAGCGTCAACCAACCCGGCCAACCGAGCAAGATGCCCCCGAGTTTGATGGCCGCCAAACTCACCGTGGCCATGACGAGCACGTTGAACACCAAGCCGAGGTACAGCGCACGGAAACCGCGAAGGAAGGCTGCGGCTTTCCCACCGTAGCGCAATTCGTAGAAGCTGATGTCAGTCAAGACGCCGGACCGACGCCACAGGCGCGCGTACACAAACACCGTCACCATGCCCGTGAGCAGGAACGCCCACCACGCCCAGTTTCCGGCCACACCTTGCTGGCGCACCAAGTCGGTGACGAGGTTGGGGGTGTCCGTGCTGAACGTGGTCGCGACCATGCTGATGCCGAGGAGCCACCAGGGCATGTTTCGGCCCGCGAGGAAGTAGCCTGCGGAATCGGTTTTGGCCTGTTTGCTCGCCCAAAGCCCTACCCCCAACGCCAAGGCGAAATAAGCCCCGATGAGGGTCCAATCCAAGGTTGTCAACTGCATGAAAACAAGGATACATCACGGGTCGGCCCGTGGAAAAACTCAGAGGCAAGGAGTTCCAAACAATCCGAGCAAGGCCAACACGTCGGTGACGGTGACCACCCCGTCGGCGTTGACATCCGCCGTGCAGGACTGTGCACATCCAAACTCGGAAAGCACGACGAGCATGTCCGCCACAGTCACGTTCCCGTCGAGGTTGACGTCGCCTGTGCAACCCACGGCAGGCGGGTCGTCCACGTTGTAGTAATCCCCAATGTCCGGGTAGGTCGGACACACTTGGCGGCTTGTGAATGCCATCACCGCCGCACGCGTCAAGTCGTAATACGTGGCGTCGGACATGTGAGGCACATGCCCTGCTCCTTGAAAGGTGGTCAAGCGGTGATCGAGCCCCATCTCCTCCGCGCGTATGTGAACCGGCCAGCTGCCATCGACCACGGTCACGTTGATGCCAAGCAAACTGATGGTCCCCGTGCCGTAAGGAACCGTGCCGTCGGCCGTGCCGTGAGTGCTCACCACGGGAACATCTCCGGCCTCAATCCAATCGGCGTCTCCGATGGCTCCCGAAATGTTGATGATGGACAACACCTCGGAAGAATACCCGGCATTGCCACTCAGACCTTCTAGTCCTCCCCCCAATCCAGGTTGAGTGAGGTCGATGACGTCGGGCACTTCGGCGAGATCATCGATGTAGGCCGCGTGCAACGCAATGAAGGCACCTGCCGACGAACCGCCAAGCACGATTCGGTTGGGATCAATCCCCCAGGGATTTCCCTGCTCCGCATGGGACTTTCGGAAAAACCGGACCGCCGCCTTGGCGTCGTGAACACCCCGCAGGACCGATTCCTGCAGCGACGTTTCAAGGTCGAACAGGTTGTCGATGCCCAAGCGATAACTGAAAGACGCGGCAACGTACCCCATACGGGCAAGGTCTTGGCAAAGCGGCACCACGTCCGTCCCATCGTTGCTGCCGGCAAGAAAAAATCCGCCATGCGCCACTAAGACCACTGGGCGATCCGTGACTTCATCTCCTGCCGGCAGGTAGATGTCCATGTCAAGTTGCTCCATGGAACCCGAAGAGCCAATGTTGCTGCCGTAAACGACGCCTTGTTGCGTTTCGATTTGGTCAAACACGCGGTAGCGGTAACGCGCCCCGTCGCATTGTGCCTCGGCTTGCCAAGCGCAACAACACACCAGCAAGCCCAGTAGAACCCTACGCATGACCCCCCAATTCAAAGCCCGCAAACCAACGGTCCAGGTCGTGACGCAGCTGCACGACATCTTCCACAATGAAGTACTTGGTTTGAATCACGTCCGTTCGGAACGGCGTGTTCATGACTTCTTCGATGGAGAATGGAATCAGAGTATCACGAAGTCCCCAGGCGTGATTGGTTTCGCCAAAACTCGACATGATGCCGGCACCCATCAGCTGAGGTGTCCCCTCTTCTCCTCGGACAAACCCAAACTCCACAAAGTACCAGTACAGCCGCTGCAACCCGAGGACAGCTTCGTCCTCCCCAGCCGCAACCAAGGCGGCACCCACTTCACCGAAACGATGCATGAACGCCGCGAAATCCGGGTCCATCAGCGGTGGAATGTGCCCAAACGTGTCGTGAAACATGTCCGGCTCCTCGATGTAGTCGAGTTGATCGGGACGGCGTACCCACGTGGATGTGCAAAACCGCTTGCTCGCGAGCAGCTGAAAGAAATCATCCACAGGGATGAGGCCGGGCACAACGGTCAAGGACCACCCTGTGGTTTCCAGCAATTGCGCTTCCATGGCCGGAATGCGCGGCACGAATTTGCACGTCAGCGTCTCGCTCATTCGATCTAAGCTCGCCAAATACAACGGCGACGCTTTCCCTTCGAGGTTCGCACGTTGACGTTCGTACAGCCGCCTCCACGTGTCGTGGTGGTCGGGCACGTACGCCTCCCATTGTTGTGACAATCCCTGGACCATGTGATGAAAATACATCACACAATCCAGGGATTCAACCGGTTGGGAACCGGATGCGCTTACTGCACCGCGAGACGCGCGGTGGTCGTCGAACCGTTTGGTGCGGTCACCGCGACGTGGTACATGCCGGCCGAAAGGCCGTTCAAATCAAGCTGAATCACAGCCCCTTGGCGCCATTGGGAAACGACCGCCTCGCGGCCGCTTGCGTCCAACACCCGAACCGCATCCGTCGCCTGCACGCCCTGCACCCACACCTGCTCACGAGCGGGGTTGGGCATCAGGCTCCACGTGCGAACCCCAGCCTCACGGACAGCGTCGCCGGTACCGTTGATGGCGTTGACAATGCCTCGGAACTCTTGGTGGTATAGGTTGGCCACTCGTGCGTCGTGAACAATGACGGTGTTCTCGTCATTCACGCTCTCCGCACTCGAAGACCAGTTGTGGGATCCTGTAATGACGAGTGGATCTGTACCCGGTTCGCTGTGGTCGACAATGGCGTACTTGTGGTGGCAATCGCCGCTCAATTCGTGAGCGTACACCTGGACACCGTTGCTGATGAGGTTGTCAAATTCACTGCCGGTGGTGTTTACTTGCTCAATGACTCCGACCGGGCTGACAAAGAAGCTTTGGTTCAATTCCACGATGGCTGCGCCCAAATCGTCTCTCGTCAAGGTCAACAACGCAAACTCCAAGTCGGCGTTGGCTGATTCGACCTCCGCCAAAATGGCCGCATTCGTTCCGTCCGTGGGAGAGAAGTACAACTCCACCTCGCTTCCTCCAATCAAGAAATTCACAGGCGTGTTCCACGTTTTGTCCGCACCGAATTTGCTGTTGGCGGCATCAGGCGTCATGCCTTCCGAACCCCACATTTCTTCGAATTCCAATTCGTAGGCGCGCGCCAAGCTTTGGTCTTCGAGCACAATCGCGTTGTTCAAATCGCTGACCAACTGGCCTGTTGTGAGGTTGGTCGACCCCGTCAAGACAAACGCGGATTCCACGTAGTCGGCATCTCCGATGATGAACTTGTTGTGCATGCCGCTGCCTTCGCCGTCCGTGCGAGGGTGGGTCACCACCGCATTGTCCAGGCTGTTCAGGCCAATGTTGGCATTGCCGCCTTCGTAAATCCAGCGGACCTGCACGCCATTCGCAACTGCAGCGTTCACCGCGTCCTCCACCGTTTGGTCGTTCAAGTTGTAGGCCGCAACGTCGAGCGTATGCTGTGCGCTCATGATCCAAGCAGCCACCGTGTCGTTCATGTCTGTGCCCAGAGAGAGCGCAAGCTCCTCCGTGGCAACGCTGTGGTCAACCGGGCCGTTGAAGTACACGTGAATGTCGCCTGAACTCTCCGACACCGTCGCATACGGACGAATGGTCGACACGACCGAGGTGCCGTCCTCTAGGGTGGACACAGCACGGGCATAGTAAATGGTGCCTGGCTCCAATCCTTCCAGATTCACAAAGTGGCTTGGCGTGTTGGGCGTGATGGCTGAGGCCGTCATGCCCAAGTCCTCCGTGAGCCCGTATTCCACGGTTCCGTCACACGCCAAATCCGTGGTCCACGACAAGGTGAAGCTCGTCGTGGCCAGGTTGGTTTGCGACACCGGAGAGGTGTAACAAAGGGCTGAAGCAGGGATCAAATCCACCGGTCCGCGTGGGAGCAACTGGTAGCCGCCAAATCCGTCGAACGAGAACTGAGATACGATGCCGAGCATGTCCACTTCGCACCCTGTAAGCTCTTCCCCCACGAGCGAGTTGCTCGTGCGCACGTAGATGACTCCCGATTCGCCGGCAGCATTGAAATCGTACGTGTTGTTGCCCGTGATGAAGGTTCCCGCCAATGGGAACGTCACTCCGTTGATGCGCACCAACTGGCCTTCCAGGTTCTCCCCCAATTGGGCTGGGGTGATTTCCACTGGCGTGGGCACCGTGCCCGCACCAAGGAAATGAACCGAATCCAATGCAGAACCGACCTCAAGCAAACCGCTGTATTCTGTCAATTCGCCCGTTACGCTCAAGCTGTCGCCTATGTTGGGCGTTCCATCCCACCAAAGGGTGTCCATCCCAACCACAACAGAGTCGGCCCATGCCGTCCAATCCGCTCCTGGGTAAATCGCAATGCCCGCCGTGGCGTCTTGGAGGTAGCGCACCGAGCCGAGGTTGTCGTCGCTGGTCACCACGCCGGTGACGGTCACGGTTTGACCGATGTTGTAGTTCTCGCGCACGTCGAGGATGTTGTCTTGCGCCACGGCTGACGTGGACACGAAGGCGGCCGTAAAGGCCATCGTGAGTTTCAAGTTCATTCCTTGGGGTTCTTGTTTTGCAATCCTTTCAATTCAAGCACGGCACTCAAGCGCACCATGCGGGGTGGTCCGACAAACACTTCTGCGCGGCCACTTCCTCCCTCCAATCCATAGGGGTTGGGGGCATACTGCGAGTTGTTGGTCGCGTCCGAAACGTACAACGTGTTCAAGGCATTCGTTACGCTCAGCCGCACACGAAGCAGGGCATTTTGCGAGACATCAAAGGTGGTTCCAGCGTTGAAGTTGAGCAACGCGTAGCCCGGCGTCACCCAAACCTCCTTCGGCTCGCCTTCGGTGATGACGTCCCCTGGAGAGAAGTTGGCGTAGTGCTGCCAAAACCAGGTGTTCCGAACCGAGAAATAGGTCCCACGCTTGGGCCGGTAGCTGACCGCCATGGAGATTTGGCGTTGCGCGGCATCTCCCACTTTCACCCCGTCGAGGTTCACCAACGTGTCGGCAATGCTGCCGTTCGCTACGCGTGTGATGAATCCGTTGGTCGTCTGGTTGATCAAGTCCACGCGTTCGTTGCTCGTCCAGCGCCAGTTTCCTGCCGAGACCACGCCTTGCACGTTGAGCTTGGCGGTGGGGTCGAAGGCAAAATCCCACTCGACTCCCGAGTGCACCGCGTCCGCATTCAACAGGTTGTACCCGAGGTTTCGGTCGACATCGTCAATGACAGACTGGGCAGACTGTCCCCATTCTTCGGCGCTGACGTTGCTTTCCGCCAAGGCAATCATGGCCTCGCGCCCCGCCACTGTGCTGGTGTCTGCATACACGGACAACGTTGGGTCTTGCCACAATCCGGACACCCCGTAAAAGCGGTTAACCGGTTTGTTCTCCCAACCCGTACGGTAGGCGTTGACGTTCGAAGCAAACTTCCCGCGGGCGTATTTCACGCCGGCCTCGACGGCCTTGACGTATTGGTTTTCATACCCGTCAATGACGTTGTTGTTCAAGTCAAACACCGAATTGAACAACGGCGCCCGGTTGAGGTACCCCACGTTGGTGTAAGCGTTGACCCACTCGTTGAAGTTGTAGTTGCCCCCCGCCTTGATGGTGGCGCTGTTCAACCGCTCCCAATCCGTGGTGTAGGTGCTCAATCCTGGGTGGTCGGCCGTCAGGAACGTCGTGTCCGTTTGCCATTCCGTTTCCCCCAAAACGCGGAACTCGTCCGTTGAACGGACCTCGTACGTGGTGTCGTTCAACGTCACGACGTTGGGCCGGAAGTAATCGATGCCACGGTACCAGCTCTGAGCGCCTGAAACGTTGATGAAGGCCGAGTAGTTGTACTTGTCGAGCTCAAATTGGAAGTACGAACCACCCCAAGCCACTTGACCGTCGTCGTGGTAGTAATACTTGTCGCCTTCGCGAAGCGGGGTGTCGAAGTCGGCGTTTTGGTCGCGGCGGTCGTCCGGTGCGTCGTAGTAATCGGCCCCAAACAAATCCCCGATCGTTCGGTAGTGGCTGCCCGTGTAATGGCGGACATCCACTCCGGCGCTGAAGTTGAGCTGATCGGTGAGGGCCGTGTTGAAATTGGACAAAGCCCCGTACCAGCGGTGGTCGTTGTGCGCAGTGCGAATGAAGTTGGACCCCTTTCGTTCTCCGTTTTCGTCCACGTTCAACCCGTTGGGCCCAAACTCAAACAACTGGTGCGAGTCCCACGTCCCCTGCATATCGATGGTCCCGTCGGTCAACCGCGTTCCCGGGGTGCTGGCCAACGCCAGACCTCCGCCCGTTCCAAAGCTGGCATACGCTGTCGTCGTCAAGGTGGACTTGTCCGACAAGCTCCACACGTCACGCACGGTGACGATGGGCTTGAAATAGACGTTTTGGCGTGGGTTGTAACGACGGATGTCGCCGTACGTCGTGTCCACCTGGCCGGTTTCTTCGTTGTAGTTGTAGAAGACCTCTTGGTAGTTCACCATGAACTCGTTGAACTCCCGGCCGCGCGACACAATCGAGGTTTCGCTCAATCCCGAGATCACCTCCTGAAGTTCCTCTTGCCCATCGCTGTCCGTCAAGCGCTCCGCCAAGTTGGTGTCGTATTCGTACACCTGCATTTGGTAGGAGCGTTGACCGTGACGCTGTGGAGCCCCAAAGGTCGTGAAGCTCAGGTTGTGGTTGCCCACCGTCTTGCGTCCTTTCAAATAGTAAGCGTACGCTTCCGACTCCAATCCATCGGCAAAACCGCGGTTCGTCTTGTACGAACCAACAAAGTGCAAGAAGCCCTTGTCTTGATTGCCAAACACGCCGCTAAGGCTGTTCCGGTAGTAGCCGTAGGATCCAAGCTCGGCTTGGTAGTTGATGGATCCGTTGGCCGACTCGTCTCCTCCCGTGAGGATGTTGATGGTCCCCCCTACCGAAGGGATGGCCAGCTTGCTCGCCCCAAGGCCGCGTTGAACCTGGGTGGTGCGAACCACCAAGTCCAATCCTGCCCAGTTGCTCCAGTACACCCAGCCGTTTTCCATGTCGTTCATGGGAACGCCATCCACCATGACCGCGAGGTTGGTTTGGTCGAATCCACGAATGGTCACGCGAGCATCGCCGTCCCCACCCCCTTGTTGGGTGGCATAGACCCCGGGCGTGGTGTTCAACACCAAAGGAAGGTCACGTCCTGCGAGTTCTTCTTGAATTTGGGCGGGCAACACGTTCGTGAAGGCCACCGGCGTCTTGCGTGAAATCACCACGTCAGCGGACACCACAGCCTCCTTCATGATGAGGGTCTCCATCCGGAAGCGTACCGAGGTCTGTGTGCCGTCGCACGTCAGCGTTCGAGATTGGCTGGCGTAGCCGATGTAGGACACCTCCAACGTGGCCTCGCCATTCGGCAAGGGCAGGGAGAAGGCACCGTCCAAATCCGTGGCCACCACTGCATTGCCCGCCTTGATGTAGGCCCCAATCAAGGGGTCGCCAGTCAAGGCGTCTTCCACCAATCCATTGACGGTGCACAGCTGCGCTGTGGCTCCGGTCATCCCCACCCAAAGGCTGAGGACAACCGTCCAAACGTGCTTGTGAATTCGCATATCGACCGCCTCTTACTTGCGGATGACCCGGCGGGTCGCGCGTTCGCCGTTTTCAAGCACCACCTCCATGAGGTACATGCCTGCAGGCACAGCTTCGAGGGACACCTCTGCAACCAAACCGCCTTGTGCAGCTTGGCGGGTCACACGTTGGCCCGCGAGGTTGTGCAAGATCACTTCGCGGATGGCCGAGGTGGCCTTCACCCACACGACATCGCTAGAGGTTGGGTTGGGGAAGATATCCACCGACGCCACGATCGGTGAAATCACTTCGCTCACAACGCAATCGTCAGGGTTGCCAGAAGGCACCTCGTCCCCACAGTCACAATCGTGAAATCCGAGGGTGGAAAAAACCACGTCTAAGGTGTAGTTCAAAGAGTCGTTCGACCACAACGTGCCTGACCATTGGTCCACCACCAAGAACTCATCCACCGGATTGACATCGCCGCCTGTCACTTCAGGAAGGCGCACAAGGGTATGATCCTTGGTCATTTCCGCCCAACCTTCAGTTCCTGGATCTTCCCCTATTTTGCCAAACACGTCCACCACGGTGTTCGTGCAGGTGTTTCGCAACACCATAGCATCATTGCCGTTGAAGTACATGGCGTTGTTTTCTTCGTACACCGGGCAAAGCCAAACGTCAGCCGCCGCAGCCAGTTCGTCCCAAACCGGGGCATCCTGGCCCACGCCGTCGGGATCTTGCAGATCTACGACATAGACCAAAACGCTGTCGGGGTACAAAGTGCCTGACAAGTCGATCTTTTGGTTGTCCAGCGCGGCCTGTTGTCCGTTGGCGTAGCGCTCCAACCGATAATTGCTCATGTCAATGATGGCGTTGGTTGGGTTGTAAATCTCGATTGCCTTGTTGGTGCCCCATCCTTCGATGTATTCCGAGATGAAGAGTTCAGAGCATTGCGCGTGTGAAGCGCCTCCGGTTGCTGCTCCCAAAACCAGCAACATCGTGGCTTTGAGCGAGTTGAGTACGATTTTTTTCATGATGAAGGTCAATTTTTCTCTGGATCGATTCGAAGTGCATCGTTGGGGCGAAATTACCGAACACCAAGCAATGTTCGACGAATTCAATTCAAGGACCGATGGAGAGCTTGACTTTTCGTGTGAGGCCTTTCCAGACGAGGTCGTAGCTGTGGTCCACCAGGTCCAAAAATTCGAGCCACGGCACATCCCCGAACGGTTCGGGGTGCACGCTGTTCCAGTGTTTGGGATTCAGGTACGGGCCGGTGGTTACGCCGCTGTACGTGGCGCGCAATTCCGGAATGCGGTCGGGATGGCATTTCATGCCACACCCGTCAAACTCAAATGCGTCCACAAGGCAAAACATCTTTCCTCCCACCTTGAACACAACCGTTCGGTCGTCGAAGGGAAGCTCCTCGATGGTGCCTGGCTTGGAGAGGCAATGGGACCGCAAGCGCTCGAGCAAACGGTCGTGAGGGGTCATTCCAGCGAGGCCTTCTTGTTCGTCACAGCCTGAAGGACCGCGTCCATGGCTGCCGCCAAAGGAGCAGCATCGATGGCGCTCATGGAAGGACGCCAATCGTTGAGCAACGCGTTGATGGGCTCTGCGCCCAAAAGCGTCATGGTGGGCTTGAGGGAGTGGCGGGTCGCTGAAATCACGTTCCAATCTTCCGCTTCGGCCGCCGCTTCCAAGCTCGCCTTCGATTTGACCAACGTTTGTTCCAAAGCCGTCAGGAATTCGGCGTAAGACGCAGGATCGTCGCCAAAAATGGCGTCGTATTGATCGAAACGAGGGTGCAGTTCCATGTGCGGAAGATACACCCTCGTGGCAAATTCGAAGCGTGCGTTGGATTACTGATACACCCTCACGTAGTCCACCGCCATGAATTGAGGGAACAGCGTGCATTCATCAGGATTTCCTGGCCAACTGCCACCCACTGCGATGTTAAAGATGAAGAAGAAGGGGTCGTTGAACGGCGTCTCGAATCCACTTAACCCCACATGCTCGTCTGTAGTCAGCTGGAAATAAGGTTCGTCGTTCATCAACCAAGTCATCGTGTCTGGCGACCAGTTGAGTGAAAAGACATGATACTCTTCACTGAAATCAGTGCCAACATCGGCGAAATTCACACTTCCTAGATTTGGATGTCCTCCCCCAGACATGGCACCCCAGTGGGCAGTTCCATGCACCACATTGGGCTGATGTCCAAGCAATTCCATGATATCTATCTCGCCACACGCCGGCCAGCCCACTTCTCCATGGTTGGCACCCAGCATCCACAAAGCAGGCCAAAGGCCTTGGCCTTTCGGGAGCAATGCGCGAATGTCAATTCGGCCAAACGCAAACTCCTGCTTATCACGCGTAACCATCCGAGCTGATGTATAACCGGTTGCTTCGGCCGCGGCTACAATGACAAGGTTGCCATCACTGATGTAAGAACTTTGGGGATCGTCTGTGTATGTCTGCAACTCGTCGTTACCCCAACCTCCTGACCCCAATTCATGGGTCCAATTGTTCATGTCAATTGCTGGTCCATCGAATTCATCAGCCCAAACGAGCGTCATTCCTTCAGGGGGACTGCTTGGTGAATGAGGCGTGTCGTAACCACCGACTGGCAAGTCGATGGTTATGTCTGTGTCGTCATTCAAAATGGAGCCCGTCGCCACTTGTTGGTTGCCCTTCAAAAAGCCATTGGTGGGGTTGGACAAGACCACATTGAAACGCTCCTCAGACTCCAGAACTTCGTCAATGACAACCTCGATGCTGATGGTTTTCTTGATCTCACCAGGAGCAAACACCAATTGTCCTTCTTGCTGAATGAAGTCCTCTCCTGGGCTTGCTGAAAGGCAATCCAAGCCTTCCGTGAACAACTCCGTTTGGTAATCAACCGTCACCTCTCGGGTGTTGCTCGCATCGAGCCGAACCTCGAAATCGAACGTGCTGTTGAAAGCGTTCTCGAGCGCCGTCTTGTCGGAAACGAATTGAATTTCGGAGTTCATCGGCTCCGCAACATCACCACATTCCGAGCAACCCAATGTGATCAATACCAGGCCCAGAAACGCGGGAAAGCCATTCCTCTGACTGCCGATTTTCATTCTGTCACAAAAATCAACGTGAAGTACCCACTACCCAAAGGATTGATGCATGGCGTGTTCCCAAAAGGGTCAATCGAACCAGGAGTTCCATCCTTCTGCTGCTGCAACGCGCTGAGCACGAGGCGATTTTCAGTGATGTCTACGATTGAATAGGTTGGACCAGAATCCCAAACCCCCATCCATCCGCAAATGTCTGCTGTGGCACCAAGATCATTTGTGGCCATCAAGCCGTTGATGGTGAACTCATCCTCATTGTTGATTCCCGAACCAAGCTCAAGAGTGTAGGTCGAAGTATCCACGGTCATTCCATACTCATAATACCCATTGTTAAAGGGAAACATCGTCAAAAGGGAGTTGTCGTAAATGAACTGTCCCGTTTTCGTGAACGTCCAACGGTCGTCGGTCTGGAAATCTACATTGACTGGAGGATCTGGATTTTGCCAATCCTCAGGCGCAGAATACCATTCGGTTGAACCCGGTTCAGGTCCAATGGCAATGGCCCCTGCTTCTGGAGAAAGTTTCCACACTTTTGGATTGTCGCAACCTGTCAAGAGTGCAAGGGTTCCTTCGCAAGGCAATTCAAGAGTCTTTTCAATGTTGACAACACTCTCGAAGGTGACCATGCCTCCCTCAGCGTGACCTTGATAAGTGAGATCATACGTCCCTTCTACAAAGTAGGTGACCGTATCTTCCGCGGCATTGCTTGTCTTTCCGTTCCCAAAATCCCACAAGTGGAGGAACACATCTTCGCTGGTTTCAGCACTGACAACAATGCGGTTGGAATCAATGCCGATCACACCGTCCACGGTGTCAGGCAAAAAGTACCACAGGGCCTCACCCGTGGGTTCGCTGGGCAATCCAGGGTTGTCTTCCACGAAGGGGTCGCACCCCAAAAGACCAATTGCCACACAAGCGGCGAGGAAAGAAATGTGCTGGAGGTTCATTCGTAGCCGGGGTTTTGGGTCAATTCACCGTTGGACAAGGTAATCTCAGCCGTCGGAATCGGAAAGAGCTCGCTCTTTCCAGAGACAAATCCCTCCAACACTTCCGCAGCGCGTCCTTGACGCACCAGGTCAAAGAAGCGATGGCCTTCAAGGCCGAGTTCAACACGGCGCTCATGCCAAATGGCGTCGAGCAACGCCTGGCCACCGACGCTTCCCTCCTGAATGAGAGGCACAGCCGCACGTGCGCGAACCATGTTCAGAGACTCAATGGCCGTGGCTTCGTCGCCGAGCTGCTGGCAGGCTTCTGCGTGCATCAACAAGACGTCCGCCAAACGGATGACGCGATCGTTCGAACCGCCGTTGGGGGCTTGGTCTCCGAACGGAGCCCGCTCCGCTTTGGGGCTGAAGTACTTCCGCGCGTAGTAAGGATGGGGCATGCCCGTGGACTCCTCCGTGATCTCGCCCCAATCGGAAGCGATGTCACCGAGTTGGTACACCGTGTAACTCAAACGAGGATCTACCATTGGAATTACGCCGGTGCTGTCTTGCTCTTCCCACTCTTCGAATTCGTCGACGAAGTCTTGGGTTGGCAGGTTGAATCCGTAACCGTTGTTGAACGTATTGCCGCGCGCACGCTGAAACACATTGGTGTAGGTGCCTTCGCTCCAGAATTGAGCGCCCCAGTTGCCCCCCGAATTGTTGGCGTACTGGATTTCCCAAATGCTTCCCGGCCCGTTCTCACCCGCTTCGGTGAAAATGTTGCCGTAGTTGGGTTCGAGGAAGTACTCTCCTGAACCCACGACCTCTTCGCACCGCGCGCGGCATTCCGCCCAGTTGCCTTGGTAGAGGTGTGCCTTGGCCAGCAACGCGTTGGCTGCGCCGCGTGTGGCGCGACCCGTTTGGGACGTGCTGTAGGAGCTCTTTTCAGGCAGGTTGGCCGCGGCTTCCTCGAGGTCGGCCACGATTTGGGCCCAAACTTCGTCCGCCGATGCCCGAGGCTGAGCGTACTCCGAAGGAGCCAAGGTCTTCGTCACCAAAGGAACGCCACCGAAGGTTGTCACGAGGTTGAAATACCAGTACGCCCGCAAGAACTGCGCTTCTCCGAGGTACGCGAGCTTCTCGAACTCGTCCATCTCGATGCCTGGAATGTTCTCCAACGCAATGTTGCAGTACGTGATGCCTTTGTAGGCCGTCTTCCACTCACCGAGCACGATGCTGCTGGAGGGATCACCCATGAAACTTTCAAATTCGAGGAGGTCGGGTTCGTCCGTGTCACCTGAACCGCCTTTGTCGGCGTCGTCGCTGACGACGTCGCCAAAGTACCAGCGGAAGTGAGCCCCATCTGAAATCTCCACTTGAAGCGGCGCATAACACGCGATGGTGGCGGCTTCAGCGTCTTCTGCGGATTGGTAAAAATTGCCGGCTGAGCTGCCGATGTAGGGGTCGCGGTCCAAGAAATCCTTGGAACATCCCGTGGACAGGAACACAAAGGCCATCAAGGCCAAGGTGCCCATCCATGCATTGGTGGTTGTGTGTTGATTCATCAGAACGTCACGTTGATGCCCACGTTGTAAATCCGGGGCGATGGGTAAAATCCGCGGTCTATGCCTATTTCCAATGTTCCACGTGTCCCAATTTCTGGATCGAGGCCCGAGTAGTTGGTGAACGTGAACAAGTTGTTGGCGCTGGCGTAGATGCGGAATTTCGAAATGCCTGCGCGGTCGAGCACTTCAGACGGGAGCGTGTAGCCCACCATCAACGACTTGATGCGCAAGTACGATCCGTCTTCAATGAAGCGATCGGAGACGCGGTTGTTTTGGTTCAGGTCGGCGTGCGTCACGCGAGGGATGTCGTTCGACGTGCCCTCCCCGGTCCAACGGCCGAGGGCCGACACCGGCAAGTTGGTGGTGTTCAAATCATAACGGAACATGCCCATGTACACGTCGTTGCCGTAGCTGCCCTGAAGGAACAGGCTGAAATCAAAGTTCTTCCAGTTTCCACCGGCAGTGAAGCCGTAGGTGAAATCCGGGTGTGGGTTGCCGATGACGACCTTGTCTTCGTTGTTGATGACGCCGTCTTCGTTTTGGTCCACGAAAATCACGTCACCCGCCACCGCATTGGACTGGGCGGAAGCCGCTGCCTCTTGGTCGGTTTGGAAGATGCCCGCCGTTTCAAATCCATAGAAGGAGGCAATCGGAAGGCCGACGTTGGTGATGGCCACAAAGTCGCCCGATCCGAATACGGTGCCCGTGAAAATAGGCTGGTTCAAACTGTCCACTGGAGCGCCCAAATCGGTGACTTCGTTGCGGTACATCGAGATGTTGCCGTTCAGGTTGTAGGTGAAATCACCTTCGCCGCCTTGGTAGCCCACGGCCAATTCCGCCCCGCGGTTGCGTGCAGAAGCCACGTTGGACGGGCCAGGCTCGAGGCCTGCCGTTCCCGGGTTGGGCACGTACGCCAACATGTCGATGGTGTTCTTCTCGTACAAGTCGAAAATCAAATTCCAACGGCCGTCCAAGAAATCGGCGTCCACGCCTAAGTTGATTTGCTCCCCAGTCTCCCACTTGAGGTCTGGATTCGCAATGGCGACAGGACCAGAACCAATGGTTTGATTCTGCTCGCTTCCGAACGTGTAGTTCAAACCGTTCACAATGATGGGGTTGTACGCGTAATCGCCAATCTCGGCGTTGCCGTTGCGACCCCATGACCCGCGAACCTTCGCAAAGTCGATCCACTCCTTCTCTGCAAACCAAGGACGCTCTGTGAGGTTCCAAGCTGCTGAGAACGAAGGGAACAAACCGAACCGGTTGTTCAAACCGAAGCGCGAGGACCCGTCGTAACGAAGCGTCCCCATCAACGACCACTCGTTTCCGAGGTCGTATGTGGCGCGTGCAAATTGCCCAATCCAAGCGGTTTCGCTGATGCCGTCGCTGGCCCGAGGAACCTGAGGTTCCACGTTCAAACTGTTGCTCAAGAACGCGTAGTACGGATCGTTCGAAGCCAAGCTGTCACGTGAGGCGGTGATGCTCGTGGACATCGATTCGAGTGCAGAGTAGCCTGCGATGAGCTGCAATTTGTCCTCGTTCTCGAATTCTTTGGTGTAGGTCAACGTGTTCTCCCATTGCCAAGTGGACCACTTGTTTTCCGCGCGGATGAGTGAGTTCACTTCGCGGAATTCCGTGGCTGGGCGGTTGGGGTCGCCGGGATACAATGCCAAATCGTAGGCAGGGAAGAAAATCTTCTGGGATCCTAGCGCCAAGTCCACGTTCACGGAGGAACGGAATTTCAGGTTGGGAAGCAGGTCCATTTCGCCAAACACGTTGCCCACGAAGCGGTTCGTGGTCCAGTTGTCGAAGGTTTGTTCGATCTGGTTGATTGGGTTGACAATGTCGCTGTCGATGTAATCCGTGTACGCGTAGGTCCCATCGATTCGGGTCACGGGCGTCACGGGATCGATGTTCAACGCACGCAACACCGGCGTGCTGAATTCGTTGTTCTCGGCCAAGGCGTTCCGCTTGATGTGCGTGAACGTCACGTTTTGGCCGACGCGGAAACGGTCGCCCGCCTGCTGCTCCGAATTCACGCGGAACGTGGTCCGCTCGAATCGTCCCTTGTCGCCGCCAATGATCCCGTCCTGGGAAAAGTGGCTGGCGCCCATGGCAATGCTCGAGGTCTCCGTGCCGTTGGTGTACAACACGCTGTGGTTGGCCATCGGAGCGCGCTCAAACATGGCGTCCTGCCAGTTGGTGCCTTCGCCCAAGGACGCGGGATCCGCCAACCCTGGGAGGGCGGTTAGCCCCGCCGCTGCACGGCTCTCGTTCATCAGCACCCCATACTGCTCGGCATTCAGAAGCGCCATGTATTTCCACGGCTCCTGCATGCCCACGTAGCTGTCGTAGGTCAACGTGGCCTTGCTGTTCCGCGAGCCCTTCTTGGTCGTGATCAAGACCACCCCGTTGGCACCTCGCGCCCCATAAATCGCCGTTGACGCGGCATCTTTGAGGATGCTGATGCTTTCAATGTCCGACGGGTTGAGGTAGTCAATACCTCCGGACGGAATGCCGTCCACAATGAACAGCGGATCGGAGTTGTTGATGGACCCCAAACCGCGAATCCGGATGGTTTGTGTACTTCCTGGCTGGCCCGAGTTTTGGGTCACCTGCACCCCCGCGGCACGCCCCTGAAGGGCCTGTTCCGTTCGGAGCACGGGAATCGAGGTGGCCTCTTTGATGTCCACCGTGGTGACGGCGCCAGAGATTTTGCTGCGCTGCTGGTTGCCGTACCCGATGACGATGGCCTCTTCAAGGCCAGCGACATCAGGCTTCAGCACCACCTTCAGATCAGACACCGTGTTGGCCACCGTCAATTCTTGACGGAGGTATCCGATGTACGAAAAGACCAAGGTGGCGCCCGACTCCACAGTCAGCGCAAATTTGCCGTCCAGGTCTGTGGCGGTTCCGGCGTACGAGCCTTTCACCGTCACGGAGACCCCAGGCAGTGCCATGTCTCCATCGAGCACCACACCAGCGATGGCGATTGTGCTAGACGTCGAGGTGCTTGAAGCCCCCGACATTGTGGTTTGGGCCCACACCCCTGACCCTGCTCCAAAGAGCAAGATCAGGGATGCCAGCCAGGGAAGTTGTCGAATCATTTCACAAAGCTCCAGGAAGCACGGGCCTCCTCAGTTGAAAGTTGAAGGGTGTACACACCAGCCGTCCAAGACGCTGCGTCCAACACCAAGAGTTGTTCGTTTTGACGCAACTGAGCTGAGGCCACCAAGCGACCCTGAACGTCGCGCACTTCCACGAGAGCTTCGGCCGTCAAAGGCACGGCCAAACGGACGTTGAGCTGATCGTTCACAGGCACGGGGAAGAGTGCACCTTCCAAAACAGCCACGTCCGCGATGCCGTCCACCGTCATCGTAAAGCTCTCAGATGCCGTGCAGTTGTTGGCATCCGTCACCACAGCCGTGTACAAACCACTTGACAAGGAGTCCGGGTTCACTTCCATCCCCGTCATGTTGGTCCACACCACGGTGTATTCAGGCGTTCCGCCGGTCACTGTGGCTTCCGCTTGGCCGTCTCCGGCGCCTGAATCGACACTCAAGACAGTCACTTCGACAATGAGTTCCTCAGGAGACAAAATTTCGAATGCCGTGTCGCTCACGCATCCCACTGAATCGACTGAGGTCAAGAGGTATGCTCCTGGGCTCAAGGAAAGTGCGCCGTAAACGATTTCCATCGTGTCCACCGAGTAAGTGACGCCTTCTAACCCCACAGTCAATGAATCCAGTACGATCATCCCCATGCCGTCAAAGCAAGCGGCGTCCTCCACCGAAAACGCAGCCGTTGGAGACTCGCCATAAACGCAGCTGTCGTCGTCTTCGGTGGCGTTCTCGTCGTAGTTGCACGCCGCCTCATCGGTACATCCAGGAACGGCGTTGCCTGGACATGCCTCACATGAATCCCAACACACAACCGGAAGCACAACGTTTGCTGTTACTTCAATGACCCGATTGACATACTGACCAGGATCCGTCGTGCAGGCTTCGTTGCCGTCAAACGCCTCATCAACCGATTGGTTCAGTCGGAACTTAAATTCTTGGCTGCCCGCGGACAACGAAATCGTCGTCTCCCAGATTCCATCACCGTCGGCGTCTTCCATCGCGTTCGCAAAAGGTTCCCAGCCGTTGAACGTTCCAAAAATTTCCGCCGACGTGACGGGACCTTCGTACCCTGAAGCGTCCATCTGGAACGTGACATCAAAATTGTCTGACACCACGTTGTCATCGTTGCACGTTCCGTCGCACGTGCCATAGATGTCCGACGTTGTCGAACCCTCGGGAGTTACACGGTTGGCGTACGTAGCGTAGTCGGTAATTGGTGCGCAGTCCGCACCATCCACCATGTCGTTGATCAAATTCTCCTGACCTGCAAAACCATTGATGCCGTACGTGTATTCCACTGTATCTGGCAACGCTTCAATGACTACGGTGTAAATGCCGTCACCGTCGTCATCCGTCAACACGTTGTAGGTGTCGTTCGCGCACCAACCGCACCAAGGGCCTGAAACAAAGACGTTTTCAAAACCTTCAGGGGCGCAAGTCATGTCCACGTTGAACGTGGTTTGGGCGGCAGCGCCAAGCGTCAAGCCAAAAGCGGCTGCCAGAGAGAGCAAATGTTTCATAAGATGTTATTTGTTTGTTTTCAATTCGAATTCAGTGGTTTGGTCTTTCACGCGCAACCCGAACATGCCAGGCTCGACTTCGTAGGTCAAGTCTTGCCCAATGAAACCCAACTCGTCTGTCGAGACGCTGAGCTGCACCGTTTTTGTTGCACCGGCGT
This sequence comes from Bacteroidota bacterium, assembly GCA_027621555.1. GTDB lineage: Bacteria > Bacteroidota > Bacteroidia > Flavobacteriales_D > Sanyastnellaceae > UBA11663. Next base: position 7,467 of record JAQCBJ010000007.1, on the reverse strand, counting down.
CCACGAAGACGCGTTTGTAGGCCTTGAGTTTGTCGACAGCAGGTGTGATGGACGCCACGCGATCTTGCGCGAACAACATCACAACCTCCGTGGAAGTTCGATCGCCCGTGTTGGTCAAGGTCACCTCCACGTCGAGGATGTCCCCCTGACGAACGTCATCTTCATTCATCACACGGAGTCCAGTCGTGACGACAGGGCTGTAGCTCAATCCGTGCCCAAAAGCATATTGCGGTTGAAACCTTGACGGGTTCTCGCCGTGGCGAACGTCCTCCGTGTGTTTTCGATCGTACGTCACGTGACTCGACGCTTCGCGCGGCCACGTGAACGGCAAGCGTCCCGAAGGGTTGAAAGCTCCGCTCAGGACCCGCGCAACGGCTTGCGCCCCAAAGTCGCCCGGCAAGTACGCCATGACCACGGCGTCCAGGTCTTCCTCGACTTGGGAGAACGTGCGTGGTCGACCTTCTACGAAGACGCCTACCACTTGGGTGCCGGTCGCCGCCACCTCGCGCACCAAGTCCAACTGGTTGTCGGGCAACCGCAGGTCGCCGATGTCACCCACGAACTCGGTGTAGGGCATTTCGCCCAGGAACAACACGGCAACCTCTGAGCGTGACGCTCTCACGGCCTTCACCACGCGACGGATGTCGGCAGCGTCAAAGTCCATGCTTGCAAGTTCCTCGAATTGGATGCGACTCGCCCCAAACTCCTCTTGCATCCCTTCCAGCGCGGTCAAGCGCCCCGGATTGTTGTAGGCCGGATCGGTGCCCTGCCACGTTCCTGACCACCCGCCGTTCAGCGCATTGACGGAACGGGCCGTCGGGCCGGAGACGAAAATGCGGCCCTCGCCGCCCAAGGGCAAAACCGGTTGATCTGGATAAACCGCGTGGGTCCCTTCGTTCTTCAGCACCGTGATGCATTCCTGCGCCGCACGGGCGGCAGGACCCGCGAGCCCTGTGCGTTCATCCTCGGTCAGCGCGGGAAGCAACGCGGCCCCTCCTTCCTCGAGCAAGCCGAGCTTTTCTTTCACGGTGAGGATGCGGCGCACGCTGAGGTCGATGCGGCTTTCTGGGATTTGGCCTTCGTCGACGAGTTCCTTCAAAAGGACAGGAAATTCTAGATCCTGAGGAACCATGCTCATGTCGATGCCCGCCAAAATCGCCATGCGGATGGCTTCCTTGTAAGTGGCCGCCACGTGGTGCCGCTTCACCAAGAATTTGATGTCCTCCCAATCGGTCACCACCAGCCCCTCGAACCCAAGCTCACCGCGCAGGATGTCCGTGAGGACAAACCGGTTCACGTGGGTGGGAATGCCGTTCATTTCCCCGCTGTTGACCATGACCGTCATGGCACCAGCCTCGACCGCCTGAGCAAAAGGAGGCAGGAACCATTCGCGCAGTTGGCGCTCAGGAATGTATGCTGGTGTGCGGTCCTGACCACTCCACGGAGTGCTGTAGCCCAGGTAATGCTTGAGCGTGGCCGCAACCTTGACCGGCCCCTCTTGAAAGCCGCGAACCATCGATTCGCCCATGTCGCCCACAAGCTTGACATCCTCTCCAAACGTTTCCCAAAATCGCGGCCAGCGCGGATCGCGCCCCACATCCAGCACGGGTGCAAAATTCCACGGAATGCCACACGCATGAATTTCACGCGCCGTGCCCTCCGCCATTTTGCGCACCAAAGAAGTGTCCCACGTCGCAGCAAGGGCAATTTGTTGAGGCCCGAGTGCGGCTCCGGCGGTGTACGTCGCGCCGTGAATGGCGTCGACCCCGTACAACGCAGGGATTCCCTTGGCTTTGAGGCTCGCCACTTGAATGCCGGAAACGAGTTCGCGCCACTTTTCCATGGTGTAACCGTGGCCGCCGCAATTCAGCACACTTCCGACGCGACCCTTTTCAAACGCTGCGGTCAACTTGTCGGCATCGAGGGTGTGCGGTTCGTCGAGAATGACGTAGACGTCTTTCCGGTCACTGAGCTCTCCCTCACACAGCATGTCCAACGTGAGTTGGGTCATCTCCCCCACCTTGTCCTCAAGCGTCATGCGCGAGAGCAACGATTCCACTTGGGCCGATCCCCGGAACGCTTCCAGTTCCGCGTCTGACACGCCCTTTGAAGAAGGGGCCGTTTGACACGATTCCAATGCAACGCAGCACAACCCCACAAGCGTCGCAACCAACACGCGTGGAGTTGCGGCCAAAGAGGAACACGTCATCGCTTGGAAATCAAGGCGCATGAACAGGGCTGATTTGCTGGGAATTCAGGTGGAGCTGGCCGTTTCAGAGGAATTCATTGTTCTCTCTTGCAGGTCGGAAACGCAAGCGACCGCAAGCTACATCACAGCATTGAGAAATGCACGGGTTTGGACCACAGAAAGGTGTCCCAAAGACGTCTTCTTCTCAGCTCAAACGGCCGAAGCCTTTGAATCGGCTTGCCCACCAATTCATCGCCACTTCCACGCCCAAGCGGTAATCTGCCCCAACTTCCTTTTCGCCGACCGACCACGAATCCGTCTGCAAGGGATACGGCGGAGCGATTTCTTCCCAAATCCGCCCTTCGTTGTCCCCGCCCCTCAAGAGGCGGTCGACCGTTTCGTTGTAGCGCTCATACCCCTTCAGGAACAAGGGCGCCAGCACCTCGTTGTGTCGGTACCAGTACGAACCAAACGAATCCATGTAGCTCTGCGACGCGTGGTCTCCCATGGGGCGCGTTCGAACCACCAGGATGCGTCGCCCGCCCAGTTCCAAGGCCTTGTCCAAAGGAAGAGGATCAGAGTACCCCCCGTCAAACATCCACTCTCCGCGAAATTTCACCTTCCCTCGAGTCACCAAGGGCAAGGACGAGGAAGCCACCAAAGCGTCCAACCACTCTCTGCCTTTCGGCTCGAGGTACCGCGGTTCACCTGAATCCAAGTGCGTTGTGACCACGAGCGTCTGGGTGGATTCCTGGGCTTGAGCCAACGCCTCCAAGTTCAAAGGAGCGTGGCGCATCACATATGCTTTCAGGTGAGCCAAGTTCATGAGTCCTTCTTTCGACCACGCCGACGAGAAGCGGATGAACTTGCCGTCTTCGACCAATTCCCGAGATATGCGGTAAAAGTGCTTGTATTGACCCGTGAGGTGCGTCGCCATCACCATCGAGCCGGCACTCACACCAAACATGCGTTCAAACTTGAGCGGCCCGAGCAACAGCATCGCGTCCATGACGCCCGCTGTGAAGGCGCACCTCAGGCTTCCTCCTTCGAGGATAAGGGTGTCGTATGTGTTCAAGGAGTTCATCGGGCTCTGCCTATGAACGTACGAAAATCCGTGCCAAAATGTTGCCCCGTCACAGGTCCCACTTGGGGCACGTGTCGCATTCCCGTTCCGACTTGCCCCATCGAAGCGCCATTCCCGCGCTGACGTAATCAGCGCGCCAATCGGTGAAACGCAGCGACACGAAGGCGTCGAGGTTGGGATGCACCGACAAGAACAGCTGCGCCTTGTTGAAGCCCTGGAGGAATCCTGGGGTGGGGTTGGCGAGCACGCCTCCCTTGAGGAGGTCCAGGCGTGCGCGGCCAAACATCCACGACCACCCCGCACACAGGCCGGGCTGAAGTCGGTCCAGCACGAAGGCCGCCAACGTGTCGGACGGGGCGTCGGTGGCGGGATCGGCGCGACGGGCGCCGTGATGCACGACCGAAGCTTGGGCCGTCAACGCGTAGCGTGGGCTCCACACAAACGACGACTGGGCGAAGATTTCCTGGACGCCATAGATGTGTCCTCCATACCCGCCGTGATCGCGACCACCAAGGGCGAGACCGACCGCGGATCGCAGAGTGCGGGGGTTGGCGCCGTCCATGTAAACTCGCCGCCGTGGAGTCTCACCGAGGCGCATGACGAGCTGAGCGTGGGGGGTGTTGATGCCCTTGTTGGGGCGACGCAGCGCCCCGTTGCTGGTGTGCAAAATGCCGACGCCCAGGCTGAGCGGGCTGTCGTTGGCCACGGTGATGCCGAGGCGAACGAGCCCGTTGAGGTGGGTGCCGACCGCTTCGAGGTCTGGAGCCGTCTCGGGGTCGTAAATCTTGGCGTTATAGGCAAGGCCGGTGCTGAACGACCAGCCTATGAGACGGGTTTGGCCTGTGCGCAAGGTCCAACCGAGTTGGGGCTGCCAGCCGTAAGAGGAAGCGCCAATGCGGTGCATGCCCACAAAGCCCCCGTGCTCGATGCCGCCAAAAAACGCCGCCCACCCGTTCGTCGCTCGGGTCATCCATCCCGCGTACGCCCCAAAGGCCGTGCCGTCGACCGCGTCCCGCATGTCCCCTTCCGCAAGCCAAACCCCACTCGTGCCGCTGACCTCGTTGGGCCACCATTGCATTTGGGCTTCCGCCTGAAGGACACCAAGAGCGCCCAGCACAAAGAAGAGCGCCCTCCTCATTTCTTGCGGAATGCCGATTCGTAGCGCGCGATCCAATCGTCCGGCGTCATGCGCGTCGCCAATTCGCCAATCAAGTCCCACGGGATCTTGTCCATTTTCTTAAAGCGGATGCAACTCTTCCCCATGTCGAGTTTCCCAAACCGCTCCGCGTCCCACGATTCCATGAACCACGCCATGTCCTCAGGGCTGGCGTACAGCCCCATGTGGTAGAGGGCGACGAAGTTCTTTTGGTTGGCGAAGCTCACAAATGGAAGCGGCAAGCGCGGATCGCAGTGGTAACCGGGCTCGTACAAGCTGTGCGGCACCACGTACCCCGGCATGCCGTAACTCAGCTCTTCCGAAAACCCCTTGGGCAGGTTCTCGCGGAGCACCTCGCGCATGCGGCGCAAGGCATCTTGACGTTCCTCGGGCGCCTTGCTGACGTACTCGTCGACCGACGTGGCTTCAATCTTCATGGCTGCGTCTGTTTCGGTTCAAAGTAAACGCTGGATTCAGGTCAATTCGTGCGCGAGACCAAAAACCAGGCATTCAACAACTCTTCGCGGTTGTAGCGCATGGGCTCGTTCGTGTTTTGGTCGATGACGTCGCACCCCGCCGCCTCGCACACCGCCTGGCCCGCCGCCGTGTCCCACTCCATGGTCGGCGCGAACCGAGGGTAAGCATCTGCGGTGCCTTCGGCGACCATGCACAGTTTGAGGGAACTGCCCTTGCTGATCAAGTTGACTTCGCCGTGTTGCGCACGCGCTTCCTCCACGTAAGCCTCCGTCTCAGGAGACATGTGAGAGCGGCTGGCCACCACCGTGAACGGCCGGCCCTCCGGCGCATCGAAAGGCAATGCCGCCCGTTGCGCCCAAGCCTCGTCCGCCGAAATCACCTTGGTCATGTCCACCTCCAAGCGCCATGCGCCTTCTCCCACCACGCCGACGTAGGCGTGGCCCAACACCGGAGCGAGAACCACCCCGCCTGCCACGCGGCCATCGCGCACCAGAGCCACGTTCACCGTGAACTCGCCGTTGCGCTTGATGAATTCCTTGGTCCCGTCGACGGGGTCGACGATCCAAAGCGCGTCCCATCCTTGGCGTTCCGAAAACGGCATGTGCTTGCCTTCCTCCGACAGCACGGGAATGCTCGTCGCTTCAAGGTGCCGCATCAGCACGTCGTGGGCAGCGCGGTCGGCACGGGTCAAGGGGCTTTGGTCTTCCTTGTATTCCACCCCCACGTCGTCGCTCTCGTAGATGTCCAAAATCGCTCGGCCTGCCTCCAAGCTCGCGGCCAACGCCACGCGAATCCAATCGTTCATGGCGTCAAAGGTCCGTCACACAGCCCTCACTTCGCAACCGTCATGCGCTTCACGTTGGTGAACCGACCGCGCGCCGTGCTCACCTCCACGTGGTAGAGGTACGACGCCGCAGGAACCCCGAGCGCTCCAAAGTCGACCGCCAAAGCGTGCCGCCCTGCAGTCAACGTGCCCAGCATCGTGCGTGAAACGCACACGCCATTCGGGCTCCACAGCGACCACACCACCTCGCCCGCTTCGCGCAGTTCGAGGGGGATTTCCGTCGCGGAGGTCACGGGGTTGGGGAAGTTTTGGCCCAAGTCGAACACTTGCGCGTTTTGCAATTCCTGGTACCCCACGCCACTCGTCCCTGCCCCTTCCACCGTGGCTTCAAAGTGCGACACGTATTCCTGCGCCTCTTCATCCCAGGCCAAATCCGCCACCTGAAGCTCGTACCCGTCCGCAAACACGCCGTCTTGTGCCGGACTTAGCGGATCGGGACCCGCCGGGTACAGGTCCGGATGGGCGCTCACGGCATTCACCGCATCCTCATGCGGCCACGTCCATTGGCTCACCACGCTGTATTGAGAGCTCACGAAGACTTGGAAATGCACATGCGTCACCCGTCCCGGGTACCATCCCGGAAAAATGGTCACGAATTCGCACTCGCCGTTCGCGTCCGTCATTTGGTAGCCCCGGCAGTACGTCAGTCCCTCCGAACCCATCTCCGCGTACCCGGAGTAGTCCCCGTCTCGGTCGCAATGCCAAACGTTGACCCGCACGTTGGGCATCGGTTCGCAGTTGTCCGCACCGACAATGCGCACCCGCTGACGCAGCCTCACCCCTTCCCGATCTTCCTGGATTTCCTGCCGGAAAAAGAACCCGTTTTCCGTCAAATCAAGCGGGAACGGACCGGCCGTTTCGCTGGGAATCAGGACGCAATTGCTGCGCCCCGACCCCACGCTTCCGACTTTGCGGGACTGGGCAGCAGAGGCAAATGGGAGCGCTGCGGGAAGAGCCAGAGCGGCTCCGACCGACTTGAGAAATTGACTGCGTTTCATCGAGTTCAAGTGAAGGTGCGGGAATCTGTTTCAAGGTACGCACCCCACCGCTTGCTGCGTTGGCTCCTCTTGCACTTCTTCCGAACCAACCAGGCTTACAGCGTGTACACCACCTGCACGCGGACGTTTCGTCCAGGCTCAGCCATCCCCACGTTTCGCAACAGGGAAAGGGTCGGGATGTAAGTGACGTTCGTGGCGTTGATCACCTGAGCATTCAACCGAATGCGTTCGCCCCAATCCCAGGACGTGGAGGCGTGGACCAAAACCGCATCACGGGAGGCTTCCACCACCACGCTGCTGGCTCCTTGGGAACGTCCGGCTGCGCTCCAGGCACGTCGGACCTCGAACCGGCCGGTCGCGGGGGGCGTCCATGGAAGCGTGTTGCCTGATTCGTCTTGAGCATCGACGTACGACAGCGCGACGTGGGCCGACCACGGAAGGTCGCGCGGGGCTTGCCAAGTCGCGTTGACATCGGCCCCCGCCAACCTCGCCAACCTCGCTTGGTGCAACTGGATGGGAAAGCCTTCGCCGTTGGTTTGGCCTGTGGGAACGAGGAGCATGTAATTCGCAATGCGGCTCCCGTACACGGCCACGTCGCCGCTCCACCCCGTGCCCTCGGCCGTCGAATTCACCACCCACTGAAGCTCCACGCTTCGGCTCGTTTCCGCCTTCAAGTCGACGTCGCCTCGCTCTTCGCGGAAGCTGTCGTGGTGCATCCCA
>JAQCBJ010000044.1 GCA_027621555.1 Bacteroidota bacterium | reverse complement strand
GTCGAAGTTCCGTGCATTCGTGACTGACAAGGGCGGCAAGATCGTCCACGAGGATGCATGGGGATTGCGAAAGTTGGCCTACCCCATCCAGAAGAAGTCTACGGGCTTCTACCACTTGATGGAGTTTGAAGCCGATCCTTCCGTGATCTTGCCATTCGAGACTGAGTTCCGTCGGGACGAGCGAATCATTCGCTTTTTGTCCACCAAAATGGACAAACACCACATCGCGTACGCCGAAGGCCGCCGCGACAAGTCTAACCGCCAAGAAGCTGCCCCTGCAGAAGCAGAAGGCAACGCTGAGGCTTAATCTCTTTCGTTATGGCAGACAAGAAAGTTCGCTACCTGAACCCCATCGACATCGAGACGAAAGCTGAGCGTTACTGCCGCTTTCGCAAGAAGGGCATCAAGTACATCGATTACAAGGATGCAGACTTCCTGTTGATGTTGTGCAACCCACAAGGCAAGATTTTGCCTCGTCGTTTGACCGGCACCAGCTTGAAGTACCAACGCAAAGCTTCACAGGCCATCAAGAAGGCCCGTCACTTGGCGTTGATGCCTTACGTTGCTGACAACCTCCGTTAAACCCGAGCGCCATGAACATCATTCTCAAGCAAGACGTTGAAGAGCTCGGTAGCAAGTTTGACGTGGTGACCGTCAAAGACGGCTACGCCCGCAACTACCTCATCCCTCAAGGCTTGGCTGTGGCAGCGACCGCATCCAACATGAAGGTGAACGACGAGGTGATTCGCCAGCAAGCGCACAAGGCGACCAAGGCCAAAGAAGCGGCCCAAGCCATCGCCGACAAACTCGAAGGATTGAACTTGAAGCTCGGCGCCAAGGCTGGCGAGAGCGGAAAGATTTTTGGTTCCGTCAACTCGATTCAATTGGCCGACGCCATCCAAGGCGCAGGTTACGACGTCGAGCGCAAGCAGATTTCTCTTGCGGACGATACCATCAAAGAACTCGGCTCGTACGAAGCCACGGTCAAGCTCCACAAGGAGGTGGTCGTGACGGTGAAGTTCGAGGTCGTGGCCGAGTAATTCTCGCGCCAAACGCAACCGAAAAGCCCCGCCTCCGAGCGGGGCTTTTTCATGCCCTGTACTCCCCCAGGGTTGCAGCACCCCGCCCCTACCTTTGTGCCATGAGCGCGTTCAAGCTGGACAGCCCCTTTCAACCCACCGGGGACCAACCCGAGGCCATTCGACAACTGGTCGAAGGAGTGAACGACGGCACAGCGCATCAAGTGCTGCTCGGGGTGACAGGTTCGGGCAAGACCTTTACCATGGCCAACGTCATCGCCGAGACCCAGCGACCCACGCTCATTTTGAGCCACAACAAAACGCTCGCCGCCCAGCTCTACAGCGAATTCAAGTCGTTCTTTCCCGATAACCTCGTGGAGTATTTCGTCAGCTACTACGACTACTACCAGCCCGAGGCCTTCATTCCAGCTTCGAACACGTACATCGAGAAGGACCTGCAGATCAACGATGAAATCGAGAAGCTTCGGCTTTCTGCGACCTCGGCCTTGCTCAGCGGCCGTCGGGACGTGATTGTCGTCGCGAGCATCAGCTGCATTTACGGCATCGGGAACCCCGTGGAGTTTCACAAAAACGTCGTGCACCTCGAGGTGGGCCAACGCATCACTCGAAACGACCTGTTGCACCGCCTCGTCACCAGCCTCTACAGCCGTGCAGTCCATGACTTCCGGAGAGGAAACTTCCGGGTGAAGGGTGACACCGTGGACGTGCATTTGGCGTACGCGGATCACGCGGTGCGGGTGGAGTTTTGGGACGATGAAATTGAACGCCTCTCCACCATCGACCCGGAATCTGGACAGGTGCTTCACTCCTTCGACCAGTTCACCATCTACCCGGCGAACCTCTTTGTGAGCAGCAAGGAGACGACGGATGCTGCGGTGTGGGAGATCCAGCAAGATTTGGAAAAGCAGAAAGCCTTCTTCAACGAGCAAGCGCATTTTCTTGAGGCCAAACGCCTCGACGAACGCACCCTCTACGACCTCGAAATGATCAAGGAGATTGGGTTCTGTTCAGGGATCGAAAACTACTCCCGGTACTTCGATCGCCGTCAGCCCGGCGAGCGGCCGTTCTGCCTGCTCGACTACTTCGCCAAGGACTTCCTCGTGGTGATCGACGAGAGCCACGTGACCGTGCCTCAGATTGGCGCGATGTTCGGCGGCGACCGGTCGCGCAAGGTCAATTTGGTGGACCACGGGTTTCGCCTGCCGTCCGCCTTGGACAACCGCCCGTTGACCTACGAGGAATTCGACAGCATCGTCGGTCAGACCATTTACGTCAGCGCCACCCCTGCGGACTTCGAGCTCGAACGCGCGGAGGGCGTGGTGGTGGAGCAGGTGATCCGCCCCACGGGCTTGCTCGATCCGCCGATTGACGTTCGTCCCTGCGACAACCAGGTCGACGATTTGGTGGTGGAGATTCGGAAAACCCTGGCCAACGACGAGCGCGTCTTGGTGACCACACTGACCAAACGCATGGCCGAGGAACTCACGAAGTACCTCGAACGCCTGAGCATCAAATGCCGGTACATTCACTCGGACGTCAAGACCTTGGATCGGGTGGAAATCTTGCGCGAATTGCGGGACGGCGCCATCGACGTGCTGGTGGGCGTCAACCTTCTTCGCGAAGGTTTGGATTTGCCGGAGGTCAGCCTCGTGGCCATCATGGATGCCGACAAGGAGGGCTTTCTCCGCAGCAACCGGAGCCTCACCCAAACCGCAGGCCGTGCCGCCCGAAACGTGAACGGCCGCGTCATCATGTACGCCGACAAAGTCACCGACAGCATGGCGGCCACGATTGAAGAAACGTCGCGCCGTCGCGACAAACAGATCGCCTACAACGACGCGCACGGATTGGCGCCTCAGCAAATCCGCAAAGAGAAGCGCACGCTGTTTGAGCAGAGCGACGCCGTGTCGAACAGACCCAAGAACTACGCCGCCGAGCCAGACCAGGCACCACTGGCCGTCTCCGATCCCATCGTTCAATCGATGTCTTCGGCTGACTTGGACAAGCTCATCGCCAAAACCAAGCGCGACATGGAACGCGCCGCGAAAGCCATGGAATTCATGGAAGCTGCAAGACTTCGCGATGAGCTCCATGCCCTCGAAGCACGTCGCAAGGAGGTTCAAGGGTAACTTCCCGGCATGAGTCCTTCATCTTCATTTCTGTTGGCCACGTTCATGGCAGCTGCAGCCGTCCTCGAAGGTTGCTCAACCACCCAACCGACGAACGAATTGGGCGCGGAAGCCGTGTGGGCGGAAGCACCCTTCGAAGTCCTTTCCGCCGAAGTTCAAGGTGACACTTTGGTCACCGTGGTGCGCTACGGAGGGGGGTGCGGAGAGCACCGATTCGAGTTGGAGGCTCACGGTCCGCTCATGAAAAGCCTGCCTCCGAAGCAACCCCTGCGTTGGGTGCATCGTTCTCCCGGAGACCCTTGCCGGGCCTTGATTTCAGACACCGTTCGCGCCGACCTTTCCCCCTTCCGGGGCACACCCCACGGCACGACGGTCCTCCAACTCGAAGGCCACGACGGCAACTTGAATTACACCTACCGTTGACATCCCACCCATGAGCCGACTCTTTCACACCCTCGCCGCGATTCTTTTGGTGGCATGCAGCTCCATGGCAAGTGCCCAAATCACCTACGGCGGCTCTCCTTGGACCTCAGGTGAACGTTCAGCGCCCCTGCTTTTGCCAGCCTTGGATCGCGCCGCCTTGGCAGCGGAGGATCGTGTAACGGACCGCTACAAAGAAGCACCTTGGCGCTTTGGGGTCGAACACGATGTTCTCTGGGACGCGAATGAGCATGGTACGTGGACGATCGAGAACGGTCACGCGGTATGGCGACTGGTCGTCCGCGCGGAGGGCGCGACGAACTTGTCAGTGCGCTTCCGCCAATTTGACGTACCCAAAGGCGGCGAACTGTTTCTGTATTCGGCAGACGGAGAGAGCGTCATGGGTGCGCTGGACCACCGCAACATGAAAGATTGGGGCGGACTGGCCACGGGGGTACTAGCCACTGATGAACTGGTGGTGGAGTATCGTCAGCCTTTGGATTTGACATCAGCCCCATCGCTGGTCATCGACCAAGTGGTGCAGGGATACCGCGCGTTGAGCGGATGGCCTCACGGGGGCGACCGCGGGCCGTTTGGCAACAGCGGGCAATGCAACATCAACGTGAACTGCCCTGAAGGCGCTCCTTGGGCGACGGAGAAGCGGAGCGTCGCACTCATTGTGAATGGCGGACTCGCACAATGCTCTGGGGCTCTGATCAACAACACGTTGAACGACGGCACGCCCTATTTCTTAACGGCGAATCATTGTTTAGGCAACCCTGGAACCTGGGTGTATTACTTTAATCACGAATCAGCCAACTGCACGGGAAGCACGGGCCCCACGAACCAAAGCATCAGCGGGGGCACTCTGCTCGCAAACAGCAGCCAATCCGATTTCGCGTTGATCGAATTGAGCCAGGTCCCTCCCGCCAGCTTCAACTTGCAGTACGCAGGCTGGGACGCCTCTGGAGACGTTCCGGAAAATGCCGTTGGGATTCACCATCCTGATGGAGATGTCAAAAAGATTTGCTTCGAAGACGACAGTCCCTATCAGACCACGGCAAACAACGCGCAAGTGTGGTGGATTGACCAATGGGAAGAAGGCGTGACCGAGCCAGCCTCCTCAGGCTCTCCCCTGTTTGACCAAAATCATCGCATCATTGGCCAGCTGTTCGGGGGGGCAGCGGCGTGCGCAGGCAGCGTGAACAACGGTCAATATGATTTTTACGGCCGATTCAACGTCAGTTGGAACCTTGGACTCGAAGAATATTTGGACCCCGCAGGGTCGGGAGTCCAAGTGTGGGACGGTTTTCCAGACGGCGCCGTCAGCTTCGACAACGACGCAGGCATTGCCATTTCAAGCTCACCTCAAGAGGTCCTATGCGGCGCTCAAGAGGTGATTATCGAGGTGACGTTGACCAACACCGGCTCCAGCACGCTGACAAGCTGCATGTTGACCTACCAAATCAATGGCGGGGCTCCTCAACAACAATCCTGGGCGGGCACCCTTGAGCAATACGAAACGACGGTGGTCGCATTGCCCGCTTTTCAATCCCAAGACGGTGTCAACACGGTCCAGGTCAATGTCACCACTCCAAATGGGGTGGCTGACGAGAATGCACTGAACAACTCCGCGATCGTCGAATTCACTTCGTTCGAAGGTCCCACGAACAATTTCAGGTTGACGTTGGTGCTGGACAATTATGGCAACGAAACAACATGGACCTTGAATCGATTGGACCAAACCCTGTACTCTGGTGGCCCCTACCAACAAGGCACCAACGGCGAGGTCATCGTGGAAGAATTCTGCTTGGAAGAAGTATGCTACCAATTCAGGATTGAAGACAGCTACGAAGACGGCATCTGCTGCGACTTTGGAGAAGGAAGCTGGACCTTGACCGACCCCAACGGCGAGGTGGTGGGGACAGGTGGAGCGTTTGGAGCTTTCGAGCAAATCCTATTCTGCCCCGATGAAACGTTGACGAACCTGGAGCTGGAAGCGTCGTCGTTGATCGCGTACCCCAACCCCGCACATGGAGAGGTAAGCTTGGTTTGGCCTGAAGCGAATGGACGTGCAATTGTGTTGGACGTGGCAGGTCGTGAAGTGTGGAGCGAGGCAATCGGCCAAACAACCTCCACCTGGAACACGTCGGCCTGGGCGGAAGGCACCTACCTCGTGAAGTGGACGGGGGGCCACGGCACGACGAAGGTCACGCGCATCGCCGTAGCCCACTAAACGATGGTGTTTTCGGCCGTTGGAGCTGCGATTCATGGGTGGTGGTCGTGGCGTTTTGACGGTTGGAACGCGACGAATTCTGTGGGACTTTGGGCGGCCGCAACCTCATGCTCGGTCGTGGTGTGCCTGCACAACGAAGCTGAGCGAGTGGCCGGCTTGATCGAAGGCCTCACCCCAGCCTTGAATGCCCTGGAACAAGCAGGTTGGACGGTCTCTGCAGTGGCCATCAACCACGGAAGCACGGACGGTACTTCGGACGAATTGACCAAGGCGACGCAGAGCGATCCACGCTGGAACGTGGTGGACGTGTCTCGAACCAGAACCAGCAAAAAAGAAGCTCTGGTGGCCGGGATGGAGGCCTCCGACGGAGACGTCGTGGTGGTGACGGACGCGGATTGCAGGCCTTGTGACCCGAGCTGGCTCGTGCACATGACCGAAGGGGCAGGCTCGACCTGGGACGTGCATGTAGGGCTGAGTTTGCCGGCAAAAAGCACCTCGTTGCTTGGGCGTCTTCAACGCTTGGAGGCGAGGCGTGTCGCTCAAAAAGCCGTCGGAGCGGTGATGGCGGGGCGCCCGTATTTGGGGTTTGGGCGCAACATGGCGTTCACTCGCGACATCTGGGATCGCGTAGGCGGCATGACGGGGCACGAACACCTCCCTTCCGGAGACGACGATTTGTGGCTGCAAGCAGCCGTAAAGCGCGGGGCACGAGTCAGCGTGAACGTGAACCGCAACGCCCAAACACACTCGGAATGGCCGAGCACCTGGGCCGCTTGGAGGCGTCAAAAATCCCGGCACTTCTCCGCGAGCAAAGCCTATCCCTCTGCCCTTCATGCGCGACTTGGCCTTCCCGCCCTCGGTTGGCTTCTCCTGGTCGCCGGGGTTGTCCACAATCCCTCGGGGACATCCGTCGCATTCATCGCGTTGGCATTCATTGTGCGCACGCTTACCTTCGGGATGTTCTTGCACCGGGCAGGTCAGCCGTGGCGCGAAGCGTGGGAACTCGTTTTGGAACCCCTCGTCAGCGCCTTCCGGACCTGGGCATGGTGGAAAGGCCAAACCGCAGAATCGACCTCATGGAAGTGAATCCCAACCTCTCCGAAAAAGCGCAAAAGGACTACGCGTTGGTGCTCCGTGCCACCAAGGAGAAGGACCAAAAAGCCTACGCCGAGCTCATGAAGCGGTACGAAGGCGCCATCTTCCATTTGATCAACCGCATGGTGTTCAGCGAGGACGACGCCGAGGATTTGACCATCGAGACGTTTACGAAGGCGTTCAAGCGATTGAATCAATACACGCCGGCATTTGCCTTTTCAACGTGGCTGTTCAAAATCGCGTCGAACCACACCATTGATTTCATTCGCAAAAAGCGCATCAACGCGTTGTCCCTCGACCGTGGATTCACCAACGAGGATGGCGACCGCATGGAAATCAGCGTCAAGGACGACGGCCTCGACCCAATGGAAGCCCTGCAAAAGCAGGAGCGCATCGAGCGATTGCGCGAAGTGGTGGCCCAACTGAAGGATCGCTACCGCCGTTTGGTGGAGCTGCGCTACTTCGAGGAAAAGAGCTACGAGGAAATCTCCGAGGAATTGGATTTGCCGCTTGGAACGGTGAAGGCGCAGTTGTTCCGCGCGCGAGACATGATGGCCAAAATCCTGGAATCGTCCCGCGAAACCATTTGACTTCGTTGCCATGACGGCCCGCGACGTCGTACTCCCCCACTTTCCCGAGCTCTCCGACCACCAACTCGACCAACTCGATGCGGTTGCCGAGACCGTCTGGGATTGGAATCAACACATCAACGTCATTTCCCGGAAAGACCCGAGGGTGATGGAGTGCCACGTGCTTCACAGCCTTGGCATCGCCAAAGTGCTGCGCTTTCTGCCCGGAAGCCGGGTCCTGGATGTGGGCACCGGTGGAGGATTTCCTGGGCTGCCCTTGGCCGTGCTTCACCCGGAGGTCGAGTTTGTCCTGTGCGACAGCATTGGCAAGAAGATCAAGGTGGTGAAGGCTGCAGCTGAGGCAGCTGACCTCACCAACGTGGTGGCGGTGCATGCCAGGGCTGAAGACGTCGAAGGGACCTTTGATTTTGTGGTCAGCCGAGCCGTGACCCGAATGGCCGGGTTCCTGGGTTGGCTGGACGGGAAGGTTCGTCCAAGCGGAGCGCATGAATTGGGCAACGGCGTGCTCTACCTGAAGGGCGGCGATTTGAGCGAAGAGTTGGCGGAGGTGAAGGCGCCTTGCCAAACGTGGGCGCTCAAGTCGTGGTTTGTCGACGAATTCTTCGAAACGAAGCAAGTCGTTCACGTCGACCTCAGCGCGAAGTAGGAACGCGAAGTAGGGACAAAAAGAAGAGGGCCCAAGGGCCCCCTCCGTAACCTGCAAGAAAATTGAAACCAACATGGCCGATGACCATGTCGGTAAGCAAGACGAAAGTCAATTTCGAGGGTTGCCTTCAGAAACGAAAAAAAATCTTCTTTTTTTCGTGAACAAGAACATAGCACTGAATGCCAGTTGGTTACGCGATGAATTTGTAACCCACTCCCCGAATGGAATGGAAGTGAATCGGCGACTTGGGGTCCTTTTCAAAGGTCTTCCGAAAGGCCAGAATGAAATTGTCGATGGTGCGGGTGGACGGCAAAATGTCGTAGCCCCAAACGAGCTGTAGGATGTCCTCGCGACTCACGACTTCTCCTTCTCGGCCGATCAGCAGCTTGAGCAGCATGGCTTCGCGTTTGGACAACTTGCGGACGGAGCCGTCGTGGCCCGTCGCTTCAAACGCGACGAAGTCGACGTGGCCGGCGCCGATGTGAGCTTGCCGAAGTTGGGTCCAGGCGTCGGACGGGGTTTGGTCCATCAGCCGATCAAGTCTGAGCAACAACTCCTCCATCAGGAAGGGCTTGCCGAGGTAATCGTTGGCCCCCAAACGCAGACCCTCCACTCGGTCAGGCCCCTCGTTGCGCGCCGTAAGGAACAGGATGGGCGTGTCGATGCCTTCAAGACGAGCCGTCCGGCACACCGCAAACCCATCCATCCCCGGCATCATCACGTCGAGAATGGCTGCGGCAAACCGCTGCGTGCGCAAGGCTTCCAAAGCATTCGTGCCGTTGTCCACCTCCACCACCTTGTGCCCTTCTCCCCTCAAATTCAAGGAGAGCATCTGCCGCAACGAAGCCGTGTCCTCAGCGAGGAGCAGACGTGCGGGGGTGGGGTTTGGTTGTACTTTTGGCATGATGAACGACGCAAAGATGACGCGGTTGAGCGAAATCGGAAAAGGCACCATCGCCGAGGCCCTCGGGATGGAAATCACCGAAGTGGGAGAAGGCGTTGTTCGCGGGAAGCTTCCCGTTGATGCCCGAACACACCAACCCTACGGTTTGTTGCACGGCGGCGCAAGTGTTGTGCTTGCGGAAACTCTCGGATCCATCGGGTCGCATGTTCTCGTGGAAGCTTCTGGCAAAGGGGCTGTGGGGATTGAAATCAACGCAAATCACGTCAAAGGCGTGCGCTCGGGTTGGGTACACGGCACGGCAACACTGGCCCACCAAGGGGGACGGTTGCACGTTTGGAACATCGACATCCGCGACGACGAAGGAGACCTCGTGTGCACGTCTCGGCTCACTGTGATGATCGTACCGCGCCGTGACTGAGACGTTTTTTGACGACGCGCCTCGCTCGGAGTCGGACCTGCCCTCGAGCGCAGACCAGACTCCACGGCTCTGGTGGAGACCCCCTGGGCACACCGAAGTGTTCACGCTGATTCCGGACGCGGCCGGAACGTCCACCTTTCATTTCGCGCCGTTTGACGCCACCACGGGCGCCCCGGAGATGACGTGGCGCGGCCACGCGGTGAAGGCAAGTGCCCCTGAACCCGGCACCTTGCCGCACGTCGCGACTTCGGATGGCCACGAAACCTCCCGGGACGAGCATCGAACCAACGTGGAGGCCGCTTTGGCCGCCATCGAAGCAGGCGACCTCGACAAAGTGGTGGTCTCCCGTACCCATGTGGCACCAACCACCGTCGCGCCTGAGAGGGCCTTCCAAAGCCTCTGCGCCATGCACCCGCGTGCTTTGGTCTACCTGATGCACCACCCCGTCGAAGGCACATGGTGTGGAGCCACTCCGGAATTGCTTCTGAGAGCGCAGCAGCACGACGTCGATACCGTTTCCCTTGCAGGAACACGGCGGAACGGTTCGCAGGCGGCCTGGACGAACAAAGAGCGCCAAGAGCAGCAGGTCGTCACCGACCACATCCTCGATGTGATGGCGGAACTCGGAGCTGAAGACGTCATGCAGGATGGACCTCGCGACAAGCAATACGGCGAATTGGTTCATCTTGAGACACGCATTTCAGCGAGGTTCCCCGGCGACTTGCACTCGTTGGCCAAGGCCCTGCACCCCACCCCTGCGGTATGCGGACGCCCCTTCGACAGGGCCTCGGCATTCATCCGAACCCACGAACGGCACAACCGCACCTATTACGCTGGCTTCTTGGGTTGGTCCTCTCCGCTGGGCTGCGCCTACTACGTCAACCTTCGTTGTGCGCATTGGGCGGACAACGGTGTAATCTTGTACGCAGGTGGCGGCATTGTGGCTGGATCCGTGGCCGAGGATGAATGGTCAGAGACCGAGGCCAAACTCCAGAGCTTCGCGCCCGCCTTCCAAGGGTGAGCACCCCGTACCTTCGTGACATGCACACGAGCAGCTCGCATCCTGCGGCCGCCGTACTTGCGGCGGTGCTGGCCGAACAGGGCGTCCGTCATGCGGTCGTCAGTCCCGGCTCACGAAACGCACCGCTCGTTCTTGCGCTGCACCATCAACCTGAAATCACGGTCCACGTCAGCATCGACGAGCGGGCGGCGGCGCACCACGCGCTCGGCCTCGCACTCGCCACGTGGACACCCGTTCCTGCAGTGTGCACCTCTGGGACGGCAGCCCTCAATCACGGCCCTGCTTTGGCCGAGGCGTTTCACGCCCGCATTCCCCTTCTGAGCATCACGGCCGACCGACCCGCCGACGTGGTCGGGCGAGGTCATGGCCAGTCCATCACCCAAGCGGGCGTGCACGCGGCGCACACCGTGCACCACGACGTGCTTGACGAATCGCGCATGGACCTCGAGGAGTTGACGCGCTGTGCGCGCCGCGCGTTGCGCCTTGCTTACGACGGCGGTCCCGGAGGCAGTGCCGGCCCCGTTCACCTGAACGTCCCGTTCGAGGAACCCCTCTACGACCTAGCCCCTGCTCCATCACTGCCAAAGCCCGCACCTGACGTTGACATCGCCACGGACGCACTCGGCATCGTCGTGTCTGAAGAACTGCGGGGGGCACTTGATCGAGGGCGCGTTGTGGTCGTGGCTGGACCGAGACCCGTCATGGCGGCTCGCTCTTCGGCAGCAGGCCTCGAAGTCAACTGGCCCTGCCTTGCCGAGCGAGGTTCTGGAGTCACAGGACCGCTCGTCCTTCACGGGGCCGAGCGGGTCTTGAAAGATGGTGTTTGGCCCGAGTCCCTCCAACCCGAAGCCATCCTGACCGTTGGGCTGCCTCCGATGTCCAAGGCCATGCGGAAGGCGCTAGAGGGTCTTCCGCATTGGCATGTGGGCGAAGACTTGGCAGGAGAAGGAAGCGGATGGGACGTTTGGGGAGCCCTACAAGGCTCGGCCCCTTCCGAAGTGTTGTGCCATCAAGCCAACGCATCGTTCGACGAGGCTTGGGGCAAAGCGCGCACCCATCTGCTCGAAGCGGCTTCGTCCTTTGACGCGCAATGGAGCGATTTAAGCGCATGGAACGTCATGACCCACACCTGGTCAGGCTGGAGCGAAGAGGCGCGCCCTACAGCCTTGCATGTGGCCAACAGCGCGTCCGCCCGCTATGCCCAGTGGATGGATCTCTCCACAGCCCTCTCGAAAAATGCGAACTTTCATGCCAACCGTGGAGTCGCGGGCATTGATGGCTGCCTGTCCACCGCACTGGGATGGCATGCTGGGCAGGTCGACTTGGGCAAAAAACTCCAAACCTGGATCATCACAGGCGACGTGGCGTTCCACTACGACTCCAACGCCTTTCTCACGGAGTCCTCCTTGACCCGCCAGGGATTGAAGGTGGTGGTGGTCAACAACGGCGGCGGCGGCATTTTCCACTGGCTTCCCGGCACCCAGCACGGCGAGGTGTTCAACCGGCACTTTGAAACACCTCCCACCCGAACGGTGGCCTCGGTGGCCCAAGGCGCGAACGCGATGTACCTCAGAGCTTCGTCGGCCTCCGAATTGAAGCAAGCGCTTGAACACGCTCGGGACGAAGAAGGTTTGGTGATGATGGAAGTGATCACCCCCAACATGGTAAGCGCCAACGAGGCGTCAGCCTACCTCAAGGCGTGCCAACTTAAACTCAACCTTTAGTCAAGACAAACCTTTCTTTCAGACTGTTTTACAAGCAACTAAAACACCACAACTTCATGAGACCTTGGATCCAAGCTGCGCGACTTCGAACCCTCCCTTTGGCGGTGACGTGCGTTCTGATGGGCGCAACCGTGGCGCACGCGGAAGGTTTGGATGCAGCCGGCTCGGCAAGGTTTCAGCCAGTGGTGATTGGGGCGTTGGTGACCGTGATCCTGCTTCAGGTTTTGGCCAATTTTGCCAACGACTACGGGGACTTCACCAAAGGCACGGACACCGCCGCTGGACGCGAGGACCGAGCCATGGCCTCTGGAGCGCTCACGGCGTCCTCCATGAAACGGGCGCTGGGGATCACAGCCCTTCTGGCCTTCCTCGCCGGCATAGTCACCCT
Source organism: Bacteroidota bacterium (assembly GCA_027621555.1). GTDB lineage: Bacteria > Bacteroidota > Bacteroidia > Flavobacteriales_D > Sanyastnellaceae > UBA11663. Next base: position 147 of record JAQCBJ010000044.1, on the reverse strand, counting down.
GATGGTGGCGTTTGTCCCGGGGCTGGTTCCTGGAACCGAAGGCGGCAACTTGGACGCTGTACGAATGGGGGTGTTGGGCGCACTTGGCGTGGCAGGAATCATTGCAGCAATGCGTTATACAATGGGTCGCAATGCTTATGGATATCA
>JAQCBJ010000043.1 GCA_027621555.1 Bacteroidota bacterium | reverse complement strand
GGCTTCTACCGGACCGAATTCTACGTGCACGAAGCCCGCATGCTCGGCGCCCGCATCGAAGCGCCGTGCGTCAACACCGTGGGCGCCTTGGCCGTCGCCGACCCCCACTCCCAAACCCTCACCCTGGGCTTCAACCTCGTCAAGGACCTCAACGACGCGACCGTCGCCGCCTTGGAACGGGCCCGGGCCGAAGGCGGCCCCTTCACCTCCCTGGTCAACCTCGTCGAGCGCATCGCCCCGTCGCTCGAGCAGTTGACGATCCTGATTCGGGTGGGGGCCCTTCGCTTCACGGGGGCCACCAAGCACGTGTTGTTGTGGGAGGCCCATTTCCTGCTCGCCGCCGAGGCCCAGGGCGGGTCAGGCACGGCACGGGCCGGATCCAGTCCCGCCCACGTGGCGGAGCTCTTGGCGGGAAAGCGCGCCCTGCCCGCCCGATCGGGCGCCGGCACCGGCGAGTTGTTCCCGCCCCCCAAACCGCGCACCTACGTCTTGCCGCCGCTCGACGCCACGCCGCTCGCGGACGCCTTCGACGAGTGGGAGTTGCTGGGCTTCCCCCTCTGTTCGCCCTTCCTGCTGCTGACCGAAGAGGCCAAGGCCGTCGTCCGCAGCGGCGTACTCGCCCGCGACCTCCCCGACCGCATTGGCGACGTCGTCACCGTCGTCGGCCACCTCGTCACCGTCAAAGAAACCGCCACCGCCAAGGGCGAGCGGATGTGCTTCGGATGCTTCGTCGACCTCGAAGGCGCCTGGCTCGACACCGTGCACTTTCCCGGCGTCGCGCGCGACTTCCCGTTCCGAGGCCGGGGCGTGTACGCGGTGCGGGGCACCGTCTCCGAGTCGTTTGGGTGCGTGAACGTCGACGCCCAGCGCATGGAGCGCCTCGCGACCCTCCCAGACCCCCGCTACGCCGAGAACGGGGTCATGCCCGCCGGCATCGAAAGCGGGATTTCCCGCCGCCGCCGACAGCCCCCTAAAAGCGCCAGCGCCCCCGGATTCCGAGGCACGGTCGCCCCGCCTTCCGTACCTTAAAGCCATGCGCGCACTCCCTTTCCTTATTCTGTTCGCCCTGCTGATGACGGGTTCGAGCCCTGCCGTTTGGGCCCAAAACGACCAATGCGACGGCGGCGCCCTCAAGACGCACGACGCCTTCCTGTACGGACGATTCGAAACGCGCATGTCGTCGACGCAGGGCAGCGGCATCGTCAGCTCGTTCTTCCTCTACAACTGGGACCTCAACTGCAATTGGCCTGCGGCCGTGAACGAGATCGACATCGAGATGACGGGCAACTTGGACAACTCCGTCCAGTTCACCACGCACCACCCGTACCTCACCAGTGTCACCGACATCGTGCCGACGCCTTTCAATCCCCACACCACCATGGTCGACTACGCCATCGAATGGGAACCCAACGTGGTGAGGTGGTTCATCAATGGCGAGGTCTCCACCTTTTTCACCCACCAATACATCGGTGAGCTCGTGCATCCGATGCGCATCTTCATGAACCTTTGGGCGGTCGAGAACTTGGGTTGGACCGGGGAATGGGACCCCACGGCCATGCCGGGAATGTCGCGCTACGACTACGTGAAATACTACGCCTACACCCCAGGAACGGGCAATGCGGGAACGAGCAACAACTACACGCTGGAATGGGTCGACGACTTCGACACGCTCGACGCTTCGCGCTGGGACCAAAGCGAGGACGGCAGCGTCGGCCCGCTCTGCACCTTCCGGGGCGCCAACGTGGAGGTGGTGGGTGGCGAATTGCAGCTCTCCATCACGGAGCCCAACACCGCGGTTCCGACGCGGCCGGTGACGTTTGGGGTGGATGCTATAAGCATCGCTCTCGCCCCCACAGACGTGATTTACGTCGCCGGCGGCTTCAACAGCTGGTGCGCCAACTGCGACGCCCTTAGCGACGACGATGGTGATCTGGTGTGGGCGACCACCCTCAATCTCCCCCTTGGCCAGCACGAATTCCAATACGTCGTCAACGGGTGGGGAGGCGCCGTCAGCCAACCCCAACTGGCAAGCTCCTGCGATTACAACCCGTGCGACGAATGGACCAACTACGGCATCTCGGTCGAAGAGGAGATGGAACACGCCTACGTGGACCTGCACTGCTGGAACACGTGCAACTTGTGCGGCGACCTCAACCCGAGCACGTGTCCTGCGGACCTCGACGGCGACAATTTCGTTGGCGTCAACGACGTGTTGATGTTGCTCGGTGAATTTGGGTGCAGCGCCGGTTGCACCACGGACCTTGACGGCGATGGTGTGGTGGCCATTGGCGACGTCTTGGACATGCTCGGGACGTTTGGCGAAAACTGCCCATGACCCACGAACAGACGGACGGAAAAAAGACGGGTGCGAAGCCGCGTCATCCATCCCCCACAAACAAAACAGGGCGCCCCATGAGGAGCGCCCTGCGTTTTCGTCACGAGGGACGTCAGTTACTGAATGATGATCCGGCGTTGGATCGATCCGCGTGCCGGCACAGTGAACTCCAACATGTAAGAACCCGCGCTCAATGCGCCGATGTCCAACACGTCGCGCTCACCCACTTGTTCGACCTTCACCACGCGGCCTGCCGCGTCACGCAGTGTCACAAAGGCATTGTCCAGCGTAGGTCCGGTCCACACCAAGTGGAGGTTCTCCACCGCGGGAACTGGGAAGACTTCCAAGGTGCCATCTAGCATCTCGCTCACGGAGCTCAAGCTCACGTCCACAAGGAAGCAAACCTCTTCCCCTGAACAACCGTCGGAGTTGGTTTCCGTCACGCACACAGACCCCGGTCCACCCACGTTCCACACAATGCTGATTTCGTTGGTGCCGTTGCCTTCGAGGATGTCGCCACCCACGACCGACCACTCGTACGTGCTTCCAGCCGTCGCGGTGTACGTGTAGACTTGCAACGTCTGAGAATACGGCTCGGCGTTTCCGGTGATTTCGTATTGCGTGATGAACGAACAAAGCGTGTTGTCCTCGATTCCTTCCGTGCTGTAGTTGCAGGCCGTCTCGTCGTAGCAGCTGTAACCCATGCACTCGCAATTCTCGGAAAGAACGTCGCCTTCCGTCAGGTCAAACCCGTCGTCGCAAGCCTCACCGGGGTAGAAGCACGACTCGTCATCGTCCGTAGCCTCTGGGTTGTAGTTGCACGCACCTTTGCCCGTGCATCCCGGGATTTCAAATTCATCGCAAATGCCATCCCCATCAGCGTCATTCAAGCAGTTGCCGTCGCAATCGTAAGGATCATCAGCATATTCACAGGAATCGTCATCCTGCGTGGCGTCTGGATTGTAATTGCACGCCACGTCGTCAGTGCACCCTGGCGTTTCAAACTCATCGCACACGCCATCCCCATCTGCATCGTTGACGCACTCTCCGTTGGCGTATGGGTGCTCCACAAAAATGGCTTCGGGACAAAATTGTTGTTCGTTTGCTTGAATTCCCATGGGGAACACTTGTGCACACGCCTCAAAGGAGAACGATTGGTTGACCGTGATTTGACCAACAAGCACCCTCAAGCTGTCACCACCCATTGCAAAAGATGGCCCAATCACCACGGGGTTTGTCAACGTCGTGTCACCCGAAGCTTCATCCACCTCAAACCCTTGGTACTCCACATCTGAAACAATGAACATAGAACCACCAAAGAAGGTGTTCACAACAAAGTCGTTGCCGCTGTTCCAATCCGCAAACGAAGTCAGGTTGACGTCAAACGCCGAGAGGATGGTTGTACCCATGTCACCGGGCTCTTTTCCAATCGTCCACCAAGAATCGTATGCCATCGCTGGCTCGGCTGGGAAAAACAAAGGGTTGATCTGGTCTCCAAAATCGGCGCCTAGCGCGTTGTTGTAGAACACGCCATCCGTGGTCAGAGCCCAATTCCCAGCGTCCGTTCCAAAAATGGAACTCACGAAATCGTTGGCGTTGGTCAAGTCCGCATAAATGTGATAAACGCCATAGGTCGAAAGCTCTGGAAATTCGGAAGATTCGTCTGGGTGAAACAGGGTGTCCAATACTGCGGTGTACCCCGTGAGTTGCGCGTTCATCGAGAACGTCATGGCCCAGGCGAATGCCGCGAGCAGTGTGATTTGGGCTCCGTTGCGAAGCGCCTTGAAAGTCAAATTATCCATCGAATGCAATTGAAGGTGCAAAGTACTTGCAAAACCACATTGGTCGAACGCAGGTTGCAGCCCATTTCATGAAGGAGCCGAAGCGTTGGATTCGTCCCCAAAAATTCGGGTTTCATATAATGATATAATAGGTTGGTCGAATGGCTTGGCTATACATATATTGGTCGGGTAAACTGTTATCGCTATGCCAACTAAACCACTGCTTGCAGGGCTTGTTGCCTTGTCTTGTGTGCTTTCCAGCCAAATGAGCGCGCAATATTCTTTGACTGTGGAGTCCTCCCCTGCCGTGGGCGCGGGGGGCACGGTCTACCGTTTCTATGTTAACGCCAACGACCCGACGGACAAATTTTCGGCGGTGTACGGCACCGACTCGGAAAACCTTGTCCTCAACACTCCAGCCAACATCTTCAACAGCCCTTTCAATTCTTCGTGGAATGCTTCTGGGATCAATCCAGCATTTCTGCCGGTCTTTCCAGACCTCGCAGACGACAGCTACGCGACCATCGGATTGGAAGGACCCGCTTCAACCTCAGGGCTGTTCGGAGCCGCAGACCCAAGTCTTGTGGAAGACAACAGTCTGACTCCGACAGTTTCAGCCTACTTCGGGTCTGGAGGCACGAACCTCAACGTCAACACCCTGACAGGGGCGTCTTGGTACGTGTTGAACACAGCCGCCAACGCTTTGCCCATGGATGGCCGTTGGTTGATCATGCAAGTGACGACCACTGGATCCATCTCAGGCCAAATCAACTACCAAGTCTTCCCGCTCGGAGTGGGGGCTGACCAAGTTCAAAAGTCAGTGTCTTTCAATGGCACCGGAACATTCGGTGGGAGTGAAGGATGTACGGACCCCAACGCCTGCAATTACAGCTCAAGCGCCAGCGATGACGACGGCAGCTGTGAATTCGAGACGTGCGTTGGGTGCACTGACGTGGCCGCGTGCAACTACAACGAAGATGCCACCATCGCAGCCAACGAAACGTGTGTGTTCTGCGATTGCGAGGCGTCAGCATCAGGCTACTTGCTCGTTGTGGAAACCGCGCCCGCGGTCGCTGTGGAAGGAGCCACGACGTACCGATTCAAAATCCGCATGGCCAACGCTGGCGACCAAATGAGCGCCGTGTTTGGTGTGGAAAGCGCGCCCATGCAGGTCCTCGTGCCAGATGGAGCGTTCAATTCGACCTACAACACCTCTTGGAACGCCTCGGGAATCAACCCCGCGTTTCTGTCTGCCTTCCCGGAGCTTGCAGACGACAGCTACGCGACCATCGGACTCGAAGGACCCGCATCCTCCGGGATGGCTGGTGCCGAAGACCCAAGCGTCGTTCAAGACACAGAGCAACCCCTGACCCCGTTCTTTTTGGAAAATGGCCAAACGGAAATGTTGGTCAACACCGTCACTGGCGCTTCCTGGTTTTGTTTGAACACGGCCACCAACACTTTCCCCGACGGGAACAACGAGGTGTTGGTCATGCAAGTGACCACCAACGGAACGGTGTCCGGTAACATCAACGTCCAAATCCTTCCGGAGGGCGTGACGGGCATCGGCAACGACGTCCAAAAAACGTTCAACTTCAATGGCGCTGGAACCTACGCTGCCGTGGGTGACGGAAACGCCTGTGGGTGCACGGACCAGACGGCATGCAATTACGACGCGGCCGCGAACTACGACGACGGCTCTTGCCTCTACACCGATGCCCTTGGTGAATGTGGGGGACCATGCACTGCAGACGCCGATGCCGACGGAATCTGCGACGACGTGGACGAATGCGTGGGTGCGGTGGATGCTTGTGGCATCTGCAACGGTCCGGGCGCCATCTACGAATGCGGGTGTTCAGACATCCCCGAAGGCGATTGCGACTGCGACGGCAACCAAATCATGGAATATTGCTTGGACCTCAACGCGTGCAACTTCGAAGACATCGACATGTGCGCAGTCAACAATCCTGCATTGTGCATCTACCCTGACGCCTTGGGAGTATGCGGCGGCGATTGCAACGCAGATGCCGATGCCGACGGCATTTGCGACGACGTGGACGACTGCGTAGGTGCGTTCGACGATTGCGGCGTTTGCAACGGCGACAACAGCTCCTGCACGGGATGTGCTGACAGCGCGGCTTGCAACTACGAGGGAGCCACCATCGACGACGGATCGTGCTTGTACCTGGACGCGGTGGGCATTTGTGGCGGTGATTGCACGGCGGACGCCGATGCCGATGGCATCTGTGACGACGTGGACGACTGCGTGGGAGCGTACGACGCGTGTGGAGTATGCAACGGCCCTGGCGAAATCTACGAGTGCGGGTGCGCCGACATCCCCGCTGGCGACTGCGACTGCAACGGAAACCAGCTTGACGAATGTGGTGTGTGCAACGGTCCGGGCGCGATCTACGAGTGTGGATGTTCGGGCATCCCTGCTGGCGACTGCGACTGCAACGGAAACCAGCTCGACGCGTTGGGCGTGTGCGGTGGTGATTGCACCGCCGATGCCGATGCCGACGGCATCTGCGACGACGTGGACAACTGCGTCGGCGCGTACGACGCGTGCGGACTATGCAATGGTCCTGGCGAAATCTACGAGTGCGGATGTGCCGACATCCCTGCTGGCGACTGCGACTGCAACGGAAACCAGCTTGACGCGTTGGGCGTGTGCGGTGGTGATTGCACCGCAGACGCAGATGCCGACGGCATCTGCGACGACGTGGACGACTGCGTCGGCGCGTACGACGCGTGTGGAGTGTGCAACGGGCCGGGTGAGGTTTACGAGTGCGGATGTGCCGACATCCCCGCTGGCGACTGCGACTGCGACGGAAACCAGCTTGACGCGTTGGGCGTGTGCGGTGGTGATTGCACCGCCGATGCGGATGCCGACGGCATCTGCGACGACGTGGACGACTGCGTCGGCGCGTACGACGCGTGCGGAGTGTGCAATGGCCCCGGCGACATCTACGAGTGCGGATGTGCCGACATCCCTGCTGGCGACTGCGACTGCAACGGAAACCATCTCGACGCGCTTGGCGTGTGTGGCGGTGGATGCACCTCGGACGCTGACAACGATGGCATCTGCGACGACGTGGACACATGCGTTGGATTGCCTTCCGAGTGCTGCACCGACTACAACCAAAACGACCTCTGCGACGCAGACGAAGTGGCGGGTTGCACGTTCGCCACGGCACCCAACTACGACCCCTTGGCCACCATGGACAACGGCACGTGCATTGTCACGTGTCCCGGTGATTTGAACGGCGACGGCCACGTGCAGTTGGCCGACCTTTTGGACTTCTTGATGATTTACGGTTTGTACTGCGAGTGAGATTGGGTCCAACAAAAATCAAGCTTTTGAAAGCACAGAGGGACGTGGCGCGAGCTGCGTCCCTCTTCCTGTCTTTGGGGGGGTGGTTTTGTTATGTGTTGCAAGCCCAAACCCCCATGGGGCTGCCACCCTGCGGCTCGGATGACGCCCATTCAGAGTTGTTGGCCCTCTCTCCGATGTATGTCCAAGGACAGGCGGACATGGCCGCCCATGCTGCATCCTCGATGCCGGTGGATTCTACGACCGTTTGGACCCTCCCGGTGGTGGTGCACATCATGCACCGCGGATCGCAAGTGGGGCAGCTGGAAAACGTCAGCGACGCGCAAATTCACTCCGCAATCCAAGCCCTGAACGAGGACTTCCGAAAGGTTCCGGGCACCAACGGGGATGGCTTGGGGGTGGACGTGCGCGTGGAATTCTCCTTGGCCCGTCGCACGCCTCAAGGCGCACCCACCACAGGCATTGTTCGTGTCGACGCTTCAGGGGTGGAGGGGTACGCGGAACATGGAGTGGCTTCCAGCTCCGTTTACCCTGGTGCGGATCAAGAGGAACTCAAATCCCTCACCACCTGGTTTGGGGAAGACTACGTCAATGTGTTTGTCGTGGCAGAAATCAACGGCAACAATGCTGGAGGCGGCGTGCAAGGGTTTTCGTTCACAGGTCCCACGGGGGACGCCCGGGATGGGGTGACGCTGTTGTACAACGCGTTTGGAACCGTGGGCACGTTGAAGCCCGGGCGGGAGTTGAACCGCACGCTCACCCACGAAATGGGGCATCACTTGAGCCTGTTTCATACGTTTTGGAACACCGACGATTGCGCGGGTGGGTCCAATTGCAGCACGACGGGAGACCTCGTGTGCGACACCCCACCCACGGTGGAGAGCGCCTCGTGCCTCACCCCCTCGTGTCCCGACGCCCAAGTCGAAAACTACATGGACTACACCCCGACCTCATGCCGAAACACCTTTACGGCAGGGCAGCGCGACCGCATGAGAACCTGCCTCAGCACGGTTCGGGCGAGCCTGCTTGAGAGCCTCGGTGCGGTGCCTGTGGTCGACACGGACCTCACCTTGGCCGCGGTGAATGAGGCGGAGGTGTGTTCGGCGTTTTGGGCTCCTCAACTCAACGTGGTCAACCAAAGCCTCACGGAGGTGGTCGGCGGGCGCATCCGTTGGTCCGTGGACGACCAGTCGCTGCCGCCCTTCGTGTTTTCTGACACGCTTGCCCCATCCCAAACCCTGCCCCTCCAACTGCCCCCAGTCCAGCTGATGGATGACCTCACGGAGTGGGAATTCGTGGTGCAGCTTGCGGACGGGACTGCCGACGAATACCCCTTCAACGACACCCTTTTGCATACCCTGACCCGGGTGCCTGGCGAAGCCTGGACCCTGACGTTGCAGACCGACTACCTCGCGGTTGAAACGGGGTGGAGCGTGACGGACGAATCGGGGAATGAGGTTTGGGGTCGCGACGACTACCCCTTCGGCACGGAGCTCTATGTGGAGAACGCATGCATCGTCGAAGGGTGCTACACCCTGACCTTGAATGACGACGGGGGCAACGGGTTCCAATTTGGCGGCTCCTTGTTGCTCGAAAACGCCACGGGCGACACGTTGGCGTACCTGCCCCCGAGCGAAGCGGACTTCGGCTCGTCCGTAACGTTTCCGGTCTGCGCGGTCTCTCCCCCCGGTCCAGGACCGCATCCTGGCCATTGCCACGACTTCAACCTCAACGGGCTCTGCGACGAAATCGAACTCACGGGATGCACCTACTCAGGTGCCCCCAACTTCAACCCTGCCGCCACCCTGGACGACGGGTCATGCGCCGAAACCTGCCCGGGCGACCTCAACGGCGACGGCCTCGTGCAGCTCAACGACCTGCTGGACTTCTTGATCGCGTTTGGCCAACCCTGCAGCCCATGACGCCTCCCCAAACCACGCAACGCGTTGTGCATGAATCGCTTCCCCTTGAAGAAAACTTCACCGAATCAAGAACACTCCCCAACCAAACCAGACCCACTTTTGCGAAGCCTTCCCGCCTAAAAACCAAACTGTCATGAAACACTTTTTCCTCCTCGCCCCTTTGTGCGTCCTGGGGACCTTTTTCCCAGCGGCTGCGCAGTATGAATTGACTGTAGAGTCTTCCCCCGCCGTTGGAACGGGCGGAACCGTGTACCGCTTCTACGTGAACATGGAAGACCCCACCGACCGCATGAGCGCGGTCTACGGCAACGACCAAGCGAGCTTCTTGGTGAGCACACCTGCAGGCGCGTTCAACAGCGCGTTCAACAGCTCCTGGAACGCTTCGGGCATCAACCCCGCGTTCTTGCCTGTGTTCCCAGACATGGCGGACGACACGTACGCCACCATCGGCCTTGACGGGCCTGCTGCGACTTCTGGCATTGCCGGTGCCGCCGATCCTTCGATTGTGGAGGACACCAACCAGCCCATAACGCCTTACTTCTTGACGCCTGGTGCCACCGACTTGGTCAGCACCACCTTGACCGGGGCTTCTTGGTACATCTTGAACACGGCTGCCAACGGCCTTCCTGATGCGGACCTGAGGGTGCTCATCATGCAGGTGACCACCGCAGGTGACATTACTGGACAAATGAACTACCAGGTGTTCCCCTTGGGAGTGGGGGCCGACCAGCTCCAGCTCTCGGCCACGTTTGATGGCGTTGGCACCTTCGCGCCCGTGGGCGGACCTGGGTGCACGGATTCCACCGCGTGCAACTACGATCCCGAGGCCACAACGGATGACGGTTCTTGTGGGGAAGAAGACGAATGCGGGGTTTGCAACGGTCCAGGCGCCATTTACGAGTGCGGATGTTCTGACATCCCAGAAGGCGACTGCGACTGCGACGGCAACCAGCTCGACGCCTTGGGCGCGTGCGGAGGCACTTGCGCGGCGGATGCCGATGCGGACGGCATCTGTGACGACGTGGACGACTGCGTGGGTGCGTACGACGCGTGTGGTGTGTGCAATGGGGACGACACTTCGTGCCAAGGGTGCACGGACAGCGAAGCGTGCAACTACGATCCCGATGCGATTTTTACAGACGGGTCCTGCACGTATCCCGACAATTGCGGCATCTGTGGAGGAGACAACAGCTGTGGCGACTGCACGGACTTCAACAACAACGAGGTTTGTGATGTCGCTGAGAACACGGGGTGCACGTACCCCACGGCACTGAACTACAGCCCCAACGCAACCATGGACGACGGCTCTTGCTTGTTCAGCTGCGCGGGCGACATCAACGGGGACGGAGACGTCCAACTCAACGACTTGTTGGACTTGCTCAGCGCCTATGGCACCTCGTGCGGCGCATGTCCTGACGTCGATGGCGATGACATCTGCGATTGGGCAGACACCTGCATTGGCGAGGAAGACGTGTGTGGAGTGTGCAATGGCGATGGAACTTCGTGCTTTGGATGCACGGACGCCACGGCGTGCAACTACAACCCCGAAGCCTTGTTTGAGGACGGAACATGCGCCTACATCGAAGCCGGAGCCTGCGATTGCGAGGGCAACGTGTTGGACGAGTGTGGAGTATGTGGCGGCGCAGGTCTGGGTGAGGAGGCTTGTGACTGCGACGGCAACGTGGAGGATGCCATCGGCGTTTGCGGAGGGGATTGCCCTCTCGATGCCAACGCAGACGGCATCTGCGACACAGACCAAACCGAAGGCTGCACCTACCCCGCGGCATGCAACTACAATCCGTACGCCACGTTTGAGGACGGTTCGTGCGATTTCTTCAGTTGCGTTGTCCCTGGGTGCACGGACCCGGCTTCTTGCGATTACGACCCGGAAGCCACGAACGAAGATGGCTCGTGCTCCTACCCAGGATGCATCGACCCACTCGCCTGCAACTTTGACGGCGACGCAGGTTGTGACGATGGCTCATGCACGTACCCAGGATGTACAGATGCCTCGGCATGCAACTACGACGAGTTGGCTGGCTGCGACGACGGATCATGCGGCCTCCCCGGATGCACGGACGAAACCGCATGCAACTACGACGCCACTGCGGCCTGCGACGACGGGTCGTGCACTTATCCCGGATGCAATGATATCGAGGCAGTCAACTACGACGACACTGCTGCTTGCAACGATGGCTCGTGCATCTATTCAGGATGTATCTACGAATTTGCGTGCAACTACAATCCTGAAGCGACCATTGACGATGGGTCATGTGAATTCGGCACCTGCCCGGGCTGTACGGATCCTGATGCTTGCAATTTCAACCCTACGGTGAGTGAAGATGACGGGAGCTGCAACTACGGTTTTGCAGGTTCTTGCGATTGGCAATGTGGTGATGAACTCATTTTCGAAGGCTCTACTTATTCAACGGAAGTGATCGCTGGTCAATGTTGGATGGTGGAGAATCTTCGGTACTTGCCATTTGTAACGCCTGACAATCACGGGTCGTGCTATGGTGAATACATCAGTGTGGGGGGCTATCAAGGCACCGATGTACAAGAAGCGCTCAGCATGCTTCCGGGAACAGATGGTGCTCTATACAGTGGTCCAGCAGCGTACAACTTGGAGCTTTGCCCGAATGGGTTTCATGTTCCGAACAATGCCGAATGGAACTCTTTTGTGACAGCTGGTGGTACTATCACGCTCCAATCGGCATACAATTACATCAATTGTGGGAGCAGTGCAGGGAATTTTGGTAATATCCAATATTATTGGTCCTCATCAAATGAAGGACATATTTGGGAATATGGAAATGGCCAATATTCCGGCTGGAATGGTTGCTGCTTTCCGGAATATCAGATGCTCATTAAATGTGTAAGTGATTGAGGGAGTTTATAAATGGCCAATATTCTGGTTCTACTTACTCCGAAATCACTGAATACCACATGCTCATTAAATGCGTCTCTGAATGAGCCTTGTCAAGGGTTCATCGCGGACTCGATGGCGTCGGCCTCGAGGGGGATGTGCGCCATGAGGTCGTGGAAGCCGTCCTCGGTGATGACGATGTCGTTCTCGAGGCGGATGCCGAGGTTCTCCTCGCGGATGTAAATGCCAGGCTCGACTGTGAAGACGTGGCCTGGAGCGATGGGCTCGTGCCAGTGGCCGACGTCGTGGACGTCGAGGCCGATGAAGTGCGACGTGCCGTGCATGAAGTACTTCTTGTAGGCGGGCCAAGCCGGGCTTTGTTTTTCGACGTCGTGGCGGTCGATCAACTTGAGGTCGAGGAGTTGGGCCGTCATGAGGTCGCCGACCTCCTTGTGGTACTCGTGGAGCGAGACGCCCGGACGGAGGAGCTTCATGGCGTCCTGCATCACCGAGAGCACCGCGTTGTAGACCGCGCGCTGGCGGTCCGTGAAGCGGCCAGAGACTGGAACGCAGCGCGTCATGTCCGACGCGTAGTTGCCGTACTCGGCGCCCACGTCCATCAGGATGACGTCGCCGGCTTTGCACTCGGCGGAGTTCTCGATGTAGTGGAGGACGCACGCGTTGAA
>JAQCBJ010000042.1 GCA_027621555.1 Bacteroidota bacterium | reverse complement strand
GAAATGACCCGCGACGTCGCGAGCCGTTTCAACCACGCCATGGGCGAGACGTTTGTGTTGCCGGAAGCCTTGACGCGGGAGGCCACGATGTACGTTCCCGGCCTGGACGGCGGCAAAATGTCCAAGTCGCGGGACAACACCCTGAACATCTTTGACGACCCCAAGGCGCTGAAAAAGCGCATCAACAAGGAAATCGTCACGGACGCCACGCCCCTGGAAGATCCCAAAGACCCCGAAGCCAACGTCACGCACAGCCTGTACCGCCTGGTGGCGAGCGAAGCCCAAGGCGACGAGATGGCGCGGCAATTGCAAGCCGGTGGCTACGGATGGGGCCATGCGAAAAAGGCCTTGCTGGAAGCCCTCGTGGACGGCTTCGCCGACGAACGTGCACGCTTCCACGAGCTCATGGCCGACAAGGCCCAAATCGACGAAGCCCTCGCCAAAGGCGCCGAAAAGGCACGAGCCGTGGCGGCCGACGTATTGGCCCGCGTACGCGAGCGCGCCGGCTACTGAACCCCTCCTTTTCTCCGGAAATCGAGCCTGCCCACCAACGAGGGGCCATCTTTGCGCGTACTTGCTTCGCAAGCAACCGAAACACCTGTTGATGATTCATTCTTTCTCTCTCCGGTTGAGCTTGGCCGCGGCCCTGCTTACCCCTTTCCTGTCGCAAGCCCAAACCGGATGCGACAACATCTCCCTCCCCGACACCGTCGAACACTGCACCAACGACCCGTTGTTGCTCGTTCCTGAAGTGCAGCCCTGCCTGTCCGCCTTCTCCGTTGAACTCGACGGGGGCAACGACTTTGTGTCGTGGAACACGGGGGCGGGACACCTTCTGGCCGATGCCCAAGGGGACATCACTTGGTCCTCTTGGTGGAAAATGGACGCCAATCCCGCCAATGACCTGCAATTCATGTGGGAAGAGGGCGACGCCAACACCGGCTGGAACCTCTACACCGAGAACGGCCTCTTGTTCTGCGGATGGTGGCAAGAGGGCGACACGTCCATGTGGTCGGTGTCGGTCCTGCCCATCGGGACGTTTGACGACTGGGAGCACGTTGCCGTGGTCGGCGACACGGCGGCCATGACCTTCTCGGTCTTCTTGAACCAAACCCTCATCGGCTCGACGTCCGGCTACCACGGGTTGAGCGAGCACGGCTCGACGGCCACGCTCGGAGCAGGCGGAACCTCGCTCCTGCACACCGGCCAGGTGGTCAACACCGGCGGTGGTGGCGGTGGCGGTGGTGGCGGCACACCCTACGAATGGGAAGGCTGGGTCGACGAAGTCGGCTACTGGAGCACAGCCCTTGACGCTGAAGCACTCGCCGTTGCGGCCGACTGCCCTTTGCACGTGGCCGAGGGGTTGGAAGCCGCATGGCTCATGGAGCCCGGAGAGGAATACGAAGCCCTCGATTTCAGTGGGAACGGATGGACCGGCAACCTCCAAGGAGGTGAGCTTGTCAACGAAGCGCCCGACGCATGGCCCAACACGTACGCTTGGTCCAACGGAGACACCACCCCGGGATTGAGTGTCACCCTTGGCAACGGCGGGGGCGATTTGCCCACCGGTTGGATCTACCTGACGGTGACGTTGACGGACGGCACGGTGTGCATGGACAGCACCTACGCCATCGACTGGAACCCCAACGTCGTGGCGACCGTGACGAGCCCGAGCTGCTTTGGCGGATCGAACGGATCGATTGTGGCCACGCTCGACGGCGGAACGGCACCGTACACCGTCGAAATCAGCGGCGGTGCCGACCCGGCTGCGCTTGAGGCCGGCCAGTACCAGGTGGTCGTGACCGACGCCAACGGCTGCAACGACGGAAGCAACGTCACCGTGAACGACCCCGAAGGGATGTTCTACAGCTTCACCACAACGACAGACGATTGCACGGACGCGAACCTCGGGTCCGCCTTCTTGGACACGCTCAGTTCACCCAACGGCGTTGTGGAGGTGGATTGGGGTGGGTTGGAACTGGACGCCCTCGCGGGAGGCAGCTACAGCGTGGTCGCCACGGACGCGGCGGGATGCACGCAGAACCTCGATTTCTACGTCGACACAGACCTCAGCAATTGCCCCACATGCGACGGATTCGACTTGCTCCCCGATTCGATTTGGGACTGCTTCCAGGGCCCCGCACTCGTGACCGCCAACACCGTGGAATGCCCCAATTTCTTTGGGCTGGAGTTGGATGGCAGCAACGACCGCCTCGAAATCGGCACGCCTCAGGGCGGAGGTCCTGGGGGAGGTCAGCCGGGCAACCCGTTGTTTGGGGACGAAGTGGTGGCCATGACCTTGTCCATCGAATTTGAAAACGTCGACCTCAACAACAAGCAAGTTCTGTACAAGGAAGGAGACCAAAACGCAGGCCTCGTCCTCTACCTCGACGACGATTCGCTCCGCGCGGGTTGGTGGGACGACAACACCGAGAACGCCGAGGGCGTTTGGGTGGCGATCGGCGGTTTGACGTCCAGCCAGTGGCAACGCGCGGGATGGTCCTGCGACGCAGCCAACGGCACCATGTGGGTCGGCCTCGAAGGCGGCGACATGGCCACCGTGAGCTTCACCGACACCTTGGGCGAACACGAAGCGGGCGGCTACATTGGCGCCACCCAAACCGTGCGTTTCCACGACGGCATCTCCTTCAGTGGAGGTGGCGGCGGCGGCGGCTGGAACCACGAATTCGAAGGCATGATGGACCGCTTCGCGATGTGGGACGCGGCGATGGACTTCGCCACGTGGGAAGCCGCCACGTTCTGTCCTGAAGCCACCATGGCCGATGCCTTGTTTGCGTTCCACAGCTTTGAAAGCGACGCCAACGACGTCAGCATCGACCAAGGCACAGGCCTGATCAACGGCGAATACGGCAGCGGGGCCAACCACGCCGAACTGGGCGTGGACACCGAAGAGACCTACATCTGGTCGAACGGCGACACGACACCCTACTCGTTCCTCACCGGAAGCGGCGCAGGAACGCAGTACTCACTGTTCTACAGCAGCGCGGACATCGCGGGATGCGTGGACACCCTTGTCGTGGTGGACTGGAATCCTCAAGCCTTCGTGGTCAACGTCACGCCTCCGAGCTGCGTGAACACGAACGACGGCAGCGTGGAGCTGGCGTTGGATGGCGGCACCGCGCCGTACACGTGGAGCGTATTTGGCGAGCCCAGCGCCGACAGCCTGAGCGTTGGGAACTACTTCGCCACCGTCAGCGACGCGAACGGATGCTCGGACAACACGCAATTCTCGCTCGACGTGCAATTGCTTTGGGACGTCACGTTCAGCGTCGATCCGCTGCTCTGCCCCACGGACACCACGTCGACGGCCACCGCGGTTCCCGCGGGCGAGTCCGGACCGTGGACCTACCTGTGGGACGACGGAAGCATGGACGCCATGTCGGGAGAGTTGGACTTGGGTCTGCACTCGGTGGAAGTGACGGACGCCACGGGATGCTCTGAGACCTTCGACGTCTTGGTCGAGCCGGGCGACGACATGTTGACCGTCTCCATCGCCGCCTTCCCTCCTCCGTGCGTGGGCGAAGCGAACGGCATGGCGGAGGCCACCGTCTCCGGCGGAGTCTCTCCCTACACCCTCGACTGGTTGGGCAACGATCCCATGGACTTGCTTCCCGGTGCCTACACCGTGGGCGTCACGGACGATGCCGGCTGCATGATCGAAGCCGACTTTGTCGTGGCCGATTCGGCCGTCCTCGAACTCGTCGTCACCGTCACGGACGTGACCTGCGCCGGAGACACGGACGGAGCCATCACGGTTGAATCCGTGGACAACAACGGCACGTTGACCATCGACTGGGGCGGCGCCGGTGAAGAAGGCGTTGGAGTGGCCGCAGGCACCTACACCTTGAACGTGGTGGACGCCTTGGGCTGCACCGCCACAGCTGAAGCCACTGTGAACTCGCCCACGCCACTTCCTGCGGGCACCTTGACCGGGCCCACCGTGGTGGAAACCGGGGTCGGTTCGTTGTACAGCTACACCGGAAGCGGCCAAGCGGGAACGTCTGTGATTTGGACGGTGAGCGGAGGCATGCTGATCACGTCCGACAACACCCAAGCGGTCATCTTCTGGGAAGACCTCGACGGCGCTTTCATCTGCGCTCAAGAAGTGGATGCCAACGGATGTGCAGGCGAGCTGGCTTGCTTGAACGACCTCACCGTGAATGGTGTAGAGGAAGCTGCAGCCCTTGCGGTGGACCTGTTCCCCCAACCCGCAGCCCAAACCGTCACCCTGACCTGGAACATCTCAGGACAGATGAACACCACGGTGTACAACCTTGCAGGCCAAACCCTCTCCACCTCCACCCACAAAGGCGGCCAAGCCACTTTGGACCTGGCGTCCTTGCCCAACGGCATGTACGTGCTGGAGTGTCAACACGACCAAGGCATCCAACGGTTGCCACTCGTCGTGAAGCGATGAACTGAATCCGCCGGAAGGGCGGGCTCGAACTTACGGGGCTTGAGGACCCGACGGTGCGCCGTCGAGGATCTCGGCCCCGTACTTCGTTTGGAACTTCCGGTAGAGCTGACGTTGGCGGTTGTCGAGGTCGATTTGGCGTCCCTCAATCCACGCATGCGTCAGGCTGTTGGTGCGCATGTCCAGCGCGTCCCCTTCCGACAAGAACAGCGTCGCCGTTTTGCCGCGCTCCAACGTGCCGACTTGGTCGTCGATTCCGAGGATTCGGGCCGGGTTGCGCGTCAGAGCCTGGATGGCTTGCTCTTCCGTGAGGCCGTAGGCACGGGCCGTGCCGGCGTAGAAGGGCAGGTTTCGGGAATTCATCTCGGTCATGCGCTTGTCGACTTGGAGCGCGACAGTGAGGCCTTCGTCCATCAACAGCTTGGGCAGCTTGAAGGGCAAATCGACGTCGTCGTCCGCGAAACGGGGCAGGCTGTGCACGCTTTGAAGCATGACCGCCACGTTGTTTTCACGTAGGAGGTCCGCCACGAGGTAGGCGTCGTAGCCCCCGACAATGGCCATGCGCTCGATGCCGAGGTCGCGCTTGAAATGCACCGCCTCGGTGATGGCGCGGGCATCGTCGGTGTGGACGTACAGGCACAGCGACCCGTCAAAGAGTCCGCGCATGCCCTCGTGCCGCACGTCCGTGACCGAACCCCGAGGTGCCGCCGCGTAGGCTTGCGCCTCGCCAAAGAACCGCTCGATCTCGTGCTTCTGTTGGTCGTACGTCTTGCGGCGCTGCAGATCCACCTTGCCGTCTTTGTTGTGACGGTGGTGAGTTGAAGGCCAGTTGAGGTGGATGCCGTCGACCATGGCGATGGCCGCGTCTTCCCAGTTCCAACCGTCAAAGTGCACCACGCCGCTGGAGCCGGAGACCACACCGCCGCGTGGCGTGATTTGGCCCATCAAGACGCCGTTGGTGCGCACCGTAGGGGGGATTTCGCTGTCCGTGTTGAAGGCAATCACCGAGCGTACGTTGGGGCGGAAAGTGCCTACTTCGTACTGGTCTTGGGTCGCCCTGACGGCCCCGATTTCTTGAAGTCCGAGCGTAGTGTTGGTCACGATGAAGCCCGGGTACAAGTGCTGGCCTGTGGCGTCGACGATGTCGTCGTACTTCTGGCGGTTGACTTGGAAGCTCCGTCCCACGTAGTCGATTGCGCCGTCGCGGAAGCCCACGGCGCAGTCTTCGAGCACGTCGCCGGTGCCCAAATGGGCCGTCGCCCCAAGGATCAGGACAGAGCGGGTTTGTTCCGCACCGGGGGTGGGCTGAGCCCATGCCGTGACGGCTCCAGCGCCGAGCGCAACCACGGCGCAGGCCGTGCGGAGGAATTTCTTAGCGGTTTTCATCGGTCAGGGTGTCGCAGTGGTAATGAGATTCGATGCGCTCCGAGGGGCGCTTTTTGCCGCCACGGCCAGAAGACTCGCCGTCGGCGTACATCTTGGCGGTGAGGCGTGCTCGCTCGGCGCGCATGGCCTCGCGCAATTCCCGGTCGCGGTCCACGTCAAAGCAGCGAACGCCTTCCACGAAGGTTTGCTCCGCCTTGGCGTTGATGCTCAGGGGGTGGTCCGACCACACGACCACGTCCGCGTCTTTGCCCGGCTTAAGGGAGCCGGTCTTGTGGTCGATGTGCAGGAGTTTGGCCGGGTTCAGGGTCACAAACTTCAACGCCTCCTCCTCGGGCACGCGGCCGTACTTGTAGGCCTTGGCCGCCTCCTGATTCAAACGACGCGCCATCTCGGCGTCGTCCGAGTTGAAGGCCGTCACGACCCCTTGGTTGTGGAGAACCGCGCCGTTGTAAGGGATGGCGTCCTTCACCTCGTACTTGTACGCCCACCAGTCGCTGAAGCTCGAACCGCCGGCCCCGTGCTCGGCCATCTTGTCGGCCACCTTGTAGCCCTCGAGGATGTGTGTGAACGTGTTCAAGCGGAAGCCCATCGAATCGGCCACGTGCATCAGCATGTTGATCTCGTCTTGGCGGTAGCTGTGGCAGGTCACAAAGCGCTCTTCGTTGAGGATTTGCAGCAGCGTCTCCAATTCCAAATCCACACGCGGCGCCACCGGCCCGCGACCCTCGCGGATGTCTTTGCGTTTCGCGTTGCGCATCGCGGCGCGGTACTCGAGTTGCGCCAGTCCATATTCCCGAGCGCGAATGAAGTGGTCGTAGTAGACTTGCTCGACGCCCATGCGGGTTTGGGGAAAGCGGGAACGGTACCCGTCGCCCCAGTTGCTCTGCTTGACGTTTTCGCCCAAGGCAAACTTGATGAAAGGCACAGCCTCCTCGTACAGGAGGTCCTGCGGCTCGGCGCCCCAACGGAACTTGATGATAGCGCTTTGGCCTCCGATGGGGTTGGCGGAGCCATGGAGAATTTGGGCGCACGTCACGCCGCCGGAAAGTTGGCGGTACATGTTCACGTCCTCGCTGTCGACCGCGTGACCGATCCACACCTCCGCACTGCTGGCCTGCGTGCCTTCGTTCACGCCGCGGTCCACGGCGATGTGCGTGTGTTCGTCAATGACTCCGGGCGTCACGTGCTTGCCGCGGCCATCGATTTCCACGGGTGTCACGCCAGCCGGCAACATCGTCGCCGGGTTGAGGTCTTGGCCGATGGCCACCAGGGCTCCGTTGTGTAACAGCACGTCCGCGCGTTGCAGCACCCCCTCCTCTTCGCACGTCCACACCGTGGCGTTTCGAATCCAAACCGTCTCGGCGTCGAGGCGTTCAGACGTGCCGTAGGCTGTGAACGGGTAGACGACGCCGGTCAAGTCCAGCCCGGCCTTCGCCACGGGTGCCTCCGCGGCTTCCGCGATTTCTTCAGGCGCTTCGGACGCATCGTCATCCGCCGTCACGTCAGGGTCCGAGTCCGGGGCTTGCTCCGCTTCGTCGGCGTTGCGAATGGCGGACCAGTCAGCCCACGAGCCGTCGGCGGTTTGGCCTGTGCCTTCCCAAATCCGGCTTTCCATCCACACGTTTCCTGTCAGTCGAATTGGGCCGTCATTCGTCGCCAAACGCAACACCACAGTCCGGTTGTCCAACGTCAGTGGGACCTTGACGTCCGTGGAATCGTTGACCGTCCACGATGCTTTCCACTTGCCAGGCTCTCCTTTGACGGCAACGACATAGACGCTGTCGTCCACGTTGACGTTGTACGTCCCCGCCAAATCGAGGGGGTGGCGATCGCGCATCGGCGTCGGCTGGCCTGCCACCCAGTGCTCGACGAGGTGCGTGCCCGATTCGAAGAGCGGCCCGTCCGTCACCAGCACGTTCGCCACGCGCCCAGCACGCAAGCTGCCAAGGTCCTTCTGTAGGCCCAGCCAAGTCGCCGGGTTGGAAGTCAAGGCTTTCAACGCTTCCTCTTCAGGCAAGCCTTCGTCGACCGCCTTCCGAACCCCAGCAAGAAATTCGCTGACGTCCGACAAGCCGTGGGCGGTGAAGGCCAACGGAACGCCTGCTTTGTGGAGGCGTGAGGCGTTGGAGGGCGCCAATTCCCAGTGCTTCAATTCATCAAGGCCAATCATGCGGGCCAAGTGTGGGTCCGAAACGTCGTAGCCTGCAGGGTAATCGACTGGAATGGCCATGCGTGCGCCCGTGGCAGCGAGGGCTTCTGCGCGCTGGTAACCGTCTCCGCTGCCGAGCATCACCACGTCGGTCACCCCAAACTCGTCGAGAACCGCATCCGCACGAAGAACGTCCTTCCAGCTCCCGGCGGAAAACACGCGCGGCAACGCACTGGCCTCCACAAAGGCTTCAAGACTGAGGTTGGTGCCGCCAGTCATGCCGCGCGGGGCAGCTTCCGCGTACCACTGCGCGTCGAGGTGGGTTTGGCGCAACAACGCGGTCGCACCCATGAGCGAACTGGGGTAATTCTGGGAAGACGAGCCCTTGCGAAAGCTCATGTGGAACGACGCGTCGGGCGCGAGCAAGGCCTCACGCGGATCGTCCAAGGGCAAGACGACCGCACCGGTTCCACGAACCACACCGTCTTGCACGTGGGTCAACACCGCCCCGAATCCCGCCTTGCGCAACTCGCGCGCGGCGTCCTCGGAAGGGTCAAATTCCTCCGCTGCGGAAGTTTCTGGACGAACAGCCTCGTTCCAGCCGTAGGCGCCCTTCTTGTCGCTCAGGTGTTGCGGGGTGCGCGACCACCCGGCGCGCTGCACCTCCGGCGTGCCGAAGTCGCTGTGGATGTCCACAAAGGAGGGGTACAAGTGCAAACCGGTCATGTCCAACCTCACAGCCGGGCCGGCAAACGAGGTTGTGGCGGAGGGTCCAGCAGCCACAATGCGGCCGCGATGCAGGACCACCGTGCCGTCATTGACGGTGGTTGTGGCGTCGAGGTGGACGGTGGCGTGCTCGAGGACGGTGGCCACCAAGGCTTTGTCGTACGTGCCGTTGACGGGGAAGGTCGGGTCGGGGGTTTGGGCCCAGCTGGAGCCGCAGATTCCGCCGGAAAGGACCGCCAACATGCTCAGGGAGAGGATGCGTTGGGATGTGCGCATGAAAGAACGAATTCGAATCAACAGAAACGTGCCAAGCGCGACCCTGCGGTGCGCAAAGACGGGTCAAGGTACGCAGGAAGCGCGGGGCGTCGAATCCCGCGGTGTACCTTTGTCCTCGATGGATACACCCCGCATTCCCACAAGCGTCTACGCCGAAATGACCCCCAACCCCGCGGTCATGAAATTCGTGGCGGACCGCGCCTTGGCGCCCGGCAACGTGCAATTGGAGTTCCGCAGCAAGGCCGAGGCCGCGTTGTGCAGCCCCCTCGCCGTGGAGCTCTTCAACTTCCCGTTCGTGACGAGCGTCTTTGTGAGCGGGCCCATGGTCAGCGTCACGAAGGACGACAGCTTGGGGTGGGAGATGATCGTGCAGCAGCTGCGTGAATACATCCGCGAATGGTTGATGGACCATCAGGATGCCGTTGTCGAGGCCCAAATCGAAGCCGCCCTCCCCCAACTCGGTGCCGCCTCGCCCGACGCCCCCCTCGCCGCGCCAGCAGGCCTGGCACCGGAAGCCGTCAAATTCATCGCAGAAGAGGACATCGTCCCTTCGGAACACGACGACGCCATCAAGCAACTTCTCGAGGAATTCGTGCGGCCCGCGGTCGAACAAGACGGGGGAGCCATTGACTTCAAGGCGTTCCAAGACGGCACGGTCTACGTCCACCTGCGCGGTGCCTGCTCGGGATGCCCTTCGAGCATGCAGACCTTGAAAGGCGGCATCGAGCAGCTCCTGAAAGCCAAACTCGACGCGGTCGAAGAAGTCGTCGCCCTCGGCGTTTGACTTTCTACGTGTCGCTCACGCTTCGTTTTCCGATCGCTTGATTGCGTCGATTTCGCCGCGCAGCGTGTCGAGTGCGCTACGCAAACTCGCGGCCGACGCAGGTTGTCCGTCCAGTGCGGACGGCAATTCGAAACTGAGGTACGCCGCCGCACGCCACACTTCCAGCACGTCGTCTCCGGCCACGGCATACGGCGCAAAAGCGGGGTTGTCGCTGTGAAGCACCAAACGGCTGCCGCCCGGCAAGTCGTTTTCAATCCGCTTGAACACCACGCCGTCGTCCCGCATGACCACCACGTGGGGTCGAAGCCCTCCCACGCTCATCCAATCGTCGACGTACTGGCACAGAATGTAGCTTCCGGAAGGGATGGGCAGCATGCTGTCCCCCTCGATTTGGAACATGCGGTAGGTGCGGTCAGGCGCCAGTTCCTTCAGCGGCAACCCAAACGTCGGCAACTGCGACACCCATTCCGGATCGCCGTACCCATGGGCGTACCCGGCCGCGGCCTTCACCGGCACCACCACCACGCGCTCGTTGTCTGAAACGGAATCGACGGACACGGTCAAGACTCGAAGCCCGTCGCCTTTCACCCGTTCCTCCGCCACTTCATTCTCCCCGCCCCGGACGAGCACGTCCACCGTGATGTCGAAACAAGCCGCCATGTCGATCAGCACCGAGAGCTTGGGCTCGGAACGGCCTTCTTCATAAGCCCCGAGGGTAGGCCGAGTCAATCCCAAACGGTCCGCCAACGCCTGTTGCGTCCAGCCGCGCTCCTTTCGCAGCGCCTTCAAGTTTTCCGCCAGTTTGCTTTGCATGGCGCCCAAGATATGAGCATTGCTCGAATTGTGAGCAAAGCATGCATTCCTCGAAAAAAATCACCTTTTCATCGATTCATATAAAAATTATATCGTATATTTATGTTCGATAACAACGAATGACCACCATGATGCGCTGGAATCTTTTCACCCTTGGACTGTTGCTCACGACCTGGGCACACGGCCAAAACATCTGCGGACCGCAAGGCCTGCAGAGCCTTCGCGATGCCCACCAGCACGGGACTTCTTGCCACGACATCGGCTGCCCTGGACTGCAGGGAACCGGCGTGGACGGAAACACTTCCGTGGGCACGCCGTTTTGGTATTCGCCCGAACCTGGACCGCGAAGTGCGATCATCAACTTGGAATTTGGACCCGAGTTTCCCGCAGAAGCCATGCCCGCGGTCGAAAAAGCTGTGGACATTTGGTCGCAGTCCATTGAATCGGTGGTGCCGATTCACATTGAAGCGATTTGGGATTCGCTTCCCCCCAGCATTTTGGCGCAATCTTCTCCTTTTGAGGTGGTGCACGACTTCGTGGGAGCGCCCATCGCCAACCGCCAATACGCCATTGCGTTGGCCAACCAATTGGCCGGGGAAGATCTGAATCCGGATGCGCCAGACATGGTTGTGAAGTTCGACGACGACACGCAATGGTTTATGGACGTATCGGGGCAAGTGCCTTCCGGTCAATACGACATGGTGACGGTTGCCTTGCACGAGATGGCTCACGGTTTGGGCTACTTGGGCAGCGCCAACCACAACGGAAACTCGGGATTCATTGGCTACCAAGGAGTTCCTTTCATCTACGACCACCACGTCGAAGAATCTGACCAAAGCTCCATCCTCGACTACACGAGCGGGACAGTCTCCTTGGGCAACGCCCTCGAGAGCGACGGTTTGTACTGGGGAGGGAGCAACGGAATCTCAGCCAACGACATTGGACGTCCGCGATTGCACGCACCCGCTCAATGGGCCGCGGGAGCGAGCTTCTCTCACTTGCGCGAGGCCTCGTACCCTTCTGGCAACACCAACTCGTTGATGACTCCCTACCTCAACACGTCGGAGGTCATCCACACGCCAGGAGCGGTGTCGTTGGGCATGATGCAGGACATGGGGTGGAACTTGCCGCCGGTGTTGTGCAACCTCTTGGGCGTCACCACGCTGGTCCAAACCACATGCAACCCCCTGACCAACACGTACACGCAACAACTCCAAATCACGTACGAGAACGCCCCTGAAACGGGCAACCTCGTGGTGAACGGCGTGAGTTTTCCCATCACGGGAAGCCCCCAAACGGTGTCGCTGACGGGGTTGAATTCCGACGGTGCCGACGTGGACGTGGTCGTTCAATTCTCCGAAAACCTCGACTGCTCGTTGACCCTTCCCGCGTTGTTTACGGCGCCGGAATCGTGCTGCGTGTTGTTGCGCCTCGACGAAGTGAATCCAGAAGCAAAGACGGTGACGGTGCGCAACGTGGCCGACTGCGAAGGCGGGCTCTCGGGTCAGGTCATCAAGTCGGGTGGTGCGCAAGCGTTCTTGACGGACCTCCTGCCTCCCGGTGTGACCTTGGCGGCTGACGCGACTTTGACCATCACGTGGCCCGACTGGCCCGACAACGCGGACGGAGGCGATTTGACCTTGCACGATCAAGCGGGCGCTTACGACGACTACGTGCAATGGCTAACGCCGGCCAATTCAGGCCAAGTCTTGGCCAACATCTACAACTTGTGGACGCCCAACACGTTCATCAACGGTCTTCCCCCGTACACGTACGAAGGGGACCCCTACGCCAGCCCTGCGCAGCATGGCGAAGAATACTGGGGCTTCGTTCCGTTCCCTTGTGCCATTCTGGGCATGACCGTTGGAGCCACCTCCGAATGCAACCCCGTAGGCAACGTGTTCACCCAAGAGCTTGAATTCGAATTCCAAAGCCCCCCTGCGGCAGGCGACGTGATTCTCGTTCAGGACTCCTCGGTGGTCTACGACGGAACCAACCCTTGGAACGTGGTCTTGACCCTTCCGGCAGACGGCGCGGTCGTGGACATCACAGCAACGGTGGTCAATGACCCCTCGTGCACCGCCACGTATGTAGGCGCAGTCACTGCGCCAGAAGGATGCGGGTGCCTCACCGACTTGAACAACGGCGGCTTTGTGGACGTGACCGACTTGCTCCTGTTCCTCACGGACTACGGATGCATGTCCGGGTGCACGGCCGACTTCAACGGAGACGGCATCGTGAACGTGAACGACCTTTTGATCTTCCTGACGTCGTACGGCGATTCCTGCAACTGACGGACGTTCTCGGCCGAGCCAGACCAAAAAAACGCGCCTTTGCTC
Source organism: Bacteroidota bacterium (assembly GCA_027621555.1). Lineage (GTDB taxonomy): Bacteria > Bacteroidota > Bacteroidia > Flavobacteriales_D > Sanyastnellaceae > UBA11663. The sequence goes on along the minus strand of JAQCBJ010000042.1, from coordinate 412 downwards.
GTTTCTTTGGTTTTGCTCATTATTTTAGCAAGCCCGACACACTCACGTGCGGGCTTGTTTCATGAACGACGTTTCACCCACCCTCCCCGTGCCGGAAGCGGCGCCCCCCTCGGATCACGACTCGGGGCGGCAGCGGTCGATCCTGCACCTGGACCTCGACACCTTCTTCGTGTCGGTGGAGCGCCGCATGGACTCACGCCTCGAAGGCCGGCCCATCTTGATTGGGGGGACGGGCGATCGAGGCGTGGTGGCGTCCTGCAGTTACGAGGCACGGGGGTTTGGGGTGCACTCCGGGATGTCGATGAAGATGGCCCGGGCGCTGTGCCCGGAAGCGGTGGTGATCCGCGGGAATTCGATGGCCTATTCCAAGCAGTCGGAGATCGTGACGGACATCGTGCGGGAGGCCGTGCCG
>JAQCBJ010000006.1 GCA_027621555.1 Bacteroidota bacterium | reverse complement strand
CGTGGGTGCCCTCGACGAGTGCGGCATCTGCAACGGTCCTGGCGCGATCTACGAGTGCGGCTGTTCTGACATCCCTGCTGGCGACTGCGATTGCAACGGCAACCAGCTCGACGCCTTGGGCGTGTGCGGTGGTGACTGCGATGCGGACGTCGATTCGGACGGCATCTGTGACGACGTGGACGACTGCGTAGGCGCGTACGACGCTTGTGGCATCTGCAACGGTCCCGGTGAGGTCTACGAGTGCGGATGTTCTGACATTCCGGAAGGGGATTGCGACTGCAACGGCAACCAGCTTGACGCCTTGGGCGTGTGTGGTGGTGATTGCGACGCCGATGCAAATGGAAATGGGGTGTGTGACGACGCTGAAGTTTTGGGCTGCATGAACGCTTGCGCTTGCAACTACAATGCAGACGCAAGCCAAGAAGACGGAAGCTGCGAATACACGAGTTGTTCTGGCTGCATTTATGCGACAGCTATCAACTACAACGACGGAGCCCTGCTTGACGACGGTAGCTGCGCATGGGAAGGATGCATGAACAGCGATTTCCTGAATTTCAACAGCTACGCCACAAGCGATGCAGGTTGCACCAACAACCCTGGCTCAACAGACCTCAACGGGGACGGAGAAGTGGATGCCAACGACTTGATCGACTTCTTGACTGTGTACGGAGTGGAAGGAGATGATTTGTACAGCACCGGATTCGGAGGCCAGTGTGTTGCAACCGCCGCAAGCCTCGACGACCTCGAAGGCAGCGTGTGTGAAGGCTGTTGCCCTGAATCAGGATGCATGTACAGCAACGCCATGAACTACGATCCTACGGCAACGTTGGATGCGGGAAGCTGTGTCTTCGGTGGATGCACAGATGCGGAAGCAAACAATTACAACGCACTCGCCAACGTGGACGACGGATCCTGCCTTTACCAAGTGTGTCCTGACTTCACGGGTGACGGGGATGTCGACCTGTGGGACTTCCTGTCCTTCTTGGTCGGATACATCGGCAATGGACCCAACGTCGACTCCAACGACGAGGGTACGGGCGAGGGTGGCATGAACACCGTGGTCGGCGACGGCAACTGATGCCGGTCATGTGAACGAATCGCGGAAGCGGGGTCTCGAAAGGGGCCCCGCTTTTGGTTGGGGGTAACGTACTTTTGGGGCGTCATGGGTGCTACGGAAATCATCTTCATTTTCGCCGTTTACCTCTTGCTCTTTGGGGCGAAGGGGATTCCGTCCTTGGCCAAAACCATGGGCCAAGCCGTGCGCACCTTCCGCAACGCCACCGAGGACATTCAGCGAGAGATTTTGTCAGAAGACCGGCCAAAGGCTCGTGATTTCTCCAACGTCCGGGACGTCACGAAGCGTCAGGCTGACGCGGATGAAGCGCCCAAAAATATGGGCGATGGCCCTCTAAAAGACGCCCCAGAAGCATGACGTGGCTTTGGCTCATTGGCGGTCTGGTGGTGCTGGTCGTCGGAGGGGAACTCCTCGTCCAAAACGCTTCCGCGCTTGCCTTGAAAGCCAAGGTGTCACCTCTCATTGTCGGGTTGACCGTCGTGGCCATGGGCACGAGCGCACCCGAGTTGTTTGCATCGCTTCAGGCGGCTTGGAAAGGAGACGGCTCCATCGCCATTGGCAACGTGCTGGGTTCGAACGTAGCCAACCTTGGCTTGGCGCTCGGCCTGACGGCTCTGGTGAGCCCTGTGGCAATGAAATGGTGCGATTTGAAAATGCATTGGTGGGTGATGCTCGCGGCCACGGTGGCATTCATGGTCTTTGTGCAGGACCTGACTCTGACCCGCCAAGAGGGCCTGATGCTCCTCGCGGGTGGCGCCCTGTACCTCGGAGGCCAAATTCTGGCCGCCCGCCGCGACGCCAACTCCTCGGTCGCCGAGGAACTGCTGGAAGAAGCCGGCGACGCTTCGCGCCCCTACCCTGTCCTTCTCGGCCTGTTGGTGATGGGATGTGTCGGTTTGTTTTTTGGCTCGGAGGCGTTTGTGTTTGGAGCGAGTGAGATCGCCCTGGACTGGGGGGTCAGCACGCACGTGATTGGGGTGACGGTGGTGGCGTTTGGCACCAGCGTCCCGGAAATCGCGGCCTCGCTGACCGCCGCCATCAAGGGCAACAGCGCCTTGAGCATCGGCAACCTCGTGGGATCCAACATCTTGAACATCCTGCTTGTGCTCGGCGCGACCGCCGAAGTAGGCACGCTGAAGGTGTCCGAGGTCGTTCCGGTTCACGACGTGTGGTGGATGCTGGGGGCGGCGGTTCTTTTGGCTCCTTTGATGGTGCTCGGCAAAGGCAACATTGGACGCGTCAGCGGTGCCCTCTACGTGGGCATCTACGTCGCGTACGTCGTTCTGGTGGTGACGCATGGCTGACGCAGCGCGCGAATGGATACTGGGCGCTCCCGGCCTTCCACCTTCCTCCCCGGCTTGCTGGGTTTTTCGCAAAGCCTTTGAAGAATTCGAATTGGACACGTGGTGGCGAGAGGTGGCTGAATCCGATGGAGGTTGGCGCCAAAACGACATCCGCGTCTTTGGCCAATGGCACAAGGAACCTCGGTTGACGGCGTGGTGGGGCCCGGCTTACCAGTACGCCAGTGTGGCTTGGCACGAGCGGCCCCTCGAGGGGCGCGTGGGCGAGCTTGCGAAGCGGGTGGGCGAGCTGGCCGGCACGACGTACGACGCGGTGCTCGTCAACGGCTACCGCGACGGCCAGGACGCCATGGGCTGGCACCGCGACAACGAACCGGAAATCGACACGAGCAGCATCGCGAGCCTGAGTCTCGGTGCCACGCGCACCTTCAAAATCCGGGACCGGCGCACCAAGGAAGTCACAAACGTCGAGCTCGCCCACGGCGATCTCCTGGTCATGCAACACCTCCAAGACGTCCACGAACACAGTGTCCCTAGACGGGCCCGGGTGCACGAACCGCGCATCAATTTTACGTTTCGACGTTGGGTCTGAGCCGTACCTTCGCGTCATGTCAGTGCACAAAGAAGCCAAGCGCATCACCACACAGGTGCTGCATGAAATGAAGCAAAGCGGCGAGAAAATCGCCATGCTGACGGCGTACGACTACACCATGGCGACCGTCGTGGATCAAGCCGGCGTAGACATCATCCTTGTAGGCGACAGCGCCTCCAACGTCATGGCCGGTCATGAGACCACCCTTCCCATCACCCTTGATCACATGATCTACCACGCGCAGGCCGTGGTTCGCGCTGCGAAACGGGCGCTTGTGGTGGTGGACCTTCCCTTCGGAACGTACCAGGGCAACTCGAAAGAAGCGCTGAACAGCGCCGTCCGCATCATGAAGGAAAGTGGCGCTCACGCCGTGAAACTCGAGGGTGGTCGTGAAGTCAAAGAAAGCATCGAGCGCATCCTCTCCGCAGGCATTCCTGTGATGGGGCACTTGGGGTTGACGCCGCAGTCGATCTACAAGTTTGGGACCTACACCGTGCGCGCCAAGGAAGAAGAAGAAGCGCAGCGCTTGAAGGAAGACGCCAAACTGTTGAACGACATCGGCTGCTTCAGCATCGTTTTTGAGAAAATCCCCGCTCACCTCGCCGGCGAAGTGACGGCCTCCGTGGAGTGCCCCACCATTGGCATTGGCGCAGGGGCGGATTGCGACGGGCAAGTTTTGGTCTTGCACGACATGCTGGGAATCACTCAAGAATTTTCCCCGCGATTCCTTCGTCGCTACAGTGACATCGGAGACCAAATGCTCGGTGCTATCCAGCAATACGTGCGCGACGTGCGCGCGGTGGACTTCCCCAACGAATCGGAGCAGTACTGATGGCGCAGGGGCCACGCGACGACCAACCTCGGCGCAACGACGGCGCGTTCCACCGCTTCGTCAAAGCCCCCAAGGCCCCAATCGTGCACAGCACGAAGGACAACCTCCAGGTGCTGTACGAAGACAACCACATCGTGGCGGTCAACAAGCGAAGTGGCGATGTCGTGCAGGGAAGCGGCACCGGGGAAGCGAGTTTGTGCGAAGTCGTGGCGGAATACGTCGCGCACAAGTACAACAAGCCGGGCAAGGCCTACATCGGCACGGTTCACCGCCTCGACAGGCCGGTCAGCGGCGTGATTTTGTATGCGCGCACGACCAAAGCTCACAAGCGGCTCAGCACCATGTTCCGGCACCGCGAAATGCAAAAGACGTACTGGGCGGTGGTGAAGCCCAACCCACCTCAACAGGAAGGGCACGTCATCAACTACCTCGAAAAGAACGAGAAGCTGAACAAGAGCTTCGCGCACGACAAACCTTCGGACAACCGCAAGGAATGCGAATTGATGTACGAAGTGCGCGGAAAGTCAGACCACTACGCCTTCGTGGAGGTGCTCCCCAAGACGGGACGTCATCACCAGATTCGCGCGACGATGGCGCAGCTCGGCTGCCCGATCAAAGGCGACGTGAAATACGGTTCGCGGCGCACGAACGACAACGCGTCCATCCACCTGCACGCGCGACGCATCGACTTCATCCACCCCGTGAAGCGCGAGACCATGTCGATCTTGGCGCCCCCGCCTGACGACGTGCTGTGGGACGCCTTTGTGGCCATCGATCGCGGGCTGCGCTGAGGCGCGTGGAATGCGCGTTGACAAGTTTTGGAGGCGCGTGTGACCTTGGATGCACGTGGGGTGCGGTGAGGCCTGTATTTTTGGGGTTCACATTGACAAGACACCATGAGCACTCCTGAACATCACCGCTGCCTCATCGTTGGATCAGGCCCCGCTGGATACACCGCCGCCATCTACGCCGCCCGCGCGGACATGAAACCCGTCCTCTACCAAGGACAGCAGCCTGGCGGACAGCTGACGGAAACGACGGAAGTCGACAACTTCCCAGGCTATCCTGCAGGCATCAACGGCCCCCAAATGATGAAGGACCTCGAAGACCAAGCCAAGCGTTTCGACACGGACGTGCGCTACGGATGGGTCACGAAAGTGGACTTCAGCGGGCCGGTGCACAAGGTTTGGGTGGGTGACAACCAGGAAACGGAAATCCACGCCGACACCGTCATCATCAGCACGGGAGCGTCCGCGAAATGGCTCGGCCTCGAAAGCGAGTTGCGCCTGCGCGACCTCGGCGGAGGGGTCAGTGCCTGCGCCGTGTGCGACGGCTTTTTCTACCGCAACCAGGAAGTGGTCATCGTCGGTGCGGGAGACAGCGCCTGCGAAGAAGCGAGCTACCTCGCCAAACTCTGCACCAAAGTCACCATGCTTGTCCGCCGCGACGAGATGCGTGCGTCGAAAGCCATGCAGCACCGGGTGAACAACCTCGACAACATCGAAGTGCTCTACAACACTTCCACCGTTGAAGTGCTCGGCGACCAAGCCGTTGACGGGGTCAAGGTGAAGAACAACGTGACCGGTGAGGAGCACGTCATTCCGGCGACCGGATTCTTCGTCGCCATCGGCCACAAGCCCAACACCGACGTTTTCAAGGACTACATCACGCTCGACGACCAAGGCTACATCGTCAACGCGAAGCCGGGCACGAGCAAGACCAACGTCGAAGGCGTGTTTGTCAGCGGAGACGCGGCGGACAAGGTCTACCGCCAAGCCATCACGGCAGCGGGCACCGGTTGCATGGCCGCACTTGATGCGGAGCGGTACCTCGCGGACAAGGGCTTGCACTAAGCATGATGCGGGGGCGTTGGGCCGGTTTGTTGCTCCTTGTTTTCGCGGCGGGATGCGCGGGCCCAGGTCCCGATTCACCATCTTCCCCGGACAACCCCATGGAGGACAGCGTCCACGTTGCGCCAGCACCCTTCAATCAGGCTGCATGGACCATGGCCGAACTTCCTCCCCTCGAGGAACTGCTCGGAAACGTCCGCCCTGCCGAAGATTCTGCGTTCGCGGAATTGCCTGCGCGCATGTCATCACGCGAGGGGCTTTACCTGCGGACCGAAGCGTGCGAAGCCTTCGTGGCGATGCACGACTCGGCGCTTGCGGACGGGGTTCGGTTGACGGCGCTGAGCGCGACGCGTACGTTTGGGCATCAACGAAGCATCTGGAACCGCAAGTGGGCCCGCCCGCAGTACATGGGTTGGAGCGATTTCGAAAAAGCCCAGGACATCCTGCTTTACAGTTCCATGCCTGGAAGCAGCCGGCACCATTGGGGCACCGACGTGGACATTCACAGCTTGGAGCCCTCCGACTTCATCCAAGGCGACGGCGCGCAAGTGGTGGCGTGGTTGCGCAAAACGGCGCACCACTTTGGTTTTGCCGAGGTCTACATCGCAGATTCGGGGAGAACGGGCTACCAACCCGAAGCCTGGCACTGGAGCTACATGCCTCTGGCCAACCGCTTCTTGGGTGCCATCAACGACGCGCGGAACGAAGGCCAACTTCCAGCATGGGACGGTTTTGAAGGCGCGCACACGGCAGACAGCCTGCGCATTGTGGAGGATTACATCAACGGGGTGAACCCTCAGGTTCTTCCCTAACTCACTCCATTCAGTCCTCGGATTCGAGGTCCACATCTTGAGGGTCCCAAGCCTTGAAGGCCTCGGTTCCCAGCGCCACACGGCCCACCTTGACGATGGCCGATTTCCGTGCGATCCAGTCGACCTCTTGGATTTGGACGTCGGTGAATCCATCAAACATCGTCAACATGGAATGGCAAATGGTGAGGAAGGTCTCGCGGCAATCACTCACCGACCAAAACCTAAACACCACTTCCCCATTCGACTCGGGATCCTTCAACCGGCAGAGGTTCCAGACGTTGGGGATGCGCGCCAACCATCCTTCGGCCTCGTCCGCGCGTTCTTCTTGCACCTTGATGTCCACCGATGCGAAAAATTCGTAGCCCAGGCCATTCCAATCCAAATCGGCATGGATGCCGCGCACAATCCCCTCTTCCTTCAATCGCTTGATTCGCGAGTGGGTCGGCCCGGGCGTCAGCCCCACTCGTTCTCCAATGGCTTGGTTGGTCAGCGACGCGTCCTCTTGGAGGGTTTCCAGGATGGTCACGTCGATTTGGTCAAGCCCCTTCTTTTTCGCTCGTTGTGGCATGGGTCCTCAGGTCTCACTTTCTCTTGACTAAGATAAGGCTGCGGCGGCCGTTCCGAACAAACCTTCTGCAAAACGACACCTGACTGACAGTCAAGAACTCCAACCCGACATTTTCTTTCGACGCTTAGTGTCCACCCAAAATCTCTTGAAGCTCCTTGGCCAAGCCCAACCCCAAGGAATCTTGCTGCAAGGTGAGGTGCCCCAAAAGCTCGTTGACGCTCTCCACGCCACGTTCGAGGTTCGCCCGCATCTCGAGCAGCTGCTTCTTCCGCTGGCGATACGTCTCGAGCAATTCGAACGCTTTCCAAACGTCACGCGAAATGACTTGGCGGCTCCAAGGCTTTTCAAAAAAGCGAAACACCAACCCTTCGTTCAGGGCATCCATGACCACGTCGTGATCGGCGAATCCCGTCAAAATCATCTTCACCACCTCGGGGTGCGACTCCTTGGTCGCCCGGACCAAATCAATCCCCGTCATGCCAGGCATGCGCTGGTCCGTGATCATGACGTCCACGCGAAACGAATTTAACTGCTCGACCGCCTCCTCCGGGGAATGCGCGACGTGCACGTCAAAGTCCTTTCGAAACGCCGCGCGAAAAGCGGTCAGGTTGGCCAACTCGTCGTCGACGTACAAAACGGAGGGGCGTGGGGCTTGTGGGGGTTCCATGTGATTCTTCGTCTCGATTAATCGTCCATCAATCCAAGGCGGAACGCGTCCATGGAGGACTTCTCTTTCGCCAATTGATTCGCCACGTCGAGGAGCCGACTGGAATCCGTGCGTTCATGCGCTTCGCGGATGTCGATCTCGTTGATGACCCCCTTCTCGGCGTTGTAGTAGGCACGGACTTTCTTCTTCTTCGAACGGAGCTCGACATAGATGTCCTGTTTCCCCGTCCCCTTTCGGAAACGAATCATGGGAACCTCTTTCAAATCGAGTTCCGCGATTTGGCACATGCCTTTGACGACGTCGGGAAGTTGCATGGACTGAAGATAGCTCGGATTCCACTCCCGAGTCAACCTTTTTCAAGGTCTTCCACGGTCTGGACCGTCAACGGTTTGGAAAGCAACCTTTCAATTTCGCCGTGGGCCTCAGCCTCGGCGACGTCCCTCGGATTGACGGAAGACGTGAGCAAAAACAGCCGGCTTTGCGTCACCAATTTGGCGTGAAGATCAGGGTGCGCCTCTTTGAGACCGTCGAGGAATTCAAACCCGCTCTGCATGGGCATGTTGATGTCGAGGAACACCATCTGCGGCCATTCTTCGTCCCCACAATCCACCAAGAAAGCCAACGCTTCCGCCCCGGAGAACACGGCCGTCACGTGCGCGTTGGGATGCGCCTTCGCGAGAATGTTCTTGTGGACGAACTGGATGATGTCGTCGTCGTCGATGAGCAAATAGTTCGGCATCGCACTCATTGGGGCAAGGTGAATTCGACCACGGTTCCTTCTCCCAAGGTAGAGTGGAGGGAGAGTGTGCCGTTCAATTTGTCCACGATTTCCTTGCAGATGTACAAGCCCAAACCCGTTCCCGCGCCTCGCTGCGTCGCCCGGTAGAACATGTCAAACACCTTGTCGAGGTGCTCCTGCCCGATGCCCATGCCGTTGTCCGAGACCCGCACGGAACACCTGTCCTGTTCCACCTGCACGGCGAGGACCACCTCGCCTCCCTCCTGGCCTTGCTTGCTGTACTTCAGCGCGTTGGACACGATGTTTTTCAAAAGCACGCCCACCCGAACCTCGTCGAGGCGAACCACTTCCTCGCCCGTCCAGTCCACCCGCACGGCGATGTCGGGACGCAGGTTGCTGAGGTCCGCCACCAAATCGTTCACGTAGGTGCGGAAGTTGAATTCCACGGGATGCACGTCGAGGCGCGCGTTCCTGGAGTAATTCAAAATCTCCAAAATCGTGTGGTCCAACCGGCTGACGCTTTCGGCGATCATCTTGAGGTACACGGCGTTTCCCTCTTGCCCGGCGTCGAGGTCGATGAGGTCGAGCAGCCCTTGGATGGACAGCAGCGGGGCGCGCAAATCGTGGGAAATGCTGTAGACGAATTGGTCGAGTTCCTGGTTGATTTTGGTGAGTTCCTCGTTTTGGGCTTGAAGCTGCTCCTGGTTCACCTTCCCCTCCGTGATGTCCTGCTGGATGCCAATGAAATTGACCAAACGCTGCTCCGGGTCAAACACCGGCGTCACGTTGAGGCGGATGTAGAACGGCTCCCCATTTTTCCGCAGGTTCTTGAGGTCCACGCTGACGTTTTCATGGGCCGCCAGGGCGCGGGAAAGGTTGCGCAGGGTTTCCACGTCGTTCAACCCTGGGGCCTGCAGGAAGTCCTTGGGTTTCAAGCCAAGCACGTCGTCGAGGGCGTAACCGGTGTTGGCGGTGAACGCGTCGTTGACCCACTGGATGTGGCCGTGCGGGTCGGCAATGATCACCCCGCTGTGCGTGGTGGTGGCGATGAGCGACAGCCGGCGTTGCTCGAGTTCAGACTTGCGAATGGTCTCGAGCTGATGCTGGATTTGGGCAGTGGCGTGGATGTTCTCCACGTAAGGGGCGCACGACTCGACAAACAGACGGAACAAGGCCGCCTTCTTCGCCGAGAACGGCGTGTAGGTCCCGGCTCGGACTTCGGAAACGGCGGCCACCACAGTCAGGGTCAGCGAGGACTGGGGCTGACGGCGTTCGGCGGCCTCGTGCCATGCGAAGGGCGTGGCTCCGTCTGTCCCCGCCCGCACCGCCCGAAACCCGCTAACATGGCGGTCGGCAAGGTTGCGTTGCCCGCCCTCGAGGTGGTCTGCCACCAGGGTGTTGGATTGCACGTCCGACACCCGAGCGTAACCCATCTCGCATTCGAACAAGTCGACCACGTACTCCGCCGTCAACGTCAGCAGCTCTGGCACGTCGCCCACCTCCAACGCCTCCGCGTGAAAGTCGTTCATGCGCTTGTACACCTCGAGCTCCTGGTCGAGGGTGTCGCGCATGTTGATCAGCTCCTGCTCTATCGATGAGAACTGGGTCACGCGCGCTTGCAGGTCGAGGTAGGCCTGAAGCAGCTCTTCGTTGCTGAGGTTTTGGGGCACGAACACCAAATCTATCGCTCCTCGTTCAACGGTAAATCACGTACAACGCCGTCGTGTAGTTGTGGTATTCGTTTTCCCCACCGAGGCGAGCAAATTCCCCAAACCCGTACATCCCCAACCACGGTGGGCACGCACCGTCCACGTAAAACGGGAACTGCATCTTGCCCACGAGCTCTTCCTTGATGATGCGGTTGAACAAGAACCGACCGCGCGCGAGGCAGTCGGCGTGGAAGACCGCGACGGCCTCCTTGCCGCCCATACGGCCCTTGATCTCCTCGACGATGCGGTCCATCTCGCTGAAGATGAGCGGTTCGTCGCGGGTCGTCAGCCACAGCTCGGTGCCTTCCGCCACCTGCGTCGCGTAGTGCATGGCGTTTCCGTTGTGCTTGGTCACCACGCGGAGGATGTGGTCGTTGCCGTATTCCTCGGCGAGTTCAGGCGACAATTTTTCGCCAAGCGCTCCGATGGGGATGGTGTCGCCGCATTCGGCCGACTCGTCCAAACCCAGTCGCCGCGTGTACTCTTCCCACGCGGGCTTGCCGTTGAATTCGTGGATGACTTCGCCCGTGGATTTGGTCACGACGAGGGGCTCGCCCACGGCCACGAAACCGTGCGTGGCCTGCGTTTCCACCTTGAGCGTCGGATCCGCGAACCCCACGGCGTATGCGCCGTGCTCCGTCACCTTGCCGTCCACGGCCTGGTAGTTCACGAGCCCCTTCATGTTGTCGGAAGACGTCGCGCCAAAGATGGTCACGTCCTTGCCGAGAACCTCTTCAAAGGCCCGAATCGCTTGGTCGTTGGCCGTGTCGATGCCCGACCCCAAGAAGTACACCATGTTCACACCGGGCTGCTGCGCCTTGAGGTCGCGCGCCAACTGGATCGATTTCTCGTACGCATTGTGGCCAAAGAACCCGTCGCACGACGCCACGGCAAATTCATCTCCCTTCACCGCCATGAGCGCGATGTCTTTCATGGACTCGCTCACCCCTTCGCATCCGACGACGCCGCAGCACGACGTGGCCACCACCCGGGAGTTGGGTGCATGTTCGCGTGACGCATCGACCAAGTCTTGGAAATCGTGCCCGATGGAGGCGTGCCAAATCAACAAGCTGGCGCTGTCGAGGTCGTCGCCGAGGGCCGATTCGAGGCACTCCAGGACGCCACGACGCGTGTTCACCAATCGGGTGCTGTAGGAAGAAAATTGAAGCATGGGGAAAGTGTTGTGAGGATCAGAACGTCAATGTCGTGCGAGCGTAGTGCTTCGATTGTGACCTGCATCACATTTCAACGGGTCGGTTCGCGTAAAGTGACATGGCGCAGGTTGCGCGGGGGTGGCGGTGGGGTTGATGGGGGGAAATCGAAATGCAAAAGAGCCCGCAGTGCGGGCTCTTTTGCGTTCGCGGAGTGGCGAACGATGAGGGCGAGGGCGAGGTCAGCGCTGGGGCGCGACGAATCGCTTCTCGACGGAGCCGTCTGAATAGACGAGGAAAATGAGTTGGTTCGAGGGGTTGGCGACTTCGCGACCGGTGAGGTCCACCGTCTTGACGAGGTGGCGAGGGGTCGTGGTCGGGGTGATCTCGCTCAAGCCGTTGACTTCCTCCACAGTGACCGTGAACTCCACCCGGTCCGACAGGCACGGGTTGGAAGAGGACATGGTCCAGTTGTAGTAGAAATAGTAGTAAGTGAACTGGTTTTGGCCTTGGATGGTCGTGCCTGTGATGCTCGCCAACGAACCCACGTTGTACGGGAACGTCACCGACGCGTTGTTGTCGTCGCGCCAGAGGTTGGGCGAGTTGGTGCCGGAGCGGATTTGGTAGCCTTCACCGGCGGGAAGTTCCACGTTGAGGGTGAAGACGTTTTGGCCTGCGATGAGGGATTGGGAGACGGACGCCACGAGGGCGCCGGCCGCGTCGAGGATCTCGACGGTGTGGTTGCCGCCGTCCTCCGAGTAGACCTCCACCGACTCGAACAGGACGTCTTGGTAGACGTCAAAGAGCATCCAGAACGCGTTGTTGGGGTGGAATTGGCCAGCGCCAAAGTCAGGCGCAGCCTTGCCTCCCGTCGCGTTGAACTCCGCGTTGGAGTGCGCCACCCAGACCGACGAGTCCGACTCCAGCAACAGCGGGAAGGTGTACGACTCGGCGACCGTGAGGGCATCGACCGCATCGTCCGTGGCGTACCAGTACGAGTTGGGCTCGGCCGTGAAGGTCACGGGGTCGAGGGTTTGGACGGCGGACTGGGGAGCGGGGGCGTCAATCTCGAAGCACGACCCGTCGTCAATGGTCGCCACGTCCGAGTAGTTGCAGGACGCCTCGTCCGTGCAGCCCACGCAGAACAGCTCCTCCCCTTCGCACTCGCCGCAGACGTTGAACGCGAGGCAAGAACCGTCGTCCTGCGTCGCGTCGGGATCGTAGTTGCACGCTTCCGCGTCGGTGCAGCCGTAGTCGACCAGCACGTCCGACATCTTCAGGAAGAAGACGCCCTCTTCGATGTGCGACACGGCGATGACGCCGGAAGGGAAGTACGGGTAGTTGGACCACGAGCCGTTGAACTGCGCTGCGTCGCTTGACGGGTAAACGTCGAAGTAGCCGATTTCTTCGAGCTGTCCGCTCTCGATGTCGGCCGCGTTTAGGATGCGCAACCCCGCGCGGTAGTTCGACTGGTACACGAGCGAGTCGCGTATGTAGAGGTTGTGGTCGATGGCCGACGAAGTGCTGACGAAGGTGCCGACGAGCACCGGGGCGCTGAGGTCCGACACATCCCAAATGAACGTCGTCGTGTTCACCCCGAGGTTCTGCTCGTCGAGCTCGTCGTTGCTGAGGAAAAAGCGATGATCCTCGGTGAGCCAGCCCTGGTGGGTGTAGTTCGAACCGGCGTATCCGGTGGAGCTGATCAGGGTGGCGTCGGCGGCGTCCGTCACGTCCACGATGGTGACCGTGTTTTCGTTGCAGCAGAACGCGATTTCCTTCCCTTGGAAGGTGCTGTCCGGGCCGTTGTACGAGACGACCTGGGCGTCGTGGGTGTAGCCGTCCCCGCCGAAGTCGCCAATCAAGGTCGGGTTGAGGGGGTCGGTGATGTCAAGGATGTGAAGGCCGCCCTGGAAGGTGCCCGTGCCCACGCCGTAGGCGCGGCCCGTGCTTTCGTTGATGACGATGTTGTGGGCGTTCCCCCAGCCCGTGTAGAGGGCGTCAGCACCGATTTGCTGGGGCGGGTTGGCGATGGCGCCGAGCTGCGTCAGGTCGACCACCTGCATGCCGTGGCCGTTGGCTTCCGACACGATGAACGCGTGGTTGTTGTAGACCTTGATGTCGCGCCAAAGCGAGCTCACCGTGTTCGTGGGCAGGTTAGCCACGAGCACCGGGTTGAGCGGGTCGGAGATGTTGATGAAGGCGGTGCCGTCGGTTCGGCCGAGGATGACGTATTCGGTGCTGTCGGTCGGGTCGACCCAACCCCAAATGTCATTCATCTCCCCTCCCCCCACTTCGTCGACACCCAGGAAGGACAGGAAGTCGACGTTCTGGCACGGGTAGTCGCCGGCGAAGCCATCCACGCACGGGGTTTGCGCCGTGGTGGCGGTCGTGGCGAGGGCGGTGACGGCCAGGGTTGCGGCACTGGCCATCAAGGCACGCGCGCGCGGTTTCAAGTTCTGCAGCATGTCCCAAAGGTACGGGGCGGGCCTCCGGATTGTTGGTTCGGGGGAACCGCACGAACGGCGCGGGATATAATCCCGGGATAACGTTGTAATTCTTTGGGCGGGGTGCGGCGAGCGGGTATTTTTGAGGGTCTTATGTCTTAACCAAACCCGCTGTGATGAAAGCCCGAGCCAAATTTCAAATCCTCTTCCTTTTCGCCCTCACATTTGTTGCCACTTCACATTTCCGAGCTCAGGCTCCAGGGTACGTTCCTTCGGAAGGCCTCGTAGCTTGGTATCCCTTGGACGGTACCGCTGAAGATCTGGGGTCGCAAACCGTAAATGGCAGCGTACTGGGACCAACTTCAACAATCGATCGGTGGGGCAACGCAGATGGTGCCATGCATTTTGAAGAGCTTGGAGATCGAATTGAATTGGGAGAGATTTCATCCACGATTGGCACACCAAACACGGGAATGACGTTGTCGTGCTGGTTCAAGGGTGAGGCAATCCCATCATCCGGTCAATCTGTTGGACAAGTCGTGAGTGCCTACTACGGTCCCGGCAACCGGCAAATCCGATTGGAAGTGGTTCATGCCATCAGCAACGGCCCAGGCCATCACTTGAAATACTATTGGCGCTGCCCCGCAGAAAACGATGAGCCGGTGAGTGCCGAAGAGTTCTCAACGTCTGCTTGGAATCACTACGTCATGGTGGTTGATCCTTCGACGAGTGAGGTTCGAATCTTTTTGAACGGGATGGTTGTTCAAGACATGACAGCTTCGTACTCACCCTCCAACGACTACTACGGTCAGGCCTCACGCAATTGGATGATCGGTTCCTACCATCCCCAAATCAACTCTGTCCCTCACCAATTTTTTGGAGATGTGGATGAAGTTGGAATTTGGGATCGAGCCTTGACGGATGAAGAAATTTTGGCCTTGTTTGAGAGTCCCAACCCAGCGATTGTCATGGGCTGCACGGATGACGCGGCATGCAACTACAATCCTGAGGCAACGGAAGATGATGGGAGTTGCTTTGAAGCCCCGTTCATTGCTGCTTTCGGTGTTGACACAGACAGCGTTTCAACTTGCAGTGGAGAGAGCATTTCTCTTTCGGCAATGGGGACAACATCGGCATTGGATTCCATTTTGCTCGATGCCTTTACCATGACTGTCAACAGCTACTATTCCCGGACAACCCCGGTACTTGAGTCGGGACACACCTACCGATTAATCAGCAACGGCAGATATGGATTTGCGGACGGTTGGAGCCACAATGATCCTGCATGGAGTTACCGTTGGGACATCGATACCGGCACCAAAGTGTATTGCAACGGAACCCAGGATGCTTCCGAGGATATTCGTTGGCTTTACGATGGCGCCGCCAATTTCCAACGCCCAGACAACGACTACCACAACAACGACAACAACGCCTTTTGCAATGGGTCGGACAAAACCTATGCCTGGACCATTGAAGGAGATGGAAACGCACACGTGGTATCATGGGAAGACTGCTGTTACGGAGACAATTCTGGCAGCTTGGATTTTTGGCTTTATGAGTTGTCAGGCGTTCCCGGAGGTCCAGAGAAAACGTGGAGCACTGGGGATCAAGGCGCAAATACGGAACTGACACCTTCTGAATCCCAATGGGTGACATTGACGACCATGTTGGATGGAATCTCACTGTGCCAGGACAGCATTTGGATTGAAGTAGTGACAAGTGGTTGCAACGACGAAAACGCTTGCAACTACAGCATGCTCGACGTGTGCAGCGTGGATTGTGTCTATCCCTTGGTGGGCGAAGATTGTGAGGCCGGTGCGGTTGCCTGTGCTGAAGGAACGGTTTGGGATGCTGAATCCCAAACCTGTGTTGTCGCCATTCCTGCTTACCTCAATGAGCCTGGTGAGGCTGCGATTCTGAATCCATGTTACTTCGATTCCAATGGAAATGGATTGGTCGAGGTGACGGACTTGATGAATGTGCTGTCGGTGTTTGGGTTGGCGTGTGGCGAGATTCCAGAGGTTGCGGAATTTTCATGCGGCGATCCCGTAGGGTATCAGGGATACGACTATGAAACGGTGCAGATTGGGGGGCAGTGCTGGTTTGCGGAGAATGCGCGGCATTTGCCCTCCGTCAGTCCGGCAGATTTAGGAAGCGAAGACGATGGGCTGCCACACGCATACGTCTACGGCAACGAATCAAGTGACGTCACTGAAGCAAAAGCAAGCGAGAACTACTCGCTATTTGGTGCGTTGTACAATTACATCGCACTATCGAGCTGGCAACTTTGCCCCAACGGTTGGCATGTGGCCAACGACATTGACTTCTTAACACTCGAGCAATTTGCAGGAATGTCCAATGAGCAAGCCCAATTGGAGGGCGGGACATGGCGCGGTACAGACGAAGGATACAAATTAAAGTCTCTGGATGACAATGACATATGGTGGTATTCTGGTGGGGGTTCAGGTATAGACGGTGGCGGTTCGGACGAATTTGGCTTCAAGGCATTGCCCGGAGGCGCACGCATCACAACACCACCGGGCCCATACCGTACGATTCACACCAACTTCAACATCTGGACACCACCCTATTCGCGCAGCCTTGCGGCCAACCAAGTCACCGTTTGGCGAAGGGCCCTTGGCGACAACGTTCTGGAGGAAGATGCGTGTTCGGTTCGGTGCATCAAGGACGCGGAGTGATCGAGGGGATGTTTGCGCCGGCGGCGAGGCCGAGGCGCAAGAATGACGGGGCGGCAGTCCCACCACAACAAGCTTGCCCTCTCCGCGTTGCGGAGAGGGCGCTTTCTTTTTGGCAAACGCCTTTCGCTCAAACCTTTGGCTTGGCGTCGGCTTTTTCCCAAAAAGAAAGCCCCGCACTTGCGTGCGGGGCTTGTTGGGTGGGTGGCTAATGGGATTTGAACCCACGACCCTCGGCACCACAAACCGATGCTCTAACCAGCTGAGCTATAGCCACCATGTGCCTTCGTTTGGACCGCGTGTGGTCCTGAAGGGAGCGCAAAGATATTCAAGATGTCTCAATGTCAACACCTCTCGATTGCGACTTCTTCGCCACCTTTGACGCATGGCGGAACGGCTGAAGATTTTGCACGTGGCGAGCTGGTACCCTTCCGAGGTGCACCGGAGCTTGGGCAACTTCGTGGAGCGGCACGTGGAGGCCGTGGCAAGGGTGTGTGACGTGGAGGTTTGGGCGCCGATTCCGGTGGGAGGTGGCGCCGCGAGCGTGGCCAAATTGAAAGGCGTCAACGGCGAAGAGGTGCACGAAATGGACGGGCGGTCGTGGACCGTGCGGCGGTTGTACCACGAGGCGACGAAGCCGCAGCTGCTTGGCGTGGCGCGGTTGGTGGCCAGCGAGGCGGTACGGATGGACTGGAAGCCGGACGTGGTGCACCTGCACGTGGCGTACCCGGCTGGGGCGGCGGCGGTGGCGTGGGCCAAGAAGTGGGGCGTGCCTGTGGTTTTGACGGAGCATTGGACGGCGTACCACGATTTGGGGGCGTTGCCATGGTGGCGTCGGCGTGTGGTCAAGGACGTCGTGAAGGGCGTGGACGTGCTGTGTCCGGTGAGTGCGGACTTGGGCGAGGCGGTGAAGCGAGCGGTGCCCAAGGCGAAAGCGGCGGTGCGCGTGGTGCCCAACGTGGTGGACACGGCTCGGTTCAAGCCGGCCGAGCCGGAGTTGTTGGCCGGGGTGCCCGTGGGGGCGACGCGGCGGCGGATGGAGGGGCGCGGGATCGAGCGCGTGCTGCACGTGAGCTCCCTCGACGAAGACCAAAAAAACATCACCGGCCTCCTCTCCGCCCTCGCGGCGGCGATGACGGAACGCGACGCGCTTCGGGCAACGTTTGTCGGGGGCGAGAAGGCCCACGTGGACGGCTACCGGTCGTGGGTCGCGGAGCGCGGGCTGTCGGAACGGATCGCGTTCACGGGACCGCTCGGCGCCGACGACGTGGTGAAGCACATGCAAACCCACGACGTGCTGGTGTTAAATAGCCGGCGCGAGAACTTCCCGTGTGTGATTCCCGAGGCGTGGGCCTGCGGGATTCCCGTCATGAGCACGGACGTGGGGGGCATTCGGGAGCACCTCTCCCCTGGCCTGAGCGAGCGCGGCTTCCTGTTGCCGGCCGGGGCCGGTGACGCGGAGTGGATCGCGGCGCTGGAGGCCGTGAACGGCACGACCTGGGACGCCGACGCGCTTCGGGCTTACGCCGATTCGCAGTTCAGCGTGGTGGCCGTCGGGGCCGCGTACGAGGCGGTCTACCGAGAGGTGCTGGGGCACTGAGCTCGAGCGCGGGGGACGAGCGCGGGGGCCGCGAAAATCAGAAGATCAAAGGAGGTTCAGGAGCGAGTCGGTGCCGACGGGGCGCCGGACTTCGAAGCCCTCGCCGTGCAGGAACCCGACAGGACGCCCAAACGACGTCGCCCTCCCCCGGACGTGATCCAGGAACTCCGGGCTGCTGATGGGCGTCGCGGGCTCGTCCGAGTTGGGATCGTGGAACTGCGAGCCGAACGCCAGGATGGCCTCGAACTTGGTGTCGAGGTGCCCCGTGATGTCCACGACGACGTCCGGCTTGCGGTCGTAGTCCTGGATGTAATGGTAGACGGCACGGGGACGCCACGCGGCTTCGGGGGCGTCGGCGGGGCCGGTCACGACTTTGGGGAGGCCGGAGAGGAAAGCGGCACGGGCGACGAGTTCGGCGCCGCGGCCGTGGTCGGGATGGCGGTCTTCGAGGGCGTTGGCCAGGACCACCGAGGGGCGAAGGCGCCGAATGGCCGAGATCGCCAGGCGCAGGCTGGCCTCGTTGACGTCGAAGAACCCGTCAGCGAGGCCGAGGTTTTCGCGGTGAACCAGGCCGAGGATGGCGGCGGAAGCTGCGGCTTCTCGGTCCCGAATCTCGGCCGAGCCCCGCGTTCCGAGCTCGCCCCGGGTCAGGTCGACGATGGCGCAACGCTTGCCCTGGGCCGCGAGTTTGGCCA
Organism: Bacteroidota bacterium; assembly: GCA_027621555.1. Classification (GTDB taxonomy): domain Bacteria; phylum Bacteroidota; class Bacteroidia; order Flavobacteriales_D; family Sanyastnellaceae; genus UBA11663. The sequence goes on along the minus strand of JAQCBJ010000006.1, from coordinate 47,142 downwards.
GGGTTCCTCCGGCCGACAATTCCACGTCGTCGGGGTGCGCCCCAAACGCAAGCACGTCCATTGATGTCATCGCATTTGCCATGACCCAAAGGTACTTAGGCAACCTCTCCCTTGCTGAAATTCACTCGTTCTCAAAATAATTCAACTCATTCCAGAATTTTGCCGCTTCATTACCCCTTACCTTCCTCGAGCGATCAATGAACATCGCCCCTTCATCCGTGGTTGTTCAAGCACGAGAAACCTTTTCCATGAACAACAACTCCCCCTCCTGCCACGACGTTTTGGTGCTGGGTGCCGGGTTTGCCGGCCTCGCGACTGCGAGCTACTTGGCCCAATCCGGACATCGCGTGCGTGTTCTTGAACGGCACGACACACTTGGGGGCCGCGCTCGAAAGTTTGAGGTGGACGGCTTCACTTTTGACATGGGACCAAGTTGGTACTGGATGCCGGACGTGTTTGAACGCTATTTCGAGGACTTCGGAGCGGACGTCCATCAGGAAATGAATCTCGTTCGTCTTGATCCTTCCTACACGGTGTGGTTCGAGGACGGTCCTCTCGAAATCCCCGCGGGTCTGGATGCGCTTGCCGAAGTTTTTGAGAGCATTGAAAAGGGCGCAGGTCAACGGTTGCGTGACTTCATGGCCGAGGCCGAGGTCAAGTACGCGATTGGCATGAACAAATTCGTGAACAAGCCTGCGCACAACGCGCTGGAGTTTGCGGAATGGCAAACCGTGGTTGACGCCACACGCCTGTCGCTGTTCACGTCGTTCAGTGCCTTTGCCCGCAAGCACTTTACGCATCCCAAGCTGCTCCAGATCATGGAGTTTCCGGTGTTGTTTTTGGGCGCCAAACCCGAGGACACTCCCGCCCTCTACTCCCTCATGAACTACGCTGACACCTGCCTTGGAACGTGGTACCCCATGGGTGGAATGAACGAAATCGTCCAAGCCATGGTCCGCGTGGCCGAGCGGCTCGGGGTGGAATTCATGACCTCTGCGGAAGTGGTGGCCATCCACGACGACGGGGGCCGCGCCTCCGGAGTGACGTTGGCGGACGGCACGGAAATCGAAGCCGCGGCCGTCGTGGCCACGGGCGACTATCACCACATCGAGCAGAAGCTCTTGCCCGCCAAGTGGCGCCGGTACGACGAAGCCTACTGGGACAAGCGCACGATGTCGCCCAGCTCCCTCCTTTACTACGTGGGACTGGACACGCGGGTGCCGGAACTTCAGCACCACAACTTGTTCTTCGACACGCCGTTTGGACCTCATGCCGAGACGATCTACGACTCGAACACGTGGCCGGACGACCCGCTGTTTTACGTCAGCGCACCTTCGCGCACCGACAACAGCGTCGCGCCCGAGGGCTGCGAAAACCTCTTCTTCCTCATCCCCCTCGCCCCCGGCTTGGAGGAAAAGGGCGACGAGCGCGACCGCTACTTTGAAGAAATCCTGACGCGCCTCGAAGCGCACGTGGGTCGCGACCTGCGCCCCTTCATCAGGTACTGCCGATCCTTCGCCCACAGCGAATTCATCTCGGAGTATTCAAGCTACAAAGGCAACGCCTACGGCTTGGCCAACACGCTACGCCAAACCGCGTTTTGGAAGCCCAAAATGCGCTCCAAGCTCCCCGGCCTTCATTTCGCAGGACAGCTCACGACGCCTGGACCGGGCGTGCCACCGAGCCTGATCTCCGGTGAGGTGGCCGCGCGTGAGACGTGCCGCTACCTGCATACGCAGGGCATCTTCCCTCAAAAGGCGACGCAAGTTGACCTTTCCGTTGAACATGAAACCGCCTTCCGAGGTTAATCCCCCGTCATGGACGCCTTGAAACTCTACGACGACGTCGCCTCAGAATGCGCCAAGCGCACCACCAAAGCCTACAGCACCAGCTTCTCGTTGGGCATCCGGTTCTTGGCACCCTCCTTGCGCGAAGCCATTTACAACATCTACGGATTTGTGCGCTACGCCGATGAAATCGTCGACACGCTGCACGGCCCGCAACAGGAGGCCATGTTTGCGCGCTTCAAAGAAGACACCTCCTGGGCGCTCGAGCACGGGATGAGCAGCAACCCCATTTTGCATGCCTTCGCCAAAACGTACGCGACCTACGGCATCGACCGTGAACACGTGGATCTCTTTTTGCGCTCCATGGAATGGGACCTTGACCGCACGGCTTACGACCGTGAGGGCTACGACGACTACATCGTGGGATCGGCTGAGGTGGTGGGCCTGATGTGCTTGCACGTGTTTGTGTTTGGGGACCGTGAAGCCTACAAGCGCTTGCTTCCCAATGCCCGAAGCCTGGGTGCCGCTTTCCAAAAAGTGAACTTCCTCCGAGATTTGAAAGACGATTTTGAGGACAAAGGACGCGTGTACTTCCCCGGCGTGGACATGCGCGCCTTCAACGCAGAAGCCAAGGCGCACATTGAACGCGAAATCGCCACGGACTTTCGCCACGCCTACGAGGGCATCATCAAGCTTCCCAAGGAAAGCCGACTCGGGGTCTACGTGGCCTACGTCTACTACCAACGGCTGTTCCAAAAAATCGCCGCCCTCCCCTCGAACCGCATCCTCGAGGAGCGCGTGCGCATTCCCAACCGCCGCAAGGCGACGCTGTTTGTGGGGTCCTACCTCCGCCACAGCTTCAACCTCCTCTGACTGTTTCGCATGCGCCTGTGCTTGACACTCGCGTGGATGAGCTTGGCGTTCAGCCTGGCACCTTCCTTGGTAGCCCAAACCACCGGCGACGACCTCCTTCGCTGGCGCGGTTGGTACCGCGAGGCGACCACCGCGGAAGGCGCCTCCGCCATGGCCCAGCGCATGGCAATCGAACGCGACACCCGCCAAGACCTCGAAGCCGACCCTCTGGCCCAAGGCTTCCTCGCCGTCGCCCAGCTGATGATCGCAGACCACGCTTGGAACCCCGTCGACAAGCTGTCTCAGTTCCTGGACTGGCAACCTGAACTCGAAGCATCGCTTGCCGCCCGACCGGACGATCCCGACCTGGCCTTCTTGCGCCTAGGCGTCCAAACCCACGCGCCCGCCCTACTCAACTACTTCAGCGAAGTGGAAGCGGACCGCAGCCTCGTCGAAGCCGGGCTGGCCTCTGGCTATTGGAGGGGAGACCCGACGCACACCGATTTCGTGCGCGATTTTCTCACGTACCTTAAGTCCCACTAATGCAGCCTGCACCTTCATACGACACCCCCACGACGGAAAACGTGGTTCTCGTGGATCCAGAAGACCGCCCCTTGGGCACCATGGAAAAGATGGAGGCGCACCGCCAAGGGGTGCTTCACCGTGCGTTCAGCGTCTTCGTGTTCAACAGCAAAGGGGATCTCTTGCTGCACCGTCGCGCGCTGGACAAATACCACAGCGGGGGGCTTTGGACCAACACATGTTGCAGCCATCCCCGTCCTGAAGAGACGGTCGTGGAGGCGGCCCAGCGCCGGCTCGTGGAAGAGATGGGCATGCGGTGCCAGCTCGAGCCCAAATTCTCGTTCGTCTACCGCGCCGACCTGGACCACGGCATGATAGAGCATGAGCTCGATCACGTGCTCGTCGGGTACAGCGACGTGCCACCCGAGCCCAATCCCGAAGAGGTGTGCGAGACGCGGTACATGCCGGTGCGCGAGATCGAGGCCGACATCGCGGCCCACCCCGACCGCTACACGGCCTGGTTCAAGATTTGCTTTCCGGAAGTCGTGTCAACCCTGTTGCGCGCATGAGCGAACCCCGCGACGTGGTCGTGGTGGGCGCCGGCGTCGGAGGGCTGGCCACCGCCGTGCGGATGGCCGCGCGCGGGCATCGGGTGACGGTCCTCGAAGCCGCCGACACGGTCGGGGGCAAGCTCGGGGAGCACGTCGACGCCGGCCACCGGTTTGACCGCGGCCCGTCCCTGTTCACCATGCCGGAGCTCATGGAAGAGCTCGACGCACTCGTGCCGGCCTCCACCCAAGGCCGTCCGTCACCCTTCCGTTACCGCACCCTCGACCGCAGCACTCACTATTTCTGGGAGGACGAAGAAGAACCGCTCGTGGCGTGGACCGATACGGAGCGCTTTGCCCGAGACGTCGAAGCGCGGTGGGGCGTGCCCTCAAGACGCCTCCTTCGGCACCTCGCCACCAGCCGCCGCGCCTTTGAGCTCACGCGGGGCGTGTTTCTGGAGCGCAGCCTTCACGAGGGGTCGACCTACCGGACCTCAGCCGCGTGGCGGCTGCTGTCGCGGGTGTGGCAATTGCCGCTTCTCGGCACCCTCGCCCGGCACAACGCACGGCACCTCCAGCACCCCAAACTCGCGCAGTTCTTCAACCGGTACGCGACGTACAACGGCAGCGACCCCCATCGCGCTCCGGCCATGATGCACGTCATCCCGCACCTCGAGCACGGCATCGGGACGTTCCTGCCCGAGGGCGGGATGCGCGCCATCCCCCTGCACCTCGAGGCCCTCGCCCGAGCGGCAGGCGCGACCATCGTCACCGGCACCCCGGCACGCCGAATCCTCCACGAATCCGGACGCGTGACGGGCGTGGAAGACAGCCGCGGCACGGTTCACCGTGCCGACCTTGTGGTCTGCAACGCCGACCTGCACCCCACCTACCGAGCCCTGTTGCCCGACCTCCAAGCACCCGAGCGCATCCTGAATCAGGAACGCTCCACCTCGGGCGTCATCTTTTACTGGGGCGTGCGCGGCGAGCACCCGGAGTTGGGGCTCCACAACATCCTGTTCAGCCGAGACTACGTCGAGGAATTCGGGAGCATTGCGTCGCACGGCACGCCCGGCGAAGACCCCACGGTCTACGTCAACATCACCAGCAAGGAGCTCCCCGACGACGCGCCCGAGGGGCACGAGAACTGGTTCGTGCTGATGAACGTCGAAGCGAACCCTGAACGTTGGGACGAACACGCCGTCGCCGAGTTGCGCGGCCACGTCCTATCCAAAATCGAACGCACGCTCGGTTTCCGTCCGGACATCGTCTGCGAACAAGTGCTCGACCCGGCCACCATCGAGTCGGCCACGGGCTCGTGGCGCGGCGCCCTGTACGGCGCGTCGAGCAACTCCACGGCCGCGGCCTTTTTGCGGCACCGGAACCGTTCCACGGACCTGGAGGGGCTGTATTTCTGTGGCGGGAGCGTGCATCCGGGCGGGGGCATCCCGCTCTGTTTGCTCGGCGCCCGCATCGTGGACGAACTTGCGCACGCTGAAACATGAGTCCGACCACCCCATCCCCCGCCCCGGCAGCCGCCCCGACCTGGTGGCGCTCCCCCGCAACGTGGAGCGCCGTCATCGTGATCCTGCACGTGGTGGGCGCCGTCGGCACCGCCCTCGGGTACGCCCACCTGCTCTTGCCGTTGACGCCCCTGAACCTCCTGCTGTGCGCGGGCATCGTGATGGCGTTCACAGGCGCCGAAAGCCCGTGGCGGTGGGCGCTGACCATGTTCCTCGGGTTTGGCATTGAAGTGATGGGCGTGGCGACGGGGTGGCTGTTTGGCGACTACAGCTACGGCCAAGGCCTCGGCCCCAAGGCCCTCGAGGTCCCGTTGCTCATGGGCGTGTTGTGGTGGCTGCTTCTGCTCGGGACGCACCATTGGTCGGAGCGTTTGCTCTCGTGGAAAGGAAGGACCGTGTCGCCCGTGGTGCGTGCCGCGTTGGCCGCCACGATGATGACGGCGCTGGACGGCGCCATTGAACCCGTGGCCATCCGTGCCGGGTGGTGGACTTGGCACGCGGGGCACATCCCGTGGACCAATTACCTGACGTGGTGGGTGGCGGCGCTGGCCCTTGGACTGCTCTGGCGCGACGTTGACGACCTGAAAACAAATCGCCTCTCGGGCTTGTTGGTTGTGGTGTTCGCCCTCTTTTTCGCCGTGTTGAACCTCATCCCTTGGACGCTATGAGCATCGCCTTTCCCGCATTCGTCGTTTTGGCCACCTTTTTCGCCATGGAAGGCGTCGCGTGGTTGGCCCACAAATACCTGATGCACGGCGCCATGTGGTACTTCCACGAAGACCACCACACCAACGGGCCGGGCTTCTTCGAAAAGAACGACGCGTTCTTCTTGATTTTCGCCATTCCTAGCGCCTACTGCTTCATCTCGGGAAGCTTGGCCGGGGATTTCCGCTTTTGGATCGGGACCGGCATTGCGCTCTACGGCGCGGCGTATTTCCTGGTCCACGACGTCTTCATCCACCAGCGGTTCTCGTGGTTCAAGCGCACCCAAAACGCCTATTTCATGGCCATTCGGAAGGCGCACAAAGTCCACCACAAACACTTGGGCAAAGAGGACGGCGAGTGCTTTGGGATGCTGTTTGTGCCGCCGCGTTACCTTCGCGAAGCGCGGAAAGCCCTGCGCAACCAACAGCAACGCGCATGAGCGAATGGACGTATTTGTGGGTGAACCTGGCCGTTTTGGCTGTGCCCTTGGTGGCGAGCTTTGACAAAAGGGTCGCCTTTGTGAAGGAGTGGAAGGCGTTTTGGCCGGCGTGCTTGTTGACCATGGCGGGTTTCATTGCCTGGGACGTCTGGTTCACGAGCCAAGGCGTCTGGGGATTCAACGAGGCCCACTTGGCTGGCATCGATTTGCTCGGACTGCCGATCGAAGAGTGGTTGTTTTTCATCACCGTGCCCTACGCCTGCGTGTTCACCTACGCGTGCTTCAAAAAGTACATCCCGGATTCGCCGTTGGGGCTCGGACACCGCGGCGTGACGACGGCCATGGCCGCGCTGTGCCTCGGGCTGGCCTTCGGGTTTTCAGACCACGCTTACTTGGGTTTGACCTCCGCGCTGTGCGCGATTTGGCTCATCGGTGTGCTGATCCAATGGCGTTCGTGGATGGGGCACTTTTGGTTTGCCTACCTCGTGCTCCTCGTGCCTTTCATCCTGAGCAACGGCGTGTTGACGGGGTTGGATTTTTGGTCGTACCCGGTGCTTCACAACACTCCTGAGGCCATCACCGACCACATCGTGTGGTACAACAACGACGAAAACTCGGGCTGGCGCATCTTCAGCATGCCTGTCGACGATCTGCTGTACGGCCTTCTCCTGATTGGGGTGAACGTGAGCCTGTTCGAGGCCTTCTCTGCGAAAGGAAAGGACCAGGTGCGCGTCAACGCTTGACGGAGAGCACGGCCGTCACCGGGCGGTGATCGCTTAGCTCTACGCCGTGGGTCTGTTGGCGCCAAACCGCCAACGTGGTGTCCGCCAAGATTCCGTCAATCCTCAAGCCTGGCACCGCACCAATGTGCGTTCCTCCGAGCCCAATGCCCGACGCTTCAAACGTGTCGCGTGCTCGTCCTTTGCGCAACCGGCGCACGGCATACGACATCGGGCTGTCGTTGAAGTCTCCCGCCAACAAGACGGGGTACGGGCTCTCCTCCATCCGCTCCTGAAGCACGCGAGCTTGAGCAGCCCGAGCCTGCGAAGCTCTCGTCACCAAGCCCAACAAACGCAACCCTTCCTCTCGACTTGGCCCATCCTCCACCGCGGCGTAATCCTCGCGGCTGAAATACAAGCTCTGCAGGTGCACGTTGAACACTCGCACGATTCCCGACGGGGTTTTGAGGTCGGCTTGCAGCACACGTCCCCGACCCGCTTCCTCGGGGAACATCCACGTGGTCCAGTCTTGCACCCCCAACGTTGTGGCAAGCGCAGGCCCTGCCCCGTTGGGCCAGGTCAGCAGGCGACGACGTGGCGCATTCCACGACAACCCCGCCTCCCGCAGCACGCTTTTTCCGTCGCGCGGAAATTCTTGAAAGCACCACACCGCTTCGTCGCGGTTGCCCAACCACTCGGCGAGCTCGCGGCGCGTGGCATCCCCCTCGAGCCACCCGTACTCGTCGAGGCGTCTCACGTTGAAGGACATCACTCCCCACGAGGCTTCGGCATCGACCGTGGGCTCAGGCATCTCGGCCGTGCCTAGACCAAGTGAAAAGACGAGCATGAACGACGGCCACGTCGCAATCAACACGATGGCGGGAAAGGCGGCGCGAATCCACCGGAACGACACGACGCGCCAAAGAACACCGGACGCCAGCAGCACCCACCCCAGCCCGTACGTCAACCCAAAGGGCGCGAGCCACGGAAACCACGACGGAGAGACACGCACCGCCAATTCTCCCAGCACCACGAGCACCATGCCCGGCCAGGTGAGCAAGCTCGCGGAATCGGCCCGGCGCCGTTTGCGGGGCTTGTCGTCGTTGGACTTGGCGGATTTGGCCACGATCAGCGCTGGCTTTGGTCAAACAGAAACCGCTTTTCCTCAGCCGTCAAGTGGTCGTAACCGTGCTTGGAAATCTTGTCGAGAATGGCGTCAAGTCGGTCTTCACGCTCGGCGCGGGCCGCGTTGAATTCGTCGTCCGACATCGGAGCACGAGATTCCTCGCGTTCCGCCGCCTTCCAACGGTTGGACGTCGAGGCCCGGAACCGGCTTCGCTTGCGCTGGGGAATCGAGATGGATCGCGAGGAAAGCGCGTCGAGCAGCCATTCGAGCCAGCTGACGAGGTTTCGGCCTTTGCGATCCTGCTGGACCAGCAAGACCCCAAACAACGCGCCACCGAGGTGCGCCAGGTTGCCCCCCGCGTTCACGCCTTGGCTCAAGCCAAAGTAGTCGAGGATGACGTACACCCAAAACAAGTGCTTCAACGCCACAGGCCCAAACAAGATCAGGTTGAAGCGCATCTCGGGCCGCAGCGTTGCCAGCGCGCCAAAGATGGCCATCACCGAAGCCGAAGCGCCCAAGGCGTACGTTCCGGTCTGAAGCGGCTTGAAGCCGTTGGTGATGAAGAAGTAAGCTGCAAAACCGGCGAGTCCTCCACCGAGGTAGGTGCTCAACAGGCGCCGGGACCCGACCTCCCCGTGGTACACGCGCCCCATCCAAAACAGCAGCAGCATGTTCATGGCGATGTGCCACAGGTCTTGGTGCGCAAACATGTGCGTCACGACGCTCCAAGGGCGCGTCGCCAGGACGTCAAGACGCCAGGAAGTGGCCAGGGTTCGGGCTCCCTCGGCGGGCAGGACAGCCGACAACACACCGCCGCCCAATCGGTCCACCAACGTGAGCGTCATCAGCAGCAGGAACACCGCCGCGTTCACCCACACCAAGCGCGTCAACATGCCTCCGCCGCGCCACGTCGCTTTCAAATCCTCCCACATGGTTCAATAGAAATGCCCGCGGTCTTGCTGCCACCGCTTGAGCAGAAAATACCCAAAAATCATGCCTCCCAAATGCGCAAAATGCGCCACGTTGTCGCCGGGGCTGTTTTGGAGCGCAAGCATCAGCTCGATCGCCCCGTAGCCCATCACGAAGTACTTCGCTCGGATCGGAATGGGCGGAAAAAGCAGCATGAGCTGGGTGTTGGGAAACAACATGCCAAAGGCGAGCAACAGCCCAAACACCGCACCGCTCGCCCCCACCACGCGACCGTACACCATCTCCAGCACACGCGCACGCTCCAACGGACTGGCGCTCGGGCGCACGAACTGCTCAGCGGCCGGAAAGAACGTGCCGAGCTCCGAATAGAACTGCAGCCCCACCACGAGTTCGTGAAGGGCAAACGCACCCAATCCGCACGCCACGTAGTAGGTCAAAAAACGCTTGGGACCCCACACGCGCTCGAGTTGCGACCCAAACATGTACAGCGCGAACATGTTGAAGAAGATGTGGCTGAGGTCCCCGTGCATGAACATGTGGGTGACGATTTGCCAAGGCTCGAAAAACGGCGAACCCGGGTACGTACCGGCCAGCAAAGGCACGGCCACAGCGTCGCCCATCAACCCCGCCACCACGTACATCAGCACGTTGATCAGGATGAGGTTCTTGACGACTTGGGGGGTGTTTTGCAACATCAGCGAAACGGATTTTCAAGGTCTTCAGCCGCCCAAACCGACAGCACTTGCCGCCCGTCTGGGTCCATGTTGGGGTGGTCGCATGCCCACAGGGCCGCAATCAATTGGCGGCGCGCCTCCATGCGAAGCGACACGTCGCCGCTCGCCACGGAGCGCTGCGCCCAGGCCTTGGCCCAACGCTCCCTGCGCTCCGATTCGCCGTCCCACGAGCCTTCGTGGTACGATTCCAGGACCGCATCCAACGCCTCGCGAACGTGGGTCGTCAGGTCGGCGGGGACGGCGCGGAGTTGCACGGTTTGGTCGTCAACCTGCGCCAAGTCCATGCCCATGGACGCGAGCGATTCGCGCGCATCCATCAGTGCCAACACTTCCGGCTGGGTCAAGGTGATGTCCTCGGGAATGAGCAAGACCTGTGAGGTCACTGCACCGGTGGCGTTTTCTTGCGCCTTCAGAAAGCGCTCGTACTGGATGCGCAGCTGGGCGCGACGGATGTGCACCACTGCGATGCCCTCTTCCGTCGGAACCATCAGGTACTTCCCCTTCCATTGCAGAACCTCCACGCCTTGCTCCGCTGTCGTCGCGGGTTCGGCAGACGACCGCTCGGTCTGTGGCTCGGGCCTCGCACTCGGTGCGTCCGACTCCATGACTTGGTACAGGTCCTTCCACCCGGAAGCCGCAGGCCGGGACCATCCACCGTGGGCCTCGCCCAGGGACATGCCTCCAGATCGCGTTCCTGAGGATGATCCGGCAGGGCGGGTGATAGCGGGCTCGAATGGGTTGTAGCTGGGGTTGACACGCACCGTGGGTTCCGACACTTCCATGCCCGGCTTGAGGTCGGGAATGTTCAACCCCACCTCGGCATCGAAATCGATGGTCGGCGCCACGTTGTGGGCGCCAAGACCGCGCTTGACGGCCGATTTCAAGATGGCGAGAATGGGCTGCTCTTCGTCAAACTTTACCTCAATCTTGGTGGGGTGGATGTTGACGTCCACACGCGCCGGGTCGACGGTAAGGTGCAGCGCGTAAAGCGGATGCTGACCGTCGGAGATGAGTCCGTCGTAAGCGCGCAACACTGCGCGATGCAGGAGTCCGTGCTTGACAAAGCGGCCGTTCACAAACAAGAATTGCTCTCCCCGCGATTTCCTTGCGGAATCGGGCTTTCCAACAAATCCTTCGATCGCCACAACGTCGGTTTCTTCCTGGACCGGGACCAAGCGCTCGTCGTGCTTGGGACCGAGAATGCCCACGATGCGCTGGCGCAACGTGCCGGGCTTGAGCTGGAACAGGTTGGCGTTTTGGTGGGTCAACGTGAACGCGATGCCCGGGTGGGCAAACGCCACGCGCTGGAATTCGTCCACGACGTGGCGCATCTCGACCGCGTCGGACTTGAGAAAGTTCCGACGCGCCGGCACGTTGTAAAACAAGTTCTTGACGTGGAAGGTCGTCCCCACGGCACGGGCCTTGGGTTCCTCCCCTACGATTTCGGATCCGTGGCACCGGACCAGGGTGCCCACGTCCGACCCAGCCTGACACGTCGTGACGTCCACGTGGGCGATGGCCGCGATCGAGGCGAGCGCTTCCCCCCGGAACCCCTTGGTCGCCAGGGCGAAGAGGTCGTCCGCGGACTGGAGCTTGGACGTGGCGTGCCGTTCAAAGCACACGCGTGCGTCTTCCGAAGACATGCCCGCGCCGTTGTCAAGCACCTGGATGGACGTTCGGCCTGCGTCGAGCACGTGCACCTCGATGGAAGTGGCGCCCGCGTCGACGGCGTTTTCCATGAGTTCCTTCACCACCGATGCCGGCCGCTGAATGACCTCGCCGGCCGCGATTTGGTTCGCGACGTGATCGGGAAGGACGTGGATCGTTTGGCTCATCCGTTGGATTGCATGAAGTGAAGGAACTGGCCGTAGTCGTGAGACTCGACCCAAAGAATCGCGCGGTACGTCAAGTACACCAGCACCACAGCCACCCCTGCTGCGCGGAGCGTTGCCATTCGGGACGCCTTGATGGAGGCAGTGCGACGAGCTGCGCGGCCCTTCGAATCCCGAGCTCCTTGCCGGAATTTGATGGAACGAGGAGCGTCCGACGCCCCATGAACCTCCTCTTCCACCCGTCGCTTGCGCTCTTCCCATTCAGGACGGGAATCCGACAAGTGGCGGGACTTGAAGACGAAGGAGCGTGGCTCGGTCCGCACGTTCCGAAAAGGGCCGCGAAGCTTGGGCGCTTTCATGCCCTCGAAGGTACGGGTGGTCAGGCGTGAGTCCGCTCAAATTCCGTTAACACGGATTCCACATCTCGTCCACCGTAATGCGCCAGAACCCTGTGCAGAACACGCTCCACGCTCGCGTCCGGACAGGACGCGCCGGACGTGATCAAAACGGTCGGCGCCCCTCCATCTGCTCCTGCGGCGGGCAGAGGCTGGGGTGTGACGGCGATTTGGCCGGTGTGCATGTCAAAATGATGCACGCCATCTTCCTTCCACTCCAACTCGTTGCGGACGAAGAACGTCGGCATTTTCTCCTCGCAGAGCTCCACAAGGTGGGAAGTGTTGCTGCTGTTGTAGCCGCCCACCACCAAGGCGACGTCAGCTCCTCCCGCGAACAAAGCGCCCTGCGTGGCGCTTTGGTTGTCGTTGGTCGCATAGCACAGCGTGTCGCGTGTGTTGGCGAACTGCCCCTCGGGGTCGGCGTCGACGGCCTGTTTGATGCGGTCGGCGATGGCTTGTGTGTCGGAGGCGAGCATGGTGGTTTGGTTGACCACGCCCACGCGTCGGAGGTGCTGCCGCGGATCAAACCCCTCGGTCGTACGCCCCTCGAACCGCGCCCAAAACCCCGCAACGTCCTCCCGTTCGCCCTCCATCCAAGACGCCAAGAATTCAGTTTCTTCTGCGTTTTTGACCACCAGGGCGTGGCCCGTTTCGGCGGCGTGCGAAAAGGTGGCGCGGGTTTCTTCGTGCTGGGGCTTGCCGTGGATGATCACGGCAAACTCCTGCCCGCCCAACTGCGCGGAACGCTTCCACACCTTCTCGACGAAGGGGCAGGTCGTGTTGTACTTCTGCACGTCCACGCCGAGATCCGTCAACCGCCGTTCCAACTCCACAGTGGCGCCAAACGCCGGCACAATGACCACGTCGTCCGCCCCAAGTGTGTCGAGCGGCACAAGCTCTTTGCCCAACGTGTCGTGCAAAAACCGCACTCCCCTGCTCTCCAGATCCGCATTCACTTCCGGGTTGTGGATCATTTGGCTGAGCAAGAATATCCGCTTGCCTGGATTCTCATCCACAGCCTTGTAGCTGATCTCAATGGCGTTTTCCACGCCAAAGCAGAACCCAAAATGACGGGCCAACCGCACCCGCACGCTCCCAAAGTCCAGGTCGCTCGGTGTGAAGTCTTGCTTCCTGGGGTCCAGCGCCTTGCGTCGCGCCTTGACGCGAGCGATGATGGGGCTGCGGTAAAACTCGGGGATGTCGAAGCTGCGCATGTGGGTCCAAAAATACCTTCTCCATCGCAACCTTTCGGACACCACTTTCGTTCACTCCCCCAAGTTCTTCGGAACAAGGAATGATTGAAACGTATGCCCGGATGGAAAATGCGCCTTTTGAGAAACGGGGCGTAGAAGGGACAAAGGAGAGGCTTCGGCCTCTCTTTTTTTTACCCCAAACCCGAGCACTTCTTACTTCGCCGCGCGGTCCCGACGTTTGGCAAGCCCCTCAGAATTGTCAAAGGCCCGCTTCAAGGCGTCGTCCCACAGCGTGGAACTCCTTCTCGCCACTGCCCGCACATCCCGCACCACTTCGAGGTCCTTCGAAGTCTTGAAATTCAGCTGGTCGAGCGCCAAGCGTTGAACAAGCACGGACTGCAACTCCGGCGCGTAGGCTAAAAACGGCCACTCGTCGGTGCGAAGCGCCACGTGGATGCGGTCCGATTCGCTCAACCACTCCAAGGTCCATGCGTCCAAGGCCGGCACAATGTCCGGGCAATCGTCCAACCCCACTTTCATGCGCCATTCCAAGGCGGAGCGCACCCACTTCGCGTTGGCCTCCCCACGTGCCGGCCAGGCGGGCGCGTCCGTGCACGTCCAGCACGTCCAGCACCACGGCCCCCAAAGCCACCACGTCGAGATCCAGCCCATCACACCACTTCGATTTTTTGCTCGACGAAGCGAATGCCCAGTTCTTCCAGCCCCTTGAGAAGCGGCTCGTAATACGTCCGCGACATGGGCACGTCCACACCCGTCGTCCCAAACTCCCCGTTCAGAAGCGGTTTCACGGCAAGCGCCATGGGCAGCCCCACGGTGTCGCTCATCGCCGTGAACACGCTGTCCTTGCCTTCGAGGCACAGGCTGCTCGTACGGGCTTTGCGCTCGCCATTGAATTCGTAGTCAAAGCGGTGCCACATCACAATCATGTCGCGGTCTTCAGGGCGCAGCACCCATTTGACGGTCACGAGGGCTTCGACGATTTGGGCAGGGGTTCCCGTAACGCGTTCCGGGCCAGACGCTTCGTCAAACAAGCCCAGCCACGCGAGGCGGTCCAGGTCGTCTTCGCCGGCGCCCGTCACGTGCCGCACGGCATCCCGCACCGTCCGCCCCACCTCGGCATCCGCGGGCAAGAACGTCCGCGCCCAGTCCGCCCAGGAGATGCCCTCGGCCCACGTCAGCGTCGCGTCGTCGCGCACCATGCCGAGCTGGACAAGCACGTCCCAGGAGGAGCTGAAGCCGGCACAGCGCAGCGTGCCGCGCACCAACGTCTCCACGTCGTGCAACCCGTACAGTTCGCGGTACCCCAACGAGTCCCGATTGGGGTACCCGTCGTAAGGACGTCCGTCCACTTCGATGGGCGTCAGGGTTTGGAACGTGCGGTGCGGAGGCACCACGCGAACACGGCCTTGGTCGAGGAAGGTCGCGGAACCTCCCTGCCCCGCCAGCACCACGTTGCGGGGGTTCCAGCTCAGTTTGTAGTGCCATGGGTTGTCGTCCGAGGCCGGAGCCACCAGGCCGCCGCAATACGACGCAAAACCGACCATGCGACCGCCCTTCGCCCGTATCTCGTCGATGACCTGCATCGCGCTCATGTGGTCGATGCCGGGATCGAGTCCGAGTTCGTTCAAGACCAGGACCCCAGCCGCGCGTGCCTCGGCATCCAAAGCTTTCATCTCCGGAGAGACGTAGCTCGGCGTGATGACGTTGACCCCAGCGGCGATGGCCACTCGCGCCACCTCCACGTGCATGAAGGCGGGCAACATGCTGATGACCAAATCGGCCGACGCAATGCGCGCGTCCCGTTCGGAGCTGTCCTCCCCGGACAAGGCAAACGCCACACCACACGCGTGGCTTCCCACCTTGGCTTTCGCTGCCGCCAAGCTCAAATCACCCACGTGGATTTCCCACCCCTCAACCTCCGCTTGGCCCAGCAAATGCGCAATGAGCGACGAGCTGCTGCGGCCCGCTCCCAACACCAAAATCACCTTCCGATTTGTCATGGCTGCAAGGTAGCACGATGGGTTTTGGCACGGCCCTTGCTTGAAAGGAGAATGACTACCTTTCGAATCTCGATTCGCACTGTCATGAAAATTTCAACTTCCTCCTTCCTTCAATTCGTTTCACTGGCCCTTTTGGGTGGCGTGTTGACCTGGACCTTGCCCGGGTGCAACGGATCCAAAGCCTTCGTCAAGCGCGCGGGCAAGATGGAAGAAGCCGGGCTCATGGACCAGGCGGCCAACCTCTACTACACCGCGGTGGTGAAGAAGCCCACCAACATCGATGCGATGGTGGGGCTCAAGCGCACAGGCCAAATCGTGCTCGGCCAGCACATTGCCAGTTTCGACGAAGCCGTCGCGTACAACCAACGCGAGACGGCCCTTGACGCTTGGCACCGCGCCGAAGCGTGGGACAGCAAACTTGAGGCTGTGGGCGTAGATCTGGCCTTTCCCGAGGCCAAGCGCGCCACGTACGAGTCGGTGAAAAACGCCTTCCTCGACGCGTCGTACCGCCAAGCCAACATCCTCCTCGAACAGGAGATGTTTGACGAAGCCCTGCTCGAATTCGACGCCATCCTCGAACTCGATGCGACTTACCAAGACGCCCCCGCCCTGCGCAACGTCGCCTTCTGCGAGCCCCGCTACCGTCGAGGCGTGGCGTCCCAAGAAGGGGAGCGATTCCGCGAAGCGCACAAAGAATTTGCCGACATCACAGCCACAGACGCGGGCTACAAAGACGCCTCCGAACGCCTTGCCCAAGTGTTGGAAGACGGCCGCTTCACCGTGGCCCTTGTGGAATTCAAGAACGGTTCGAGCCGCCTCAACTTGGAGGTGAAAATCCAAACCCTCGTTGAGCAGGCGCTCATGAGCTCCGACGACCCCTTCTTGCGGGTGGTCGATCGGGAAAGTTTGGCCTTGATCCTGCAGGAGCAGAGCATGGGCCTCAGCGGACTCACCTCGGGCGGAGACGTCGAAATCGGAAACATCCTCGGCGCCAAGGCCCTGCTCAAGGCGACCATCACCACCTGCGACCACCGCCAGAGCCGCTTGTCCAAGAGCTACCAAACGGGCTACGAGCAATACAAAGTCGAGCGCGTCAACGAAGAAGGCAAGAAATACACGGAAACGAAGTACCGACAGGTGCAGTACCGCGAATTTGTCCAAGATGCCTCGGTCGACATCGCGTGCACGTTCAAATTCATTTCGACCACCACGGGTGAAGTCGTGGCTTCCAACACGTTGTACGGAAGGGCCTCGGACAACATTCGCTACATCGAGTACGACGGCGTAACCTCCAAGTTCTACCTCGGGGGCAATTCTGGCGCACAAACCGGATCGGCAGCACGTGCGGAGCGTGACCGACTGCTCAACGGCCGTCGCGCCATCCGCGGTGCAGACGCCTTGACCGACGAAGCGGGACAGCTGTTGGCCAACCAAATGCAAACCGCCGTCGAATCTGAACTTTTGACCCTCGTCCCCTAAGTCCATGCGTGCCGCGTTGATTGCCATATCGTTCATCTCCGCTGCCCTTTGGGTGGGATGCAGCGGATCCAAAGACGCCGCCGCACTCGTGCCGGGCTGGGTATTGCAATCGCCTGTTGAGCCTAGCTACTACATCGGCATCGGATCCGCCTCCAAAGCGGCACACCCGCTTGACGCGGACGCCGTCGCCAAGCAAAACGCCTTGGACAACCTTTCGCGTGAAATCCGCGTGAAAGTCCAATCCACTTCGACGGTCAACGTTCTTCAGGTCAACGACTGGCTTTCCGAATCCTTCAAATCCAATTCCGCGAGCACGACCAACGAGGACCTCGAGGGGTTTGAGCTCGTGGACACGTACGCGTCGGAGACCGAGGTGCTGGCGTACTACCGCTTGAGCAAGGCCGAGCACGCGCGCATTCAAGAAGCCAAACGCCAAGCCGCACTCGCCCTTGCCATGGGACACTTGAGTTCCGCTCGGGAAGCCCGGTCGCTTTCGCAGATCCAGCAAGCCGTGGACGCGTCCGTGCGCGGTTTGGACGTCTTGCGTCCCTTCCTGGACAAACCCTTGGTTCACCGCGCGGACGACGGCACGGAGACGGCCGTCCCTGAAGAACTTGTGGGCATGCTCGACGACTGCATCGCCGGCCTCCAGTTGGCTGCTACAGACTCGACCCTGACCCTCCATGTGGAGGACGCGTTTCGGGGCACCGCCCAAGTCACTGCCCTGCTCGACGGCCGCCCGGCCCCCAATGTGACCCTCACGTACCGCTACGAACGCGGCGACCTGCCTACCCGAGGCGAAGCCGTCACCGACGCGCGGGGCCAGGCCACAATCGTCCTCGAGAAATTCGAGCCTGGCAAAACCGCAACCAGCCTCGAAGTTCGGGTGGACCCCAAGGCGTTTGTCCGTGGCCTGCCCCTCGCCCACCCGTTCCGGCAGGCCGCCGAGGGATTGCAGGCGGCACCGCTTCGCGTCGACGTGACGTTGGCGCCCATCGAAGTGGCGTTGCGCGTCGAGGAGCGTGCGTTTGGCAAAACGCGGGACCAAGCGGTGCTCAGCCCCGCTGTGCAGCAAGCCCTTCAACGTGCGAACGTGAAAGTCCTCGGCCCGGACGCCGATGCAGACATGGTGCTGACGCTACAAGCCGATGCCCGTCCCGGAGGCCAAGGCCAAGGCTTCATCACCGTGTACATGGACGTCGTGGGGACCGTCACGAACCGGGCCGGGGCGTCCATTTTCACCCAAACCCTGACCCGCATCAAAGGCATTCAAATGGACCTTCCGCGTGCCACTGATGTGGCGTACGGCAAGGCCTCCGAGGAAATCGAGTCCGACTTTGTCCCTGCCTTAATTCGACTTTGGCACGGTTTCTGAAAAGAATCTTCCTGAGAAATCTTACATTCGGTCAAAAACCAATTCACATGAAACTTCGAATCTCCGTTTTCGCGGCAAGCACGGCGGCCCTGGTGTTCGCTTTGGCCAGCTGCAATTCCAACAAAGGTGTCACCCCCAAGCAAGCCGGTGAAATTGAAATCCTCGAATACTGCGGGGGCGAAGAGTACAAGAGCGACAAGAACACGTTCCGCGCTTCCGCCACCGGCCAGAGCATGAGCCGCGAGACCGCCAAGAAAATTGCCCGTTCCAACGCGGAAGCCAAGCTTGCCCGTTCGATCAACGCCACGGTTCAAATCGTGTCAGACAACTACGTGAACAGCACCAAATTCAACAACAAGGAGGAAGTCACGGAGACGTTCAACGACATGGCGAAGACCGTCGTGGACCAAATGCTCTCTGGCGCCATCACGGCATGCGACCGCTTGACGCAAAAAACCGACGGAACCTACGTGAGCTACATGTCCGTGGAGCTGTCGGCGTCCGAACTCGTGTCGAAGTACAACGAGCGCCTGTCTCAGGACGAGCGCATCAAGGCGGAATACAACTACGAGAAGTTCAAAGAGACGTTTGAGGCCGAGATGGCCAAACAGCGTTGAGCCGCTGAAATCCAGCCCCGGAGCAGGGTTTGGCCTTCGGGCGTAAGCACCGACTCCGGATGAAACTGAACGCCCGCAACGGGCAGGGAACCGTGGAGAAACGCCATGGGAAAACCCTGACTGTTGCGGGCGTTCACATGCAAGTCGCTCGGCAACGCGGCCTCGTCCACCACCCAGCTGTGGTAATGCCCCACGTGAGTCGGACTGCCCAGCTCTTCCCACATGCTGGCCAAAGGAGCCGTTTCCACCCCCTTGAGGGACCACGTGATCTCGGTGCTGCGTCCATGAAGCGGCGCGTCGAGGTTGCGCAGGGTCGCCCCAAAGTGCAACGCCAAGGCCTGCATGCCAAGGCACACCCCGAGGACCGGCACGCGGCGCTTCAGGGCCACCTGAACGACTCCCATGAGCTGGAGATGTTCCTGGGGCAATCCTGGGCCGGGAGAAAGGACGAGGGCGTCGGTTTGGGCCCACACGTCGTCGGACCACTCTCCGGCGCGCACCACGGTCACGTGCACCCCTTCCCGCTCCAAATCGTGGGCGAGGTTCCAGGTGAAGGAATCGTGGTTGTCGAACAAGGTGA
Organism: Bacteroidota bacterium; assembly: GCA_027621555.1. GTDB lineage: Bacteria > Bacteroidota > Bacteroidia > Flavobacteriales_D > Sanyastnellaceae > UBA11663. Next base: position 27,765 of record JAQCBJ010000006.1, on the reverse strand, counting down.
TGCGCATGGGGTGTAGATTTGGTCACCCTCACAAAAGTACCTCATGTCTTCACGCATCGACACCGACAAGGCCGCGCAACCTGTGGCCGCCTACAGCCAAGCCGTGGAAGCGGGCGGGCTCGTGTTCGTCAGCGGCCAGATTCCGCTCGACCCTGCCACGGGAACCCTGATCGCCGAGCCGATGGAAGCGGCAACGGCGCAATGCATCCGAAACGCACAGGCCATTCTCCAGGCTGCCGGGCTCGACTTGAACAACGTGGTTAAGGCGTCGGTTTTCTTGACGACGATGGACGACTACGCCGCCATGGATTCCGCCTACCGCGAGGCCATGCCCCAACCGTTCCCTGCGCGCGAAGCAGTGGCGGTGAAAGCCCTTCCCAAAGGGGCGCGCGTGGAGATTTCCATGATTGCACAAAAGGTTTAACCTAAAAACACCAAGAACATGTTTTTCAAGAAGTTCTTGTACTACATCAATCCCATCAACCTGTTCAAGAAGGACAAGGAGGCGGGGATCAATTTGCGCATGATGCACGGCATCAACAAGATCAGTTTCTTGGCGTTTTTGGTGTGCTTGGCGGTGATGCTCTACCGCTGGTACGCGCGGTCGTAGGTCGTCGCCAGGCCGGGCGCGAAACCGGTCAGAAGAGCAGCTTGCCGTCCGCCCCTCGGGCCTCGATTTTGAGGTCGCGCAAGAGGGCGGACTTCACGTTCAAACGGAGCGAAAAGCTCTGCCGCACCCCGAAGGGAATCCAGTTGAAGGAGAGTTCCCAGCAGTGCAAATCCACGTACAGGTTCAAGTTGGTGGGCGTGAATTCGCCACGCGCCACGTCGTACCCTGTGGTCACGTCCACCTTGTAGCGCTTCATCACATTGACGCTTCCTCGGGCCGTCAGAGCGTGGGTCACCGCACTGGTGTCGCGGGCGAGGTCTGGGGCCCATTGACGCGCCAAGTTGACGTTGTAATCCAGACGCAGGTTCCACGGGGTGGCCGCTTCGGACGCCGACTGGAAGCTGGTGCCGACCGCGCCGGTCACGCGCTTGAGCCGAACGAGGCCTCCGCCCTGCGAAGCAAGGTAGGTGTCGACCATGCCTCCCGTCACCGAATCCCGGGCGTAGGCAGTGTGCGTGGCATTCACGTTGACGTTGACCCGGTTGAACAGGTTCGTGAACGCGCGCGTCTGGAAATCGGAAAGCTGGAGCGAATCGGCCACAAAGTTGTAGCTGCCGGACGTGGCGAGGTTGTCGAGGATCTTGACCTTGCGGAGGTCGCCGGTTTCGCGGTCCGCGATTTTGGCCTCGACGTTCTGGGACAAGCTGAAATTAAGGGACCCCGCTTCACGCAAGTCGTTGGGCACGTAGCGGCCGAGGGCGTAAGGGTTCCACCCCACCTCACCGGCGTCCGTGACGAGGCTTTGCTCGCGCATGCGCTCCGGATTGTAGCTCAGCCCGACGCTCGGGGAGAGGACGTGGCGAACGGCTTTCACGCGGCTTTGGCCAGGCACGTTGAAGAGGCCATAGAATCGCGTGCTCGCCGACACGCCCAAGCGCCATTCGTTGGTGGTTTGGAATCCGCTCAAGGTGTCGGTCAGGAAAGAGGTAGAATCGGGGGTGACTTGCACCTCCGACACGTTCAAGGCATCGAACGAATCGAACTGATCGTAGGTGAATGTGGGGGCGATTGAAACGAAACCAACACTTGAACTTGAAGACAACTTCACCTTGTGCTTCAAACCATTACGAACCCTCAAAGAAGACCAATCCTGCGCCCCAAATACGCTGTCCGGAGCCTGAATCGTGTTCTCCATTTGGCTGCTGTACGTCACCGCGAGGCCGTCGAGAAAGGACGACCGCCCAACCTGAATGCCCATCAATTTGGCGAGGCTGGTGCGCTGCATGTTGATGGACAAAGAAGGCAACGTAAGCTGCACGTTTCCGGTCAGCGAGTTTTGACTGTGGCGCGCGCTGATGTTCGTTGAGAACGGGGTGCGTGGAACGTTGGCCGTCCACTGCAAGCTCGATTGAAACGTGTTGGAGAGGTACTCTTCCTGCGAGCTGTTCAGGTTCTGCTGAAAGTTGCCCGACGAGCCGAAGTTGACCGAGGCATTGAACCTGGAGTTGGGACGCGCTCGTGGGTCTTGGCTGTGGTTCCAGCGCACGAAAAAGTTGTTCGACAACCCAAACCCCGGCGTCCCCGCAAACCCCTGCCTCTGGCGCTGAAAGCTCACGCTGAACGACCCCGAGCTTCGGTAGCGGTACTTGTAGTTCGATCCGACGCGAGCCGCCCAGCTGCCGCCGGTGTAGATGTCGGTCAGGAGTTTGGCGTCCCAATGCTCCCCCAGCGGCATGTAGTACCCAAGGTCCTTGAGGAAGAACCCCAGGTTCCCCCCGTCGCCGTAGCCCGGCAACAGCACGCCTTGGTTTTGCTTCTCGCGCTGGAGGGGAAACCACCCAAAAGGCAGGGCAAGCGGCGTCGGAATCTTGCGGAACTTCAAGTAGAGCGGGCCGCTGACCACCTTCTCGTTGGGCACCATGATGGCCTTCGTGAGGTGGAAATGGAAGTGCGGGTTGTCGGCGTCGCAGGTGGTGAATTTGCCGTTTCGAACGTGGACGGTTTCGTCGGGCTGGCGCTTGGCGCGGTCCGCGTGAAACACGATGTCCTGTTCGGTGGTGACCGCGTGCCGGCTCAGGCCTTTGCCCGTTTCGAAGTTGTAGCAAAGCTGGTCTTGGCTGAAGGACTGAGGGCCGTCCTGAAAGACGGGACGTCCGACCCACGCCCCTAAGCTGTCGCGCTTTCCGTAGGCGCAAACGAGGTTGTCGTCGAGGTTGAGGACGATGCGGTGAGCCGTCAGGGTCATGGAGCCGCTGATCACCCTGCCGTTTCCGGTGAGGTAACCGAGGCCGCTGTCCACCGAGAAATAAATGTCGTCCGCGTCGTAATCCACCACTTCACCTGGCTCGGAATCGGGTGGCGAGGACGGGGTGTTTTGGCCCCAAAACACAGGGCTTATCAACATCCAAAAAAGGATAATCGAGCCCGTCCGCATCGCGCGTCCACAGGGGTGTGCGGTATGTTTGAGAACCGGCATGAAGCAGCATCCAAAAGTAGCCAAACAACGCGTCATCGCGGCGTGTGTTGCCCTGGTCGTCGCCTGCGCGGCCTTTGCTCCTGCCCCTCCGGTGTTGACTCTCGTGCTCGACGCAGGGCACGGCGGCAAAGATCCGGGCAACCTTGGCACCGGCCGCTACAGCACCACAGAGAAGGACGTAACCTTGGACGTGACGTTGAAACTCGGGGCGTACATCGAGGAGAATTTGCCCGAGGTCAAGGTCATTTACACCCGCAAAGACGACAGCTTCCCCGCCTTGATTGACCGGGTTCGAATCGCCAACGAAGCCAAGGCTGACCTGTTCATTTCCATTCACTGTGACGCCTTTGACAACGCCGGTGCCCGCGGCTCGAGCACCTACGTGATGGGCATGCACAAGAGCGAGGAAAGCTTGCGCGTGGCCATGCGGGAGAACGCCTCCATGTTCAAGGAGGAAGGCTACGAGAGCAACTACGACGGGTTTGACCCCAACGACCCAGACACGTACATCGCGCTCGCCTTGCGTCAAAACGTCAACCTCGACGCAAGCCTCACGCTTGGCGCCGCCATCCAAACCCAGTTCCGGGAACGCGTCGGCCGACGCGACCGGGGCGTCAAACAAGCCGGGTTCTACGTCATCTCGTACACGACCATGCCCAGTACGCTCGTGGAATTGGGCTTTCTGACCAACCCGGAAGAAGAAGATTTCTTGCAGTCGGACAACGGCAAGGCCTACCTCGCATCCGCCATTTACCGAGCGTTTCGCGACACTTACCTCGCCTCCCGAAAGGCGGACCAGGCGCCTGAACCAACACCGACCCCTGAGCCAACCCCCGCACCGACTCCAGACCCGACACCTGCACCGACGCCCGAGCCTACGCCCGCACCTGCCGAGCCGGAGGCGAAAAGCGGTCCTGAGGTGTGGTTTGGGGTTCAAATACTCACAACCGAGTCCGCTTTATCCCCAAGTTCTCCAGAACTCCGTGGCCACTCCGAGGCCAAACCTTACATTCGTCATGGATTGCACAAGTACGTGACCGGCCATTACGCGCACCCCGACCACGCCCACGAAGCCAAGACGGCACTTCGGGCAGAAGGATTCGAAGGCGCGTTTGTGGTGGCCTTCGAGGGAGACACCCAAATCCCCATGTCGCGGGCTCGTGATTTGTTGAACCTTCCCTTGCAGTGAGTACACTCCGACCAGAATTCAAAGTAGGCGTCCTTGTGGTGGCGGGCATCGTCCTGCTCGTCTTGGGGGTGAACTACTTGAAGGGGTTCAACCCGTTTGCCAAAACGAGCACCTATTACGCTGTCTACGAAAACGTGGCTGGCCTCGCCGTGAGCAACCCCGTGCTGATCAACGGTTACCAAATCGGCCAAGTGCGTCGCATCGAATTCCTCGAAGGAGGCGACGGTGAGCTGCTGGTGGAATTCGTCGTGGAACACCCCGAGCTTTACTTCCCCTCGAATTCGGTGGCGATGATCCACAGCTCGGATTTGTTTGGCACCAAAGCCATCCGGATTGAGCAGGGCGACTCCCCCATCCTCGCCATGGCCGGGGACACCTTGCTCGACAACGTCGAAGACGACATCGCCGCGCAAGTCGCCAAGCAAATCGAACCGCTTCAGCGCAAAACCACCGACCTCATCAAGAGCGTGGAGGAAGTCATTCAGCAGATCGAAGCGGCGTTCAACAGCGAAGCGACCAGCCGGCTTCCGGAAGCGTTGGAAAGCGTGCAGCGCACGGTGCAGTCGCTCGAAAACACCGCTGCCAACCTCGACAGCACGGTGGCGGACAACCGCTACAACTTCACCAAGGTGATGAGCAACGTGCGCTCCTTGACCTCCACACTCAACGCCAGCAGCGGCGACTTGACCAACGCCATTGAGAACTTCTCGACGCTGAGTGACACCCTGTCGCGCATCGAATTCGCGGCCATGATGGCGAAGGCCAACCAAGCCCTCGAAGACGTCACCCAAATCACTGGAAAGATCTCTGCAGGCGAAGGCTCTCTTGGAAAGCTGGTCGTGAGCGACAGCCTGCACAACGGCTTGGTGGCCACCAACCTCGAATTGCAGTTGCTGCTGGATGACTTGCAGATGCACCCCTGGAAGTACGTGCAGGTCAACCTCATAGGCCGCAAGCAGAAATCGGAATTCTCGAAGAAGGACCTGCAACGCCTTCGCAAAATCATTGACGAAGAACTCGAGGCCCAAGGCGGGGGTTCTTCCGACAACGACTGACACTCATGATTGCGCAACTTCTCTTTGCCGTGTGTTTGGCCGCGGGCGTCGGCTTGTTCGCGCGGCGCGTGGCGTTCATCCGTCGGAACATCCTGATGGGCCAAAGCGTCGACCGCTCCGACCGTCCCGCCGACCGCTGGAAGGTCATGGCGCGCGTCGCCCTCGGCCAGGGAAAGATGGTCGCCCGTCCCGTGGCTGGCGTCATGCACATCCTGATCTACGTTGGGTTTGTCATCATCAACGTTGAACTCCTCGAAATCGTGATCGACGGGCTCCTCGGGACGCACCGTGCCTTTGCGGGGCTCGGCGGTGTGTACGACGTGCTGATCGGGTCGTTTGAAATCCTCGCGGCGCTGGTGGTGCTGGCGTGCGTCGTGTTCTTCGTGCGACGCAACGGCATGGCCCTGGCCCGGTTCCGGTCCCCGGAAATGGGCGGCTGGCCGACGCTGGACGCGAACTTGATTCTGGTTGCCGAAGTGTTGCTGATGTTCGCGTTTCTGAGTATGAACGCGGCCGACAGCATTGCCCAGGGCCGAGAACTGGACCACTACCTCGTGGCCGGATCGTTTCCGGTGAGCCAATTCCTGGTGCCGCTCTACGACGGATTGTCGGATGCCGGCGTGGTGGCTGTGGAGCGTGGAATGTGGTGGTTCCACATTTTGGGCATCCTCTCTTTCCTCGTCTACGTCACCTACTCCAAGCACTTCCACATCCTGCTGGCGTTTCCCAACACGTACTACAGCGACTTGACGGAACAAGGGGCCATGGACAACATGGCGGCGGTCAAAAAGGAGGTGGACCTGATGATGGATCCCAGCGCGGACCCGTTTGCCACGCCTGCACCAGAGGCCGATGCGGCGCCGGTGAAGTTTGGGGCCAAAGACGCGCCCGACCTCAGCTGGAAGCAGCTCATGGAAGCGTACACCTGCACCGAGTGCGGCCGTTGCACGAGCGAGTGCCCGGCCAACCAAACCGGCAAGCTTCTCTCCCCTCGCAAGATCATGATGGACACCCGCGACCGCATCGAAGAGATCGGGAAGCAGCGGGACGCCAACGGCGGAACGTGGGACGGCGACGGCAAAACCTTGCTCGGGAGCTACATCACGGAGGAAGAGCTTTGGGCCTGCACCTCATGCCAGGCGTGCGTGCAGGCGTGCCCCGTCAACATCTCCCCCATGGGCATTGTGCTCGACATGCGTCGCAGCTTGATCATGGAGGACAGCAAATCGCCTGAGTCCATCACCACCATGTTCAACAACATCGAAAACAACGGCGCGCCGTGGGCCTTCCCTGCCGCGAGCCGTGGCGATTGGACGAACGAATCCTGAACCATGAGCACCTTTCAAGTCCCGACGTTGGCGGAAATGACCGCCCAAGGCCAAACCCCGGAAGTGTTGTTTTGGGTGGGCTGTGCCGGAAGCTTTGACGACCGCGCCAAGCGCATCACCAAGGCCATTGCCCGCATCCTGCATCACTGTGAGGTACCGTTTGCGGTCCTCGGCGCGGAAGAAAGCTGCACCGGCGACCCGGCCAAGCGCGCAGGCAACGAATTCCTGTTCCAGATGCAGGCGGCGCAAAACATTGCCGTCCTGAACGGTTACGAAGTCAAGCGCATCGTCACTGGCTGCCCCCACTGCTTCAACGTGCTCAAAAACGAGTACCCCGAGCTCGGCGGCAATTACGAGGTGATGCACCACACGCAATTCATCCGCGACCTCATCGACCAAGGCCGACTCAAGGTGGCGGACGGCAACCCCTTCAAGGGGCGTCGCATCACCTTCCACGACCCGTGCTATCTCGGGCGAGGAAACGGGGAATACGCCGCGCCACGCGACGTCCTTTCCACCCTCGACGCGGAGCTCGTCGAAATGCGCCGATGCAAAAAGAACGGCCTGTGCTGCGGCGCAGGCGGTGCGCAGATGTTCAAGGAAGCCGAGAAGGGCAATCGCGAAGTGAACCACGAGCGCACGGACGACGTCCTTGACGTCAACCCCGCCATCGTCGCGACCGGATGCCCGTTCTGCAACACCATGATGACGGACGGGGTGAAGAACGCCGAGCGTGAGTCCTCCATCGACGTCAAGGACATCGCTGAACTCATCGCTGAGGCGGCGGACCTTCTCCCCTCCTCGTAACGCTGCAGCCCCATCGTACCTGATTGACCTCTGATTGAACCAACACCAAGACCCCAAACCCATGCTTCTTGAAGGAAAAGTGGCCATTGTGACCGGTGCGTCACGCGGCATCGGAAAAGCCATTGCAGAACAATTCATCGCCCAAGGCGCCAAAGTGGCGTTCACCTACCGCAGCTCTGCGGAGGCGGCTGCCGCGTTGGAAAAAGAACTCAGTGCAGGGGGAGGGACCGTCAAGGGCTTCCAATCGGATGCCGCCAGCATGACCGACGCAGAGCGCTTGGTCGGAGAGGTGGTCGAAGCGTTTGGGACGGTGGACATCGTCATCAACAACGCCGGCATCACCGACGACACGCTCCTCATGCGGATGACGGAAGATCAGTGGGACCGCGTCATCAGCGTAAACCTCAAGAGCTGCTTCAACCTCACCAAGGCCGTCCTCCGCACGATGCTCAAAGCCCGCTCGGGCTCCATCGTCAACATCTCGTCCGTGGTGGGCGTGCAGGGCAATGCTGGACAAGCCAACTACGCCGCCTCCAAGGCCGGCATCCTTGGCTTCACGAAGTCCGTGGCCCTCGAGCTTGGCAGCCGAAACATCCGATGCAACGCCATCGCCCCCGGTTTCATTGAAACCGAGATGACCGCCAAGTTGGACCCCGACACGGTGCAGGGTTGGCGCGACGCCATTCCGCTGAAGCGCGGAGGCACGCCAGAAGACGTGGCCAATTTGTGTGTGTTCCTCGCAAGCGACATGAGCTCGTACATCACCGGCCAAACCCTCAACGTCGATGGCGGCATGATCACCGCCTGACGCGGCATGTGAAATGCGGGTACGCCCCCCACGACCCTGACCATGGATTTCTCCAACCTCATCGTGCATGCCGAACCCTGGCAGTGGGCCGCCTTGGCGGGCACTGCGCTGGGCCTCACGGCCTTGCTTTACGGTTGGGGAAAGGACCGTCCCTCCCCGACGTGGTTGCTTGCCGCGCTTCGCCTGAGCATCCTGAGCGTTTTGGGGTTCTTGCTGTTGAGCCCCATGTTGCGCACCACGACAGAATCGAGGGAAGCGCCCGTGCTGCCCATCTTGGTGGACGCCACGCCCTCGCAATGGATGGGTCAGGACAGCGCGACGCGACGTGCGGCCCTCGACCAGCTCGTGGCGGACCTGCCGTCGTGGGGCGACGCCACGGAATGGGACGTGGATTTGTTCACGTTTGACCGCACATTGAACGAGTGGGACGACGCGGGCTGGGCGCCGCGGGGGAAGCGCACGGACCTTGGGTCGGCGCTTGAATCGGTCCGGGACCGGTACGTACATCGGAACGTGCCGGCGGTTGTGGTCGTCACGGACGGGCGCGCCAACCGCGGTCCCGACCCGGAATTCACAGCCGATCGCCTCGACGTGCCGCACGTCTTTGTCGGCACCGGGGACACCGCCCTCGTCACGGACCTCGAAGTGTCCAAACTTCGCCTGAACGAAGTCGCCTACCTCGGGAACGCCTTCCCCGTGGAAGTCACGGCTCAGGCCCGCGGTGCGGTCGGCGTGCCCCTGACCCTCCGTTTGGCCTCGGGCAACACGGTGCTGGAGACCACCACCTGGACGCCCGCGCACCCCATGAGCAGCACGCGCTGGACGGTCCAAGTCGACGCGGAACGGGCCGGCCCCATGACTCTTCAGGCCTCGATCACGGCACCCGGCGACCTCGCCGCGCGCGAGGTTACGCGCCGAAACAACCGCAAACGCGCCACGATTGATGTGCTGGAAAGCCGGCGCCGAATCCTCTTCGTGGCGCAGGCCCCGCACCCCGACGTCGCCGCCCTCCGAAACGCCGCCGAAGCCAACCGACACCAAGAAACCGAAATCGTTTGGAGCTCTGAATTGACGGCGGGATCCGAACTTCCAGAGCACGACGTTTTGGTGCTTCACCACCTCGACCCCGCCTTGATGCCTTCGGCCGTCACCGAAGCTTTGCAATCGAATCGCGCCGTGTGGGTGCTTGGAGGAGCGTCCACCACGTGGAACGACTGGGATTTGAATCTCGTCGGCTTTCAGCACGCACCTGAACCCTTGATCACGGAAGCCCAAGGACATCGCGTGCCGACCTTTGAGCCCTTCCCACTTCCGAGTGACCTTGAATCGATGCTCGCGCTGTGGCCGCCTTTGGCTTGCCCAACGGGAGCCTACAACGTGACTCCGGCGTTGATTCCCGCCCTGCACCAACAAGTTGGGCCCGTTGTGACCGACTGGCCTTTGTGGGCCGTTCGAGAAGGCGACAGCCGACGTGTGGCCGTGACGCTTGGAGAAGGACTGTGGCGCTGGCGCATGCAAGACGTGGTCCGACACGACGGCGAGAGCCAGGTGTTTGACGACCTCGTGAATCGGACGCTTCAGTACTTGAGCAGCCGCGACGACGTCCGACGCCTCCGCATCACGGCACCAGAGCGGATTGACGAAGATTTGCGCTGTGAATTCACCGCAGAAGTGTACGACGTGTCGCTGTCCCCCACCGTGGACGTGGATGTGGAACTGTCGCTGACTCCCCAAAACGGAGAAGCCACACGCCACCGCTTCGTGGCCAGCACACGTGGCACCGATTACAACCTCGACCTCGGCATGCTGCTTCCCGGCGTCTACGACTGGGTCGCGTCGTGCACCCAAGCCGGAGATGCTTTGACCCAACGAGGCACCTTGGTGGTCGACGCCGTCCAAGCTGAGGCGAGCTTGGTCCCCGCCAACCACGGCCTGTTGTTGAGGCTTTCAGACCGCACCCAAGGCGCCTTTCTCGGCGTCCTCAACACCGCGTCGGACCTCTCCGACATCCGTGCCTCATGGGAGCAGTACGCAGGCCTCCTCCCTTCTCAGGACGTGGTGCACAGCACTACGGAACGCCTCCCCCTCCATGCCCAGCTTTGGTTGCTCTTGACGTTGCTCGCCTTGCTGACGGCGGAATGGGCCATCCGACGCGCCGGAGGCGGCCGATAACGCGTTTCCTGAGTTATCGCGTTAACAGGTGTCAAGTCGATGACCATCCTGCCCGCCTCGACTATCTTTCTCCCATGAACATGTCTGCTTCTCCTGAGGACCGCCGGCGCTTGCGCGGCATCCTGTTCGCCCTTGTGGTGTTTCTCCCTGTGCTGATGCTTTGGGGTTCGTTGACCGTCACCGTCCCCTCCGGGTACGCGGGATTGACGTTCCACACGTTTGGGCAAGGTGTGGATCCCGACGAGGCTCCCCTCTCCAGTGGCTTTCACTTCAAAGCACCGTGGAACAAGGTTTACGAGTACGAGATCCGCCAAACCGAACAAATGGAAGCCCTGGAGGTCCTGAGCTCCAACTTGCTCAAGATCAACATGGACATGACGGTCTTCACGCAGCCTGAATACGACAACCTCGGTCGCTTGGAAATCGAACGCGGCCGCAACTACGAGGAGAAAGTGATTCGCCCCGCCATGCGTTCCGTCGCGCGTGAAGTCATCGCGAAGTACCTCCCTGAGGAATTCAACACGACCAAGCGCGAGCAAATCCAACTCGAGATCAAAAACCAGCTCGCGGCCAAACTCGCCGAGAACTACATCCAGCTGAACGACGTGTTGATCCGAAACATCACCTTGCCGACCACCCTCGAGCAAGCCATCGAGCGCAAGCTCCAGCAAGAGCAAGAGTCTCTCGAATATGAGTTCCGCCTCGAAAAAGCCCAAAAAGAAGCCGATCGCCTCCGCATCGAAGCTGCCGGCATCCGTGACTTTGAAGAAATCATCTCCAAGGGCCTCAGCGACAAGCTCCTGAAGTGGAAGGGCATCGAAGCGACCAAGGAACTCGCCAAGAGCAACAACACGAAAATTGTGGTTGTGGGAGGTGGAGACGACGGGCTCCCCATCATCCTGGGTGACAACTGATCGCCCCTTTTCCGCGGCCTCCGTTCAGCTCAACGGACGATTGAGGTTTCTGCAAACGCAAACGACCCGCCACATGGCGGGTCGTTTTGCTTGTGGGCTGCGCCCACGATGGAAGGAAGGCTTACTTCGCTTCGAGGACGCCGAGCTCTTCTCCACGCTTCATGGCCGCCAACACGCCGATCTTGCTGATCGTACGAATGGCCTTGGCAGAGACGCGCAAGGTCACCCAGCGGTCTTCTTCTGCGATGTAGAAGCGCTTGCGCTGAAGGTTGGGGTAGAAGCGACGCTTCGTCTTACGCTGAGAGTGCGAAACGTTGTTTCCCACCATCACTTTCTTCCCGGTAATTTCACAGACGCGGCTCATGGCACTAATTTTTTAGGACTGCAAAGAAACAACTTTTTCTCTATTCCTCCAACCCTTTCACCCCTCCTTCTTGGATGGCGTGGTGGAGGTGGGTCAAAATGCGTCGGGCCGCGCGCTGAATGATGCGTTCCCGCTGAGAACCAAACCGGTGGCACCACGCCCGCTCCCCGTCCGGGCCCGACACCGCCATCCAGACGGTACCCACCGGTTTTTCAGGCGTTCCGCCCGTCGGACCGGCAATCCCCGAGGTCGACACCGCCCACGTTGTTCCGAGCCGTTCCCGCGCCCCACGGGCCATGGCCAGCACGACCGGCTCGCTCACGGCGCCGTGCGCGTCCAAGTCGCTCTGTGCCACGCCGAGCTGTGCCACCTTCACGGAGTTGTCGTACGCCACCACCCCGCCCCACATGGCCGCGCTCGCGCCGGGCACAGCGGTGAGCATCGACGCCACGGTCCCGCCTGTGCAGGACTCGGCGGTGCAGGCGGTTTGGCCTCGCTCCTTCAAGGCACTCAATACCGCTTCCGGCAGCCCTGAATCGCCTCGACCGATGACGTGCTTCTCCGCAAGGGCCACAAACGCCTCCACCTCATCGTTCAACAAGGTCTGAAGCGCCTCGCGGTCCTCCGCAGGCCCCTGCACACCCAGACGCACCTTGACTTGACCAGGAGACGGGAGGTAGGCCAGCGACACCCCTTTGGCGGGGAGGGCATCTTCCCATTCCGCGACCAGCTCCGCCAAAGAGGACTCTCCGATGCCCGCTGTGACAACGGTTTGGTAGAGGGTGGTCGGGAGCTCGAAATGAGAACGCAGCCTTGGAAGCACCTCGTTCAACATCAGTCCTTCCATCTCGTAAGGCACGCCTGGCATGCTCACAACCACCTTCCCCCCTGGCCTTTCGAACCACATGCCCGACGCCGTCCCAAGTGGGTTGGGAAGCACTGTGCAGTCACGTGGCAGCATGGCTTGAAGGCGATTCACCTCTAAAAACGGGACGTTGCGCGATTCAAACCACGCCTGAATGCCGGCTGCAATGTCCTCATGCATGACGAGCTCCGTTCCGAAGTGCTCGGCGAGCACGTGCTTGGTCAGGTCGTCCTTGGTGGGGCCGAGTCCCCCCGTGATCAGCACCGCATCGGCCTCCGCAAGCCCGCGGTCCAGAGCTTCGCGAATGGCTTCTGGCGAGTCGGAAATCGCCGACACGCTCGAAACGCGCCAACCGTCCTCCGTGAGTTTGCGCCCCATCCATGCGGCGTTGGTGTTGACGGTTTGGCCTAGGAGCAATTCGTCGCCGATGGAAAGAAGGTGAACGCGCATGATGCAAAGATGAGGTTGGGACCAAAAAAAAGCGGCACCGAAGTGCCGCTTTCCATGTCTGTAGGGGTGTCGAATCACTGGACCGCCAAACGCACCACGGTGCGCTGGGTTCCCTGCGTCAATTCCACGAAGTAGATGCCGGGCGTCAAGCCGCGCACGTCCATCTTTTCCACCAATCCGGTGGTCGTCCAAGCCATGTGCTGGCGGCCTTCGATGTCGAGGACACGCACGTCGTGCGCACCGGGACGGTCGATGACCAATTCCACCTGCACGTTGGCGGGGTTGGGGAACAACTGGACTTGACCGGGCTCGAACGCTGACGGGTTTTCAACGTTGTCGGTGAATTCCACCTCGTTGCAATCTGCCAAATCGGCGACAGGCACACGCAGGTGGACGATTTCGTTCATGTCCACTGGATCCAAATCCCCGCGGACATGAAGGCCAGGCTCGAAATCGCGCTGAAAAACGATGTCAAGGTGCTCCACCACGTCGGGAGACATGGAAGCGAACACAGACTCGAGGCCGTCGTAGTCCAAATCAGGAGTCAAATCACAAGGCGTGTCAGTGTTCCAAGTGACCCCTCCGTCTTCAGAATGAATGAGGTAGACGTGACGATAATTTTGGGTGCCCGAATCACGGATTTCAACCACTGCAGAATAGGTGGCGTACAGATTTCCTTGGTCGTCGGATCCAATGCTCGGAATGGACGCCAAGCCTCCGCCGTAGTCTGCGATGTCATCCAACAAGTCAAGCACGTCATTGCCATCGTAGTCCAAGGCGCCGGCCACGGTAATGGTTGAATCCATGCCCACAGTCCAGTACTCCAACAAATTGGTCGTCGGGAAGTATTGGTACAACTCGTCCGTGGTGTCCGCGTCTGAAACGAACATTCCTCCAAACATGCAGTGCACGTTGCCATCCACATCCACATGGACGTCTCCGCTGCCGTCCGAAGTCAAGAACTCTTGTGTAAAACCATCGCCATCGACATCCACACCCAATGAATCCGGAAGTCCTGTATCAATGGAGTACAAATCCACGGGGAAATCAATCACGTTGTGGTACTCCCATGTTCCCGCTTCACCGGCGTCTTCGGAAATCATCACAAAGGTGTCGGCAAGGTTGTTGAACACCGCGAAAGCCACCACACCACCTCGAGCGTGAATGGCGTAGGTATCTCCACTGAAACCGTTGAAGTGCGTGCTGTCGAGTTCAGGGAACGTCTGCATTTCCCAAGTCACGCCGGAATCAAACGAGCGGTAATACAAAAGCGCACCGTCCTGTCCCTGGTAGGCGGCATTGGGGTCGTCCCCTGCATTGCCGATGGGCGTGCTGACGCAAATCACGTGAAGGATTTCGTTGTCGATGCCGCCAACGGCCACACGCGGCCACAAGTTGCCAAGAGGCGTGCCAAGATCGTTGATGGCCCCTGTGGGGATCTCTGACTGCAACCATTGCTCTTGGCCTGTCGGGCTGGACATGACCACCATTGGTGCAGAAAAGTCTCCGGAGGCTTCGTGTGAAATGACCACTTCAGTACCATCTCCTAGCTGGGCTACCGAAGGCCAACCGACACGCACGTTTTCGAGCCTTTCCAGGGGTTGTTCTCCCCAAGCATCTCCGTCGTAAAAGTTGTATCCAGATCCGCGGTCCTCAAAGCCACCCGTCTCAAGGCTCATGGTCCAAACACCGCTCACCTGATCCACTGAACCCACCATGCGGTCATCGATGGATGCATTGGTTTGCAAGTCGTACTGCGTCAAACCAATGACTTCACGTTGGATGATGAGTTCGCGAAGGCTCTCGTGGGTAACCTCACTCGTGTGATCTGAGTTCAAGGGCGTCATGGGGCGCTCCGAGCCATCAAACGCATGCAAAACTTTCGCCTTGGCGATGCGTTGCGCCACGGGCACTTGGGGGTTTGCGTCTAGCTTGGTGGTCTGCGCAAACGAAGGCGCTGCAGCAAGGAAACCGAGCGCGAGAATAGCGAATTTTTTCATGAATCGAGAGATTTGGCCCCAAAGTAACCCGTACCGAGGGGAAGACCAAACCTCTACCCCTACTTTGGCAAGGTGGCCAGGACCGTTTCGCGCCCTTTCACCTTCTCCTCGAGTCCGACATGGATTTCCGACCCGAGAGGGAGAAACACGTCGATGCGCGACCCAAACTTGATGAAGCCGACCTCTTCGCCGAGCTCCACCTTTTGACCGGGCTTGATGTACCAGCGGATGCGGCGCGCCACGGCTCCGGCGATTTGGCGGAACAAGACGGGGCCGCGTTCGCCGTCGATCACGAGCGTCGTGCGTTCGTTCTCGGTGCTGCTTTTGGGGTGCCACGCCACCAAGTACTTGCCCGGGTGGTAGTTCGCGTGGGTGACCTCACCGGCCATAGGCGCCCACTGCACGTGCACGTTGAGCGGACTCATGAAAATGCTCACCTGGATGCGCTTGTCCCCAAAAATCTCAGGCTCCTCCACTTCTTCGATGACCACGACCTTGCCGTCGCTCGGGCAGAGGATTTGGCCTTCCGCAGCCACAGGAACGCGCTTGGGCACTCGGAAAAACTGGGCGACGAGCACCACGTCCACCACGGCCAAGGCCGTCGCTAGATTCACCGCCCATGCCGGAGCGCCCAACCACGAGGTCAAGGCGACCAGCCCTACGCCCACCGCCACGGCGAGCGCAATCAATCCAAATCCTTCTCGGTGCAACGTCATCTTGGAAGTTTTACGGCGCGAAAATGCAATAAAGAAGGACATAGACCGGCGCCGCGAACAAAAATCCGTCGAAGCGATCGAGGATTCCGCCGTGTCCGGGCAACAAAGTGCCCGAGTCCTTCATGCCGCGGCGGCGCTTCCACGCGCTTTGGGTCAAGTCCCCGGCCGTCGACAACATCCCCATCAATGCCCCCAGCCACCAGAACTCCGCGCCCAACGTCGCCCAAGCCACTCCAGCTGACGCCACCACACCTCCCACAAAGCCCTCCCAGGATTTGCCCGGAGAGACGGAAGGCCAAAGCTTGTGCTTGCCCAAGGGTTTGCCCACGAGGTAAGCTCCCGTGTCGTTGGCCCAAATCATCCACACAAAACTCAAGATCGGCCAGGGATCATAGGGCTGCAGGGCGCACATCCAGTGCAGGGCCGCCAAAGCCGGCACGGGAAATAAAAAAAGCAGGGCCGTGGGCCATTTTGAATTCGGACCCTTCGGAGCCCTGAACCACTCCACCCATGCCAAAATGGCCACCACATCCCAAAGTACAGCGCTGCTCCAGGGCGAATGCCACACAGCACCCATGACGACAACGACAAACACGGACCCCGTCAATGCGCGCGTCCACGTTTCACTTCGTCCGTTCTCGCTCATCCTTCCAGAGCATTCAGCCATGCTTGAGCTTGCTCAGCATGCGCTTCAGGAACCCAAATCTCCACCGGACGTGTCGCAAAGCACATTCCCACGTAACTCGAGTCCTGCTTGTTCATCACCACGGCAGGAATGCCTTCGGATTCCAAACCACCCTGAATCAGCGGCGCCATGTTGGCGTCGGGGCACTGCATCACGAGCACCCAGCCGTTCATTCCTCCGCCTTGGGTTCTTCCGCGCCGCCCTCGGGTCCAGAACCTTCGGGGGTGTCGCCTGACTCAGGCGCCTCGGCCACGGGGGCCTCGGGCGCAGGTGCCGTCAAGGCCGGAGCCGCCGATGCAAACGGGCGCGCCCCAAGAATGCGCTCGACGTCTTCCTTGAAGATCACTTCATTCTTCAGCAAGGACTGCGCCAGAGCCTCCAACTTGTCGCGGTTGGTGGCGAGGATGTCTTTGGCTCGATCGTACGCCTTTTCGATCACCGCGCTGACCTCTTCGTCGATGATTCGTGCGGTTTCTTCGCTGTACGGCTTGGTGAACGAGCTTTCTCCACGGCTGTCGTAGTAGCTGCGGTTGCCAATGCGCTCATTCAGGCCGTAGACTGACACCATGGCGTAGGCCTGCTTGGTGACCTTTTCGAGGTCGCTGAGCGCCCCCGTTGAGATCTTCCCAAACATGATTTCCTCCGCCGCACGGCCGCCGAGGGCCGCGCACATTTCGTCGAAAATCTGCTCGGTCGTGGTGATGGCGCGCTCCTCGGGGAGGTACCACGCGGCACCGAGGCTTTGGCCTCGAGGCACGATGCTCACCTTCACAAGGGGCGACGCGAATTCCACCAACCAGCTCACCACAGCGTGACCCGCTTCGTGGAACGCAATGGTGTTCTTCTCGTTGTCGGTGATGATTTTGGTGCGCTTTTCGAGGCCGCCGATGATGCGGTCCACCGCATCCAAGAAATCCTGGTGCGTGACCAGTTTCCGGTTCTTTCGCGCCGCAAAAAGGGCCGCCTCGTTGCACACGTTGGCGATGTCCGCTCCACTGAATCCAGGGGTTTGCTTGGACAAGAAGTCCACGTCCACGCTGTTGTCCGTCTTGATGGGCTTCAGGTGCACGTCAAAAATGGCCTTCCGCTCGTTCACGTCGGGCATGTCCACGTAGATCTGGCGGTCAAAGCGCCCTGCGCGCATCAACGCCTTGTCCAAAATGTCGGCACGGTTGGTCGCCGCGAGAATGATCACGCCGCTGTTCGTCCCAAACCCGTCCATCTCGGTCAGGAGCTGGTTCAGGGTGTTTTCGCGCTCGTCGTTCGAGCCAAAGTTCGCGTTCTTGCCACGTGCCCGGCCGATGGCGTCAATCTCGTCGATGAAGATGATGGCAGGGGACTTCTCTTTGGCCTGTTTGAACAGGTCACGCACCCGCGAGGCGCCCACGCCAACGAACATCTCGACGAAGTCCGAACCGCTCAAGCTGAAGAACGGCACTTGCGCCTCTCCTGCCACTGCCTTGGCGAGCAAAGTCTTGCCCGTGCCCGGAGGGCCGACGAGCAGTGCGCCCTTAGGGATTTTGGCTCCAAGCTCCGTGTACTTGCCGGGGTGCTTGAGGAAGTCTACGATTTCCTGCAGCTCCTCCTTCGCTCCGTCCACTCCGGCGACGTTGTTGAACGTCACGTCCGTGCCTTCTCCCTTCTCAAAGACCTGCGCTTTGGATTTGCCAATGTTGAAGATTTGGCCCCCACCTGGGGCACCGCCGCCGAGGCGACGCATCAGGAACATCCAGACCACCACCATCAATCCAAGGAAAATGACCCATTGCAAGATTTGTCCACCCCACTCGTTGGGCGGCTCGTAGCGCAACTCGAAGCCGTGTTTTTCCTGCAGGTTCTTCAAGTCAGATTGGTAATCATCTCCGACAGGAATGTTCATGGACGCGTCGGCTCCGGCGTACAACGACTTGAGGAGCTGCGGGTCCGATTGACCGCCCGACAAGCTGTCGCGCACGGACTGGGTGTAGTAAATGTTGGCTTGCGCGCCGTTGTACGTCACCCGCTCCACCTTGCCCTGTTCCACCATTTGCTTGAACTGGGGCCATTGAATCTGGCGTTGCCCACCCGACTCGCCCACCATCACCATGGTCAACAGGAACATCGCCACGATGGCGTACACCCAGTAGAAATTCATTTGGCGCCCAGGCTTGCCGGGCTTTTTCCCCGAACCCGAGGGCTTGGAGTTGGGAGTCTTGTTGTCCATGGTGTTCAATTTGAGGTGTGGCGGTGAGCAGGGGCATCTCCCCACAATTCTTCCAAGGCGTAGTGCGAGCGCGCTTCGCTGTGGAAGATGTGCACGACCACATCGCTGTAGTCGAGGATGACCCATTCCCCTCCTCTCAAACCATGAACCCCCCATGGACGTTCATTGAGGGTTTCCGCAGTGGCTTGTTCCACGGAACGCGCAAGCGCTTCCACCTGGGTCCTGCTCGTGGCCGAGGCCACAATGAACGTGGAGGCGATGGCATGCGTCAAGGGACGCAAATCCAACGAGACAATGTCTTGAGCTTTCAAGGCTTCCAAGCCTTGAACCACGGCTTGCGCCAGGGCTTCTGTAGGGGGAGGTGTGATTGAATTCATCCGTGCTTCCGCATTTCAAAGGTACTACTTTTGGAAGGGTTCTTTGCGACCTGGGTTCCCTCCCCTTCCCAAGGAATGCCAAACCCTGCTCATGATCTGGCAACACCACCACCTCCCCCAAGTGTCCAGCACCAACCGTTGGGCGTTCGAGTGGTTGCGCATGAACGTGCCTCAAGGTCCTGTGTTGTTCACCACTGAACATCAAACCGAAGGCCGAGGCCAGCGCGAGCGACGTTGGAGCTCGGAAGCGGGACGCGACGTGTGCCTCAGCGTGGCCTTCCCTGTTCAGGACGGATGGAAGCCGGCCGAGATCAACATGCGGGTGGCCTTGGCCGTGCGGGAGACGATGCTCAAACACCTTCCCGCCTCCCATTCACCGCAAGCTGTGCAGGTAAAGTGGCCCAACGACATTTTGCTCTGGCATGCCGGAGAGTACCGGAAAGTGGCCGGCATTCTCGTCGAAAACATGTGGCGCGGCAGCCAATGGGCCGCGGCTGTGGTGGGGGTCGGCATCAACGTGGATTCAAGCCGGTTAACCCGGAGCTACCCCGCTGTGAGCCTGACCGAAGCGTGGAACGTTGCCGTCGATCCTGCCACACTCGCGCGTTCCGTGGGAGAACATCTCGCCCAACGACTGAGCGCCGTTGGGAACGCCACCTCGGAGGATTACCACGAGGCTCTGTTTGCACGAGGTGAAACCCGGACGTTTGTGGTTCACGAACGCGAGTGGCGAGGACGGCTGATGGAGATCAATGAGGAAGGCCTTGGCCGTTTTGAGTGGGAAGTCCAACCGGAGTTGGCTGACATGCCACCGGCCGAGTGGCTCCCCTCGAGCGAAGTGCAGTGGTGCTGGTGAGCAGAAACCCGCTTGGAGGGTTCAGTAGCGCGATTGCAGAGTGTCCGCCATTTGGCCAAAAAGCCCTTTCAATGCCGGCTCCACCATCATTTTGGTGAACGGATTCAGGTCGGCGTCGCAGCCGACTTGACACGTGCACCCCTCTCCTGCCGTCACGACGTTGACATCCAGGGTGAATTTGACGGGGGTGGGTGCCTCGGTAGCGAGGGTCAGGACTTGGCCCTCCGTGAGGCCCGGGTCTGAGGTTCGAACGAGGTGAATGGACACGCCGCCTGTCACTTTGAAGGAACAGCGGTCGCCGTCCGCTTGGAACTCGGAGACGGGACCTGATGAAAGCAATTCGCCGAACGTGGTCCAGTCCTGGAAATCACGCGCAACGTCCGTCGCGGCGCTGTTCAACGAAACCGTTGGGGATTCGATTCGAGTCATGCGTTTTGGCGTTCATCGCTCCACGCCACGGGATCCTTCGACCACGCTTCCAAAAGCAAATTCTGGTCCTCCGTGATGTAGCCTTCCGCTTCGGCCTGCTCAAGCATGGTGGGGTAGTCGGTCAACACTTCAAACGGACATTTGGCTTCGGCAAAACGGTCCACAGAGTCGGAGAAGCCGTACGAAAAAATGGCCACAAGGCCCTTGACCTCAAGGTCCGCTTCACGAAGGGCAGCCACCGCATTCAAGCTGCTCTTTCCCGTGGAAATCAAGTCTTCAATGACCACCACGTTGCGCATGGTCTCCAAGTCGCCTTCCACTTGTTGGCCCGTTCCGTGAGCCTTCGCGGAACTCCGCACATAGCAAAACGGCAAGCCCATTTCTTGAGCGACCAATGCGCCCAACGCAATGCCCCCCGTTGCGACTCCGGCGATGCCGTCTGGCTTGCCAAAGCGACTTTCAATCAACTCGCACGACAATTGACGCACAAACGTCCTCACTGAAGGGTGAGACAAGATCTTTCGGTTGTCACAATAAATGGGAGAAAGTCGGCCACTTGCCCACGTAAATGGGTCCGCAGGACGCAGTTGAATGGCTTTGATGCGCAGCAGGAATTCCGCTACCTTTCGGCGTTGTTCGGACGCAATGGTCATGACGCAAAGCTACGATGTATTCATGCTGAACCGCCGGGTGAAATTTCGCCCAATCCAGGAGGATTCCTCCATGGATCGTCCCGCTACGTCCCGCAGTTTTTTGCGTTTGGTCAACCCCACGGCACACATGCTTCGCGAGTTGCCAACCCTGTTGAAGCGCTCACCAGAATTGGAACGTGTGGAAATTGACGCGACCGACTTGGACGAAACGTGGATGACCTTCTGTTCAGGCTACCACGAACTCGCGGCGGCGGGAGGCGTGGTGAAGGATGAAGAAGGGCACGTGCTTTGGATCCAACGGAATGGCAAGTGGGACTTGCCCAAAGGGAAACTCGAATCCGGAGAAAGCCTGGAAGAAGCGGCCGTGCGCGAAGTCGAAGAAGAAACCGGCATCACCGACCTCCACATCACTGGAGAAGCTTTCACCACCTTCCACACCTACGAGGCAGGGGGGGTCGTGCATTTGAAGACGACGTTTTGGTACCCCATGAGCCACAGGGGGAATTTGACCCCAGGGACGCCCCAAGCTGTGGAAGGCATCACCGACGTGACCTGGCTGAAACCCCCGTTCGATGAGGGTGTTTTGAGCCGGACGTTTGGCAGCATTCAGACCGTTCTGGACGAATTAATCTGACCAAAAAGGAGCCCGAGATTCAGCGCGCGGTCAATTTCCAGCGCTTGAGCTCCGCAAAGAGCCCTTCGCTTGGGAGAGCAGCGTGATGCGTTTGGATTTCCCCGTCTGGACGAACCACGATGACCTGAGGCACGCGGCTCACGTCAAGGCGATCCCACCACCCGGGATCCCTTCCCACCCACCGAACACGTTCTTGAATGGTTTCGCGTTCGCGAAGGGTTTGGTCCCACCCCTCTTCCGACGCATCCACGCTCAACACGCCCCACGACACATCCTTGGCGGCCTGGTTTGTCATCCACGAACGAAGGATGGCTCGCTCCCGCATGCCCGAGGTTGACCCCGAACGTGTGACAAGCCAAATGCGCCAGTCTCCGTCACCCGACCACGCCGGTTCCAAATCGCCGTTGGGCATCATCCACATCACGTCTCCCCATGCTTGAGCCGTCAAGGGGTGCCTTCTCGTTTGGTCCGACTGGCGACGAACATCCGCCACTTCGCATTGGTCCTTCCAGCGCAATTCCCACCACGCCTCGGCCCATCGGCTCCACGACTGGCTTGCGCCCATCCACATGGCAACGTGCAGCTCATCGAGCGACCACCCCGTGGCGTGGCACAAGCTGTCCACATCCCCCGTGGCCACCCAGGATCGCCATGGCCGGCGCTCCTTTTCAAGCTCATTCCACCACAAATCGTTGCGCAATTCCCACGACGAACACCAGCCGGGAGACACCAGCTTTTCCGACCAGGTCCGGCTGTCCTCTTCGTTTTTCCATGTGGAGAGCGCCAGTCCTTCGTCGCTGGCCCCCAAACTCATGCGCCATTCCAAAATGCGCGCCTCCCAGAGGTCGCCCCAAAGCGTGTGAGGCGCATCGGTGAGGGCTGAAGACAACATGGCGTCGCTCGAATCCAAGACGGCATTCAGGTTGCCCAACGCTCTCTCCGCCTGTGCACCTCCGCCACCCACGGCACCAGTCGCGACCAACTGGTCGAGGTCGAGGGAATCCAATGCCACATCCATCCACCGCTGCACCTCGTCGAGCCTGCTGCCTGGATGGCCTTCGCTGTAGCTCACAGGGCCTGGATTTCCGCGCAAACGTTCAAACTTGCGGGAGGGCCAAACCAGCGTCACCGTGTCTGTCGTCAAGGTCAGGTCGTTGTCCACCAAAAACGTCCACGACCAAGGAAGGGCTTCCAAGGTGTACACGCCAGATTCCACCCCAGGCCAGGTGCACCAACCCGTGCTGTCCACCATCAAATCCTCTCCTTGAATGGCCGTTTGGGTTACCCCATCCACCCACGAACTGACATGCAACGTGTGTCCGGCTTCAGGTCGTTGGCACGCTGGATTCCCTTCCGCATCCACCCAATGGATGTGTAGGTTCACCTGCCCCCAGCTGACCGAAGAAAGGACGAGCCAAACGGCAACCCACCCCCAGCGAAACGTCGTGCTCATTGCGGGCGGTTGAGCATAGGAAGGATGGACGAAGGGACAAAGGGTGATGCGTCGCCACCGTGGGCAAGCACATCGCGCACCACCGTTGAGTGGATGGGCGCAAATTCAGGGTCGGTGAGCAAGACCACGGTGTCCAGTTCAGGATGCATGGCCCGGGTCATTTGGGCCAGCGTTTGCTCGTAGCTCAAGTCGACGGCGTTGCGAACACCTCGGAGCTGCACTTGAGCCCCTACCTCCAGGCAAAAATCGGCAGTAAGTCCTTCGTACGAAGTCACCTTGACCTTGGGTTGGTGGGCGAATGTGGCTTCGAGCATGGCGAGGCGTTCCTCGACCGAGAACATGCCTTTTTTGGAACCGTGCCGGCCCACGGCCACCACGATCTGATCAAACATCGAAACCGCACGCAGCACCACGTTTTCGTGGCCTTTGGTCACCGGGTCAAACGACCCTGGAAAGAGAGCTATCCGCATTCAGTCGAAGGTAAACAAACTAAAATGGACGTGTCCGTATTTCCGCGAAAGCACATGCCCTTGCCGGTCACTGACGTCCACGCGCTCGCCATGTTCCAAGATGAACCAGCCCCCCTCGGCCACTACTCCCGATTCGCGCACCGCGTCGGGAAGCGTCTCCAGCTTGGGCATGTCGTAAGGCGGGTCGGCAAACACCACGTCAAACTGGGTCAAAGGCTTGTTGAGGAAATTCCAGACGTCCGCGCAAACGGCGTGCAGGTCGTCGCTGCCCAGCTGACCGGCCTGGGCCGTAGCAAAACGACACGCTTTCGGCGCTTGTTCTACAGCGGTCACTGACGCGGCCCCTCGGCTCAGAAATTCGAGGGAGACCATGCCCGTTCCTGCGAACAAGTCGAGCACGTGCACCCCGTCGAGATCCACACGCGACGACAGCAAATTGAAGAGTCCTTCGCGTCCAAAATCCGTGGTTGGCCGGCCTCGAAACCCTTTCAACTCCGGGAGCCTTCGCCCACGCCATGCTCCTCCAGTTATGCGCATGCCATCATGGATTCGAGGAGTGGGCGCCAAGTTTGAGACTGGATCTCCAGGTCTCCTGCTCGTTCCACCTGAAGAAATCGATCCCACCCTTGCGTCAGGGCTTGAATTCCTGACCACCTCACGCGCGCTTGATGCACGTCCGCGCCACTGCGGTGCGCCGCGTTGACCATCGCGTACAACACGTCGTCTGGCTCCAAGCCGGCAGCCAAGTGATGAATCCATTGAAGATCCTCTCCTCGTGCTGCCACCAACACTGCTCCCTGTTCGCGCACATCCACGCGAAAGCTCCATCCTTCGTGAGGAGCGCTGCGATTCCACGTGACCACGTCATGCATCAACGCTTGAACGAGGGGAATGTGACGCGCTTGGGGGAAAACGAGGTTGACCGCATCCTGCCACAAGGTGGAGGCCGCCACAGCGATTTGAGGGGCGTCCTTCCATTCCTCCAAGGTTGCCGAATACAGCGTGTGGCCCTTGTCCAACGGACCGTGATGCAGCCCAAACCACGGGGCGAGCGAGGCCTCTTCGCTGCCGAAAGAAAGCAAGGCCTGAGGCATGGCGGTGGCGGGTTTGCCCCATTCGCCGTGCACCACTTGGGCACCCGCTCCAACTTGATTGCGCAGGGCCCGAAGCACTTCCGGGACCATGTCCGGGCGCGTGATCTCACGACGCCCCACATCTCCGTCTTTGAACGTGGTCCACGTCAACCACGCGCCATCCCAAACCATGGAGAGACGGCTCATGGCCGAATCAGTTTCTCCAGTTCCCGTCGCGGTGAGCCTCCATCAAGGAGCCAAAACGAAGGGTGTCCTTCTTCACCTTGTCACGTCCAAATGGCGTGGGGTCCTGCACCAAAATCGTGGGCTGCCAAACACGCCCCACTTCCACAGCCCCCGTTTTCATCACAAAGCGTTCGCCTGTGTACGGGTTGAATGCCAGAGAATCCAGGCTCACTTGCGGAAGGCGCTGCGCGGCCCGAGCCTCGGGCGCGAGGTTCTCCGCATAGAACGACGTGTACAAGGTGTCGCGCACTTTGTACGGGCTGAGGTCGGAGGTGATCAGGTCGAACAACTCCTTTTCCGTCATGCCCTCCTCCTCTGCGATCGCCGCGATGTCATCTCGCTTGATCACGAAACCTTCCTCGTGGCTTTGGGCCTCGGGCAGGGTGTCGTGGAACGACCCCATGTTGAATTCCACAGGCACCACCGGGGCTTGCACAAAGCGAATCAGGCTGTCAAACGTCTCGGCAAACGTGCCGTAGACCGCGAGGTGCGATTCTTGAGCAGCACGAATGTCTTTGAGGCGCTGGATGGTCGTAGCGTTGATGCGCTTTTGGGTTTCTTGAAAGCGAATCTCTTCGTCCACAGAGTAGAAAACTGAGTAGGCCAAACCTGCGGCCGCAAGCGCACCCACAGCTAATAGCACCTTGTACAAGGTCTGGTTCAACTTCTCAAGCACCACTGGCATCGCCACAATGCCCACGGCAATCAAGGCGAGTGAGGCCAACAACATCGAGACGGGTTGGCTTTCCAAAGCGTCGCCGCTCAGGTACTTGGCCAAAAAGCCGAAGCCTCCGAGGAACAGCAAAATGCTGATGACGTACTTGTTGATTTCGTTGAAGAACTTTTCCATGGTGCGAATCGCGTGTTTGCGGTCCCAAAACTACAACATGCAACGCACCCTGCAACGCATCGCGACCTACCTTCGAAGGCCCAACCATGCCCCACCCCTCTGCCACGTCCAACACCTCCAAGCGCGCCGCTGAATTCGAATCGCGGTTGCTCGGCCAAATTCCGTTCACCCCCACGGAAAGCCAAGAGCGTTTTGCGTACGTGTGGTCGCGGTTCATCGTCTCTGAAAAACCCCGATGTGCCTTGGTGTTGCGGGGCTATGCAGGCACGGGCAAAACCACGGCCGTAGGTGCGGTGGTACGCACGTTGCGCGACGCGCGGCAGAAGTGCGTTCTGCTCGCGCCCACCGGACGAGCCGCCAAGGTGTTGGCGCGCCACGCCGGCCAGGACGCCTCGACCATTCACCGGCACATCTACCGGCCCAAGCGTAACCCTGAAGGCGGGACAGCCTATGGACTCATGCCCAACCGGCGCACCGACACGCTCTTCATCGTGGACGAAGCGTCCATGATTGGGGACGGCGGGGGCCTGCCTTCAGGCGGGTTCAAGTACCGGAGCCTGCTAGACGACCTCGTGGAATTCGTGTATTCAGGGCACGGCTGCAGGCTGATGTTGATCGGCGACGACGCGCAGTTGCCCCCCGTCGGCGCCTCAGAAAGTCCCGCCCTTCAGGGGCCTAAACTCCGGGACGCCTACGACCTGACCCTCGCCGAAGTGACGCTTCACGACGTGGTGCGTCAGGAACTCGACAGTGCCATCCTGAGCAACGCGCACGATCTGCGCATGTCCATGGCGCTGGTGGAACCCCGCGGTCCGGTTCCGTTGCCCCGCTTCGAAGTGGGTCAGGGGATGAGCCGGGTGTTTGGGCAGGACCTCGAAGACCTGCTCGTCGACCTGCACGCCAAGCACGGGGAGGACAACCTCGTGGTTATCACGCGGTCCAACAAACGCGCCGTGCAGTTCAACCAACAGATCCGGGCACGGGTGCTGTGGCAAGAAGATGAACTCAACGCGGGAGACCGCCTCATGGTCGTCGCCAACAACTACCATTGGCTCGCGGACCACGAAGAGCTTCCGACCAACCTGATCGCCAACGGGGACACCCTGATCGTCGACCGGATCCTGTCGCGGTTCGAACGGTACGACACCCCCTTCGCCGAAGCGGAAGTCCGCCTCGTGGACGTCCCCGATTACCCGAGTTTTTCCGTCCACATCAACCTCAGCGTCCTCGCCTCGGAACGCGCTTCCCAACCCCGCGCGGAACGCCAGGCGCTCTACGACGCCGTCAGCGCCGACCACGCCTACCTCGGCAGCAAGTCCAAAATCCACGAGGCCACCAACTCGGACCCGTGCTACCAAGCGCTCCAGGTCAAATTCGCGTACGCCCTCACCTGCCACAAAAGCCAAGGTGGCCAATGGCCTGCGGTGGTCGTCGACCAAGGCTACATGACCGAGGAGCGCGTCGACCTCGAATGGTTGCGCTGGCTCTACACTGCCCTCACCCGCGCTGAAAGCGAGCTCTACCTGCTCAATTTCGCAGACGTCTTCTTTGACTGAGCTCGCGGCCTCCGGCGACCTTCAAGTCCCGCACTTGCACGCACAAAAAAAGGCCGCCCGAAGGCCGCCTTTTTTCAAGTTCGAGTCGAATTCGCCTTAGGCGAGTTCGCGGGTGCTGAAGAAGAACGCGCCTTCGATGGCGGCGTTTTCATCGCTGTCTGAACCGTGCACAGCGTTCGCCGCAATGCTCTCCGCGAAGTCCGCGCGAATCGTACCAGGAGCCGCTTCTGCAGGGTTGGTCGCGCCAATCAAGGTGCGGAAGTCCGCCACCGCGTTGTCCTTTTCAAGGATGGCCGCCACGATGGGAGCTGACGTCATGTACTCGGTGAGTTCACCGAAGAAAGGACGCTCCTTGTGCACCGCGTAAAACGCAGCGGCATCCTCCATGCTCAGTTGGGTCCACTTCATCGCTTTGATGGTGAAACCGGCACCGATGATGCGGTCAATGATTTTACCAGTGTTGCCAGCGCCCGTTGCGTCGGGCTTGATCATGGTGAAAGTGCGGTTGGTCGCCATGGGGAAAAGA
>JAQCBJ010000129.1 GCA_027621555.1 Bacteroidota bacterium | reverse complement strand
GGGACGCTGAGGAGGCCAACGACGAGGCCGACGACGGCGCCCATTTTGAGGGCGTTGAGGTAGGTGAGGGCGGCGTTTTGGCGTTTGTGGACGATCAGACCCCAGGCCATCACAGCGGCGGCGGGGAAAAAGAAAAAGCCTTGGGCGCCGCGTGTGACGTCCACGTCGGTGGTGTGCCAGCCAAGTGCGTATTCGCCCAGAATCCAGGCGCATTGCACGGCCCAGAAAATCAGGCCAAATCGTACGTTGAGGTTCATGTGAGAGGAGTAAGGTGTCGTCCCAAACCTACAGCATCACTTCTTTGCTCGGACGGCCAAGTGGACCAACAACGCCGTGACGGGGTTGATGAGGATGGGGTGGACAAGCAAGATGTCGAGGAAGGCCGGGAGGCGGAATTCGCGGTTGGCGATTTCGAAGGTGTTGCTGCTGTTCTCGGCGTTCCAGGAAATGAAGGCGTCGAGGTAATCGGGGTTGAGGATCTCGGTGTAGAGGGCGAATACACCGACGTGGATGAGGCCGGACAGGAGTCCAGCTCCGAGTCCAGCGGTCAGGATTTCTTTGACGCCCTGGGGCTGGGCGCTTTTGTTGTCGTCGCGCAAGAGGAAGAACCACGTCAGCGGAGCGCCGACGAAGAGGAAGAGGCCGTAGCAGGGCTCGACCCATTCGAGGTGGGTGCTGCGGGCGCCGACGAGGTGTTCGACAGCAATCCATACGGTGCGGAGGGTGCCAAGCACGAGTCCGGCGCGGAGCATGAGGGAAGTGTTCATCGCTGTGCAAGATGCATCTTTTGGGATGTGGTCGATGAACGCAAATGGGGAACGGTTGTTAATTGCGCATCATGACAACACACGGAAAGCGAGAGGTGCGGCAGCTGCACGCGGCGTTGGAGACGCCGATGGCGGATTTGGTGACTTTTCGCGCGTTGCCCACCGGTTCGTTGCCCGAGCTCAATCCGTTCTTGTTTTTGAACCACCACGGGCCGCAGGTGTACCCGCCGAACAACGGGGGGCTTCCGTTTGGGCCGCATCCGCACAAGGGGTTCGAGACCCTGACGTTTGTGTTTGACGGTGAGGTCGCGCACAGCGATTCGACAGGCCAAACCTTTGTCACCGGCCCCGGCGGCGTCCAATGGATGACGGCCGGTCGCGGCATTGAGCACGCAGAGATTTCTCCGGACAGCTTTCTCGAGTCGGGCGGCCCGCTCGAGATCATCCAGGTCTGGATGAACTTGCCGGCGGCGCTTAAACGTTGCGAGCCTTGGTACCGCGGTTACGACAGCGCCGAACTCCTGCACGTGTCGGGGCCCGACGCGTCCTGGACGTGGCACGTCATCTCAGGCGAGGTCGACGGGCAGCGGGGCCCTGTCGCGTCCCAAACGGGGCTGTTCATGTCGTGGCTGGACCTGAATCCCGGCGCGTCCTTCTCGACCTCGGTTCCTGCGGAACGGGGCGCGATGCTTTACGTCGTGCGTGGCGAAGTCGAAGTCAACGGCGTCCCGGCCCAATCCCGGACCATGGTCGAATTGACGAACGGTTCCGGCACCGACCTCGACATCACGTCCTGGGATGACGGCGCGCTCGTGCTTTTGTGCCACGGGGACGTCATTGACGAGCCGGTAGTGGCGTACGGACCCTTCGTGATGAATACGGAAGAGGAGATCCGAGAAGCGTACGAGGAATACCGAAGCGGGAAATTTGGCCGGACAGGACGTTGACGTCTCAATTCTGCAGCACGAACCTCTTACGGACAGTTCCGTCGCTCATGTGCTGAACGTGAAGCACACCTGGAGTTTGAGGGTTGATGCGTTGACCATGCACGTTGAAGGACGCCAGCACCGAGGCCTCTCGAGCGGCGCCACACCACGCGACCACCCCTGACGTTTCCTCGCGCGAAAGCACAAACCTCCCCGCCGCTGGCGCCTGGCCATACTCGTTGACATACACCAATTCCAAGCTGGTCTCCGTGCACCCCAAGACGAAGTAGTTTGCTTCGGTGTAGGAGGGCTGACCGTTGTAAATGTGGGATACCCAGTAGAGGCGAATCCAATTCGTGCTGGCATTGTATTCCCACATGTTGGTGTTGGGGTGCAACGTTCCGTAGACGTTCAGGCTCGACTCGTTGTATTGGCCGTTTTCATGGAACGTCAACGTGGTGAAGGTCGCCCCCCCGCCATTCGTTTCCCAAGAGTAATCGCCATGCCACGCACCCAAAAAGTCTGAGGCGGTGAACTGGCTCCAAGCAGGGCACACCAGGAACGCCAAGAGACACCCAGAGGTGAGTTGTTTGAAAGAAGCATGCATGGACGGAGGATTTCGCAGAATGTTCAGCGAAGTTACAACTCTCCCATCAACCCTGCGCGGTAGTTGCGGATGCAGGCGTTGATTTGGTCCTGGCTGTTCATCACAAACGGCCCGTAGCTCACAAGAGGTTCGTTGAGCGGCTGGCCGCCCAAGACGAGGAATTCGGAATCTTCGAGGGCGTGGAAACGCATCACGTCGCCGCCGCGGTCGTACAGGGCGAGCTGTTCGTCGCGCAAGAGGTTTCG
>JAQCBJ010000041.1 GCA_027621555.1 Bacteroidota bacterium | reverse complement strand
GACGTGTACACGTGGTCGCCAGACGTGACGGGGTTGGATGCCGAGCTTTTGGACGCGGTTTACTTCCCCAACTACGTGCCCACAGGAGACTCCGTCCAAACGTTGATTTTGAACCAGCCTGCCAACGGCGACGTGATCACGTTGGTCGGGCAATTGGTTTACCCCTTGGACGAGACGACCACAATCACGTGCGAAGCCACCACGGACATCGCACTGATTGTGTTCGACCTTCCTGTATTGGACGCCACGTTCGCGTCCGACCCCGCACCCTATTGCGAAGGGGACGTGATGAATTTTGAAGACGCCAACACGGAAGGCAACCCCAACAACATTTCTTACACTTACTGGACCTCTGGCGGGTTGGAATCTGAAGACGACCCTTCCAATGCCATCTCCTTCACGCTCTTCAGCGAGGCCACGGAATTTGAAGTGACCAAACACGAAGTGAACCTCATCCAAGGAGTGGGTACGATGTGCAGCATCATGGAAACTTACGCGTTCGATGTCATCGCCAACCCCGTCATTTCGTTGGAGGCCAACGCGGGAATTTGCCAAGACGGCTCGGGAATCGTCACGTGTGAGGTCAGTGACCCCGACCCAAGCTTCACCTACAACGTGAATTGGACTCCCTCCTCCAACGTCAATGCCGACCAGGTGGATGGCGACCCCTTCGTGCTGCAGTTCAGTTCTGCTCCTGGGGTCACACCCGAGCCCTCGGAACCCCTCATGTTCACGGCCTACGTCGAAGACAGCAACGGCTGTGTGTCCGAGCAGGAAAGCATCGAGGTCGACGTCTTGGCGACCCCCCTTCTCGAAATCATCGATCCCCTCCTTCCCGATCACTGCTCTCCCGCCCAGGATTGCATGCAAATCGCATTGCTGAACGAAGGGTTGGATGTGAATTTGGACATCCTCTACTTCTGGGACAACCAGCCCGGCACCACGTCCAACAGCAATTGCGTGAATTTCACCAACCCGACCTCTTGTCCCTTCGTGGATTCGATGAACGTGACTGTTCGCTTTGCACACGCGCTCGAGAGCGGAGAAACCTTGTTCTGTTTGAGCTCCACGATGGACAGCACCCTCGTGAAGCCAACCCCAGAACCTCAATTCACGCTGACCGCACCTCAAGCGTGCTTGGACACCGCCGGCGGGAACTGCGTGCCCTTCGTGCACGACACCACGGCCTACGACCAGTGCCTCGACGACAGCCTGTCGTACGTTTGGTTTGTCACGCCACTTGGGGATTTGATCCAAAACGATTTGGACGTCCAAAACCTGACTACGCCCTTCCCGACGGTGTGTCTGGATACCGCTGGCGTCGTCAACCTGGTGCTGGAAATCACCAACGCCTATGGATGTTCCCAAACCACATCCAACGTGCCCTTCACCGTGCGCGGGTTGCCGGTGCCTGAGTTGACCTTCTCGCAACCTTCCATTTGCCTGCCAACGACCGTTTCCGTGTTGAACTCCTCGGCCGGCGCTTCGGACTTCAGCATGACCATTCCTGGCTACCCAACGTACGAAAATTTCTTATCCCCGTTGGTGCTTGACGTGGATTACCCCGGTTACTACAACGCTGAGTTCTTGGTCTCGAACACGCACACCATTGGTAGCCACGAACTCACGTGCACCGTTGAGACGGAATACATCAAAGCCTTCCAGGGCCGCACTCCTCCAGTGGCGGAGTTTGCCGTGTTGCCCGACACGATGATTGAGTACGTGAATCCGGTGGTGGAGTTTGTCAACCTTTCCGAAGGCCAAATCGAAAACATCTGGTCCTTCGGCAACGGGGAAGGATCCAGCGAACTCGACCCCGAAGTGGAATACGAGGCCGCCGGCACGTACAACGCTCAGCTCTTGGTCGTGAACGAATACGGATGCACGGACGTCTACACCCAGCCCATCGAGGTGTTCACCGACTTGTACGTCTACGTCCCCACGTCATTCACCCCCAACAACGACGGACTGAATGACGCTTGGGCGCCTTCCATCATTGGGCAGGACATCATCGCTAAGTACGATTGTTGGGTCTTCAACCGCACAGGGCACACCGTCTTCCACACCAACGACCCCAACAAGGCGTGGATTGGAGGCAACGACCTTTCCGGTGAAGGCCTTCACTATTCCGGAGGAGCAGAAGTATTTGTCTGGCGCATCGCCATCAAGAAAAAAGATGGTGAAGGTGCCAAAGTGTATGAAGGCCACGTGACCATGGTGCGATGAATTGCAAGGGTGTGTTCACGAAGATTGCCAGCCTCGCGAGCTTGATGCTCGTGGCTTCGAGCTCTTGGGGACAAGCCATTTCCCCCTTGCCCTCGACAGAGGAAAGTCGCTTGCGTAGCCCCGTCATTGGCGATGCGGACTCTGTGTATTACAAGCATGAAACCCTCATCAACGTCCAGTTCAGCCAAGTGCAGTTGAGCCAATGGGCTGCGGGGGGACAAAGTTCCGCCAGTTTGATTGCCAAGCTGGACCAGTTTTGGGAATACGACGGCCGACGCTTTGGTTGGGACACAGAGATTCACGGTGCCTTTGGTCTGCTGCACCGACCTGACGAAAACATCATTCTGAAAACGGACGACCGGATTGAAGTGGCCACCAAAGTGGGCTACCGATTGAAAGACAAGGGATCCTTGACGGCACTTGGCAGTTTCCGGACTCAGATGGCCGCTGGTTTTGCCGCGGTGAACGGCGTTCCCGACCCCAACCAGGTAACGTCCAAATTCATGGCTCCTGGCTACCTCGTCTTGGCCCTGGGTCTCGACCTGAAACCAACGGCCACCACCACCGTTTTTCTCGCTCCCTTCACCGCCAAATCCACGTTTGTCTTGGACGAGTCCCTGTCTGCCGCAGGCACCTTTGGTGTGCTTCCAGGAGAAACCTCACGGCACGAGATGGGGGGCTACGTCCGATTGGGACTTAAGGAGCAAGTCACGGAAAACGTGACGTACGCCATGCGGTTGGACTTGTTCAGCAACTACCTCGAAGAGCCTGAAGCGGTGGACATCTTTTCGGACCATGTCTTAACCTTGAAGGTGAACGACTGGCTCTCAACCACGCTCGGATTGACGCTGATTTACGACAAAGATGTCGAGTTGGTGTTGCGAGAGCCCGATCCGGATGTACCCGGAGACACGGGTGAAGTGGGCCCGGGAGTTCAGCTAAAACAAATCCTTGCAGTAGGTTTGTCCCTCAAATTTTCTTGATCGCATGAAAGCATTCGTGTTTCCGGGCCAAGGCGCCCAATTCTCCGGAATGGGGAAAGACCTGTATGAATCGTCGGAACAAGCGCGGGCGCGCTTTGCGGAGGCGAACGAGATTTTGGGCTTCGACATCGCCTCCATCATGTTCGAAGGAACGGATGACGAGTTGAAACAAACGGCTGTGACCCAGCCCGCCATCTTCCTGCACTCGGTCATTCTTGCCGAATGCCTCGGAGAAGGCTTTGCCCCTGAAATGGTCGCTGGACACAGCTTGGGCGAATTCAGTGCCCTTGTAGCGGCTGGCTCCTTGAGCTTTGCCGACGGCTTGCGTTTGGTGAGCGCACGTGCGAACGCCATGCAGAAAGCTTGTGAGCTCCAGCCGTCGACCATGGCCGCCGTGCTCGGCTTGGAGAACGAGGTCGTGGAACGCATTTGTGCAGATGTCGAGGGCGTCGTGGTGGCTGCGAATTACAACTGCCCTGGACAGCTGGTGATTTCAGGTGAAGTACCCGCCGTGGAAGCGGCATGTGCGGCATTGACGGAAGCCGGGGCGCGACGCGCATTGATGTTGCCCGTGGGTGGCGCCTTTCACAGCCCCTTGATGGAACCCGCTCGCGAAGAGCTCGCCACGGCCATTGCCAACGCCGACATCCAAGCTCCGCGCTGCCCCATTTATCAGAATGTCAGTGCAGAACCCACGATCGATCCTACGTTGATCCGCGAACAACTCGTGGCGCAATTGACCGCTCCCGTCCGCTGGACCCAAACCATGGAAGCGATGATCGCCGACGGGGCCTCGGAAGTCACAGAGGTCGGACCCGGCAAAGTGTTGCAGGGACTCTTCAAAAAGGTTGACCGGGCCTTCCCTACCGTCTCTGCAGGATTGGAAACGGCGTAAACTGAAGTTCACGCCAAAAGAAAAAGGCCGCCCCGGAGGGTGGCCCTTTTTCGTTGTGAATCGAGTGGAGAGGGAATCTTAAGACGCCTCGTCACCCACTTGGGTTGCGTAAGCAAAGAGATTTGTCACTTCGTGTTCCGCCGCGTGCAGCGCTTCTCGAAGGGCACGATTCTCCGAACGGAGGTCGTCGTTTCGTTGCTGGGTGCGAGCGAGTTCGGACTTCAACCGAAGGAACTCGTGCATGACCGTCTTGCGCTCCGCAAGGGCCTCTTTCAGCTGTTTCTCGAGCAAAATCTCCATGATGGAAAGATAGCTTCAAGGGTTTGGTTCTGCAGCCACATCGGTTGGAGTTATCAACCGGCGAACCCGCCTTTTTTGTGAACGCGGCGCCACCAAGCGAGGAAAGAAAATCCGAGCAATCCAAATCCGGCACAGCCTGCATACAACGACAAAAGCACCGAGGGGTTGGTCGCGTACCACGTCCCAGAAACGTAGGCGCCCAGGCCGATGCCGACCTCCAGTGCCATGAGCATGGTGCCAAGAGCCGTCGCTGCTTTTCCTTCAGGTGCCAAGTCCACGGTCCACGCAAAAATGGTGGGCATGTTGATCCCCACCGACAGGCCATACACGACACCTGCCGCCACCAACATGGGAACGGTGGTGGCAAACGAAAACAGGGCCATGCCAATGGCGAGCAACACCGCTCCAGCCATCATCAACTCGACACGACCGTGCTTGTCCGACGCCCGGCCAGCCACCAATCTCGTGGCCACGGAAGCCACGACAACAATGGTGTTGAATGATCCTTTGTAGACAAAGCCCAAGCCTTCCACGAGGTCTGGCGTCACAGTCAGAAACGTACCAAAGGCCATCGCCACGGGCAGCAAGAAAAAGGACGCAGGCCACGCCGCCTTCTCGATGACGCCCCCCTTAAACACGTTCAAATCGCTCCACTCGACGCGACGTGCATGAGGAAGCGTTTCCGGAAGGAGCCACGTCATGGCGTACGCCGCAATTCCCAAAACGCTGCTTGCCAAAAACATGGCGTCGTACCCATATTCCACCGCGAGCCAACTGCCAAGGGCAGGCCCCAGGGCCATGCCGGCATTTCCTGCCACGCCGAGGTAGCCCAAGGCTTCGCCGCGTCGATCGAGTGGCACGATGTCTGTCAGAAATGCACTCGTCCCTGTGGGACGAAACCCCGTGGACATGCCGTGCAACAAGCGCACCACCAAAAATCCCGACACCGTCCATGCGACATCGTCCACGCGTGCTACGCCAATGTAGGCGAATCCCGCCAAGGCCGTGACGGCGGTACCGAACAACATCACCGGCTTACGGCCCGCCAAATCGGCCAAACGGCCGGAAATGAAACGGCTGGCGAACGCCCCCACCGTAAACAGGGCCACAATCCACCCGATCAAATGGCTGGCGCCCATGCTGGAGAGGTAGCCCGGAAGCTCTGGAAGAAGCATTCCGAAGCTTGCCATGAAGAGCACCGTGCCTGTGCAGAGCAACCAAAAGGTGGGGGTAAAAAGCGGGGATTTCAAGACCGCGAAGGTAGCCCGGGATGCCCTACCTTTTGGGGATGGCAAGGCAATACCCCATCAAAGTATTGGTCGCTTGGGGCGAGGCCATCTCCGGGAACGCAGAGCTCCGCGATTGGCTGCTCGGCAACGGGTTTCCCGAGCTCGGATTGTTCGTTCACGCCATGCACAACCAGGCTTCAGCCAGGGAGTGGTTGCTGAACGAGGGGTTTCCTGAATTGATGGCGCTGTGCGGGGGTGCAGAGGGCGACGCACGTGCCGTGCAATGGTTGAGAAATCACGACCACCCGATCCTGGCCCAAATGGCCCTCGCTGCAGACAACGACGACGAAGCGATGCGCGAATTGTTGGAGCAGAACGAACGGATTTGGGCCACGTTGGCGCTCAAAATTCGCTCCGTGAAAAACGGGATTGAAGAACGCCACAACGATTGGCACAGCTTCAACCGCGACTGAGACATCGCGACAGCGTCTACGCGCGCGGCGTGGTGAACGTCAAATGACTCAGGGCTTCTTCTGGAAGCCAAGTGTTGGCCACCTCCATCAAATCTTGCGCGGTCAACGCCTCAATGGCCTGGATCAGGGAGTCGAGGGTTTCCACCCGGTCGTACATCAGGTAAGTTTTGGCCAAACCGGACAAGACCGTCGCACCGTGGTCGTGCCCGAGCGCAATTTGGCCGAGGAGTTGTTGTTTGGCGTCGTGGAGCTGGCGCGTGCCGAGCGCCTTGGTCCGCATGGCCTTCAATTCCTTGCGCACCAGGCGCTCGACCTTGCCGTGAAACCGGGCGTCCGTTCCGAAATACACGTTGAATACGCCCGCGTCTTGGTACACGACGTGGTTGGCCTCGATGTGGTAGGCCATCCCGTGCTTTTCGCGAATGTTCAGGTTGAGCCGGCAATTCATCGCAGGGCCTCCGAGAATGTTGGCCAGCACCGTCATCGGCAACTTGTCCCTCGAATCCCCACCCGGAGCCACCGCTCCCGTCAAGTGATGCACTTGGTGAATGCCCTTCATCTCTGATATCCCAAACGTCGCCCCCTCCGAAGGTGCCGTCCGGACCACCTTTTTCGACATCTCCGAGGTCGGCACGTCCCCAAAATGCCGTTCCGCCCATGCCACCACGCGCTCCCACGTCACCGCCCCCACCACGCCCAGCACCATGTTGTCCGGACGGTAATGACGCGCAACGTATCCGGCCACCTGCTCGCGGGACAACGCTTTCACGCTTTCAGCGGTGCCTAGAATGGGTTGAGACAACGCGTGCCCCGCAAACAAACGTGCCTCGAAGTCCTCAAAAATCATGTCGCCCGGCTGATCCTGAACCCCAGCGATTTCGTCTAAAATGACGTCTCGTTCTTTGTCCAACTCCGCCTCTGGAAACGTGCTTCGAAACGCAATGTCCGCGAGCAATTCCAGCGCCCGTTCGGTGTCCTTGGCGCGTTGCGACGACGTGATCCACGTGTCCTCTTTGGTCGTGTATGCGTTGATTTCACCGCCCACCGATTCCATCCGGTTCAGAATGTGAAACGCTTTGCGCTTGTGCGTCCCCTTGAACAGCACGTGCTCAATGAAATGGGCCAAACCCGCTTCCCCCTCCCCCTCATCGCGCGTACCCACATTGATTGCCAGGGCGCAATGCGTCACTTCCCGGGGCATCCACGCATGAATGATGCGCAGGCCGTTGGGCAGGACATGAGTAGAAAATTCACGGTTCACGACGCAAAGTTCGGGCGGAAGACCACGAATTGACGCACGGCGCGTCCGTTCACACCCAAAATGCCAAGAATCCCACCATGACCGCCCCCGCCACAACCATGACGAGCAGGGAATACGGCAGAATGTCGCGCGCGGACAGGCCTGTAATGCCCAACAACGGCAGCGCCCAAAACGGTTGGAGCATGTTGGTCAGTTCGTCCCCAAAGGCCATGGCCATGATTCCGCGCTCCAACGGCAAGCCCAAGGCATGGCAGGCTTCCAGCACGAGCGGGCCTTGCACGGCCCACTGGCCTCCCCCGCTCGGCACAAACACGTTGAGCACGCCCGAAGACACGAACAGCGCTTCCGGCAACCAGGCGGCCGACGTCGCCCCCAC
Source organism: Bacteroidota bacterium (assembly GCA_027621555.1). Classification (GTDB taxonomy): domain Bacteria; phylum Bacteroidota; class Bacteroidia; order Flavobacteriales_D; family Sanyastnellaceae; genus UBA11663. The sequence continues at coordinate 6,542 of JAQCBJ010000041.1, read as the reverse complement.
CAACGAATCGGCGAGCAACGTCCCGAGCCCCGTTCCAGAGACCATGCCCATGATTCCAAAGTACAGGGGAAACTGCACCAAAATCCCAGACGCTCCCGAAATGGCTTCGTCCAACGCCCGAAGCATTCCCCGAACCTCTCCGTGCGCCAGCATGGCCGCACCGAGCAACACCATGTTGATCCAATCCGGAGTCACGAACGCGAGTTTGGTCCACGGACCTGAATTCCAGGCCCAACTGAATGCCCCAGAGAGGCATGCTGCACCAAGCACATACGCCACCGCCTTCCGACGATCCAGAACATCCGCCAATCCACCGCCTCCCTCTCCTTGCTCCTCCGATGCTTGAGGTGTTGGGTTGGCCTGAGGCAACGCATTGGCTCCTCCTGCCCCAACGCGCCGGCCGAGCCATAGAAACGTGAGCACCACAACAACCATGACCGACAACGTCACCGCTTGACTCCATCCTGTGAGGGCGGTTTGGCTCAACGTCAAAGCGTCCGGAACCTCCTCCAACCACGTTGCATTGGGAATCAGCGATGCGAGGTGTCCAGATTCCGCCACCTTCAAAGGCGCGGAGCCTCCGAGTCCGCCGTGCCAAACGAGCAATCCCGTGTAGCCTGCCGCCCCCAACACGCCGAGCGACACGCCTTCAAGAGGCGAACCGACCCCTTGGGAACGACGTCGGTCCATGACACCACGCACCAAAATCGCCCCGGCAATCAGACCCAAGCCCCAGTTGAGCCAGCCCAGCAACATGCTCAAGAGCGCCACCTTCGCAGGGGCGTTCGCGGGCGACTTCACAATCCAATCGATCGCGCGCCCCAAAGCACGCAGCACGGGAGGTGCCAAGGCAAGCACGTGGCCCAAGACCAACATGAACATCGCCTGAAACCCAAATCGAATCAAGCCCGGATTCCACAACCCTTGCGCCCAGGCATCAAGCACTTCACTCGGTGCGGCGGTAGTCATCGCAAGCCCGGCCGCCACCACCGTGAGGATCACCGCAATGGTGAACGGACTGGGCAACCACCGTTGAAAGCCTCGGGCGTACGCGTTCAGCGCACGCTCCAGGCTCGACGAGGTCGTGGGAGGCGCGGGCATGCGCCGGGGTTAGAATGGGAGGTCGTCGTCGTCGGCAGGTGCCGTCGCGGGCATCGGTGGGACGGGAGGCATCGGTGCCGCGCTGACGGCGGCGGGTTGACCGGCTTCGGCGCCGGCGGTTTGGTCCCCACGCTCGATGCGCCAAGCGTTCAAATCGACGTAGTACTGGCCGTTGTACTCCCGGCCCCGCAAGTCAAACTTCACGTTCAACACATCGCCCTCCGAGAATTGACCAAGCTGCTCCGACTTCTCCTTGAGCGCCGAGAACTTGATGTCCTGCGGGTACTGCTCCATCGTCGTGATGACGAAGTCACGCTTGTAAAATCCACTTGGAAAATCTTGCTGATCAAACAGCTTCTTGAGGGTTCCTTTCACTTCAAATGCCATGAAACGAAGGTAGGATGCCGCGCCCGTTTTCCCGCCTTATCCAGCGTTGAATGCGAGGAGGGTTTTCCACGCTTCATCCACCATTCCCCTGTCCAAAAAATCGGCCGCCATCAAATGCAACACGTGCTCCAGCTGCACACCATCGCCCTCGTGCTCCATGAACACGTCCGCCAGCTCCAAGAGTTTGTGTTCGTTGACGTCCGTCTCGTCCGGCACGCTTTCGCAACCGCCCAACATCGCGAGGTGATTGCCCGTGAGCACACGACTCGTGCGGATGTCTTCAGGAAGGGCGTCCACCCCCATGCCCATCACGCCAAGCGGTTTGGGCACGGTGAACAACGACGCTTCGTTCGCACGGACGTAGTAATCGCCACCGCAACGCCCCACGAGGTCCAACTTGGCCGCGTCAGGCACGCCCGCCTCGTTCAGCACGTCCGAACGGAAGTGCATGCGCACAATCTCCGCAAAGACCAACTGGCCTGCTCCTCCTTGCTCCCCCAGCGATTCAACTTTCATCACTTTGCACTCGAGCTGCACGGGCGACTCTCCCACCCGCGGAGGCTGGACCTCTTCTGAAGGAACCGGCGTCAGGCCGGCCTTGACAAATTCATCGACGCCTTCCGCGTAGTCCGTGCTGGCCAGCGAACAGGCGTGCACCAACGCGTGATCCACCAGGTTAACCACCACTTCACCTACCTCTTGCACGTTGTCCCACGTGTGCTTGGTGGTGGCATCCCTACCGCGACGCGCAGGCGAAAAAATGACCATCGGCGGATTCGCAGAAAACACGTTGAAGTAGCTGAACGGCGCCAGGTTGACGCGGCCTTGGCCGTCCACCGTGCTCACGAAAGCAATGGGGCGTGGCGCAATGCCCCCCAACAAACATCCGTGCAGTTTTCGTGCGTCGAGGTCTTGTGGGCGGTAGGTGGTGTGGCTGCTCATCGGGCAATCACTTGGCTTCGTGCGACTCCACCGCATCGATCGACCCCATGACCTTGTCCTTGAGTCCTTCCTTGAAATCCGCGATGCGCGCACGCAGAGCGTCGTCGGTGGCGCCCAAGATCTGAGCTGCCAAAATCCCGGCGTTCGTCCCCCCGTCCAACGCCACGGTCGCCACAGGCACGCCCGAAGGCATTTGCAGGATGCTCAAGACCGAGTCCCACCCGTCGATGCTGTTTCGGCTTTTGATGGGCACCCCAATCACTGGAAGTGGCGTCAGCGACGCCGTCATGCCCGGCAGGTGGGCCGCCCCACCGGCTCCCGCAATGATGACGCCGATGCCACGTTCGGCCGCCCCACGGGCGTATTCCACCATGCGGTCGGGGGTCCGGTGCGCCGAAACCACGGTCATTTCACACGCCACCCCAAGTTCGCGAAGCACCTTTTGAGCGCCTTCCATCACGGGAAGGTCGCTGGCGCTGCCCATGATGATGCCGACGGATTTGTTCATGACGCGAAGATACTGACCCCGCGCCGACCCTGCACCCAAGTTGCCGGGCGTGCACTTATCCCTTGCGCTCGTCGATGCGCTTCTTCAGCTCCGACGCCAACTCGTAATTCTCTGTTGCGATGGCCTCATCCAAACGGCGTTTGAGGTCTTCAAGGGATTCTTCTTTGGGAGCAGACGACCTCGGAATGGGGACATCTTCCACCTCGGGCATCTCTCCCTCCGTGCCGTCCAAATCCACTCCTGCCGCTTCCATGACCTGCTCGCTGCACCGAATCGGACATCCAAAGCGCACCGCAATGGCCACCGCATCCGATGACCGCGAATCGATGTGCTCCTCGCGGATGCCGTCGGTGACGGTCAGCTGCGCGTAGAAGATCCCCTCGGTCATTTTGTGGATGAGCACCTCCGTCACCTCCATCCCAAACGCCGACATGGTGTTCTTCATCAAGTCGTGCGTCAACGGCCGACTCGGCCGCATGTTCTCCAATTCAATGGCGATGGATTGGGCTTCTGCCCCGCCAATGACGATGGGGAGCTTCCGCTTGCCCTTGACTTCGCCAAGCACCAAAGCGTAGGCACCCGAAGAAGACCCGCTCAAGGCGATGTCCAAAATTTCAAGGTCGATCTTCTTCATGGAGTTGTCCGTTCAGCGTCAAATCTGGGCTCAACCCATGGACTTGATCGCTGCCGTCAATTTAGGCAAGACTTCAAACGCGTCACCCACAATGCCGTAATCGGCCGCCTTGAAGAACGGGGCTTCAGGGTCGGTGTTGATCGCGACGATGACCTTGCTTTGGTTGACGCCCGCCAAGTGCTGGATGGCGCCAGAGATGCCTGCAGCGATGTAAAGGTCGGGGCGAATGGTGATGCCGGTTTGACCCACGTGCTCGTGGTGAGGACGCCACCCCATGTCACTCACGGGACGGCTGCACGCCGTCGTGGCGCCCAAGGCTTGGGCCAGTTCCTCGACGATGCCCCAGTTCTCGGGGCCTTTCAATCCGCGACCGGCTGAGACCACGCGAACCGCTTCAGGAAGCGGCACGGAGCCGTCAGCGCTGGAGGGTTCGAATCCCGTCACGCTCAACCGCGCTTCTCCCGCGTCGGCCGCGAAGGACTCCACAGCCGCAGCCGCTCCGTCACCCGCCACGCCAAACGCGTTGGGGGTCGTGGTGATCACTTTCTTGGCTGTCTTGACGTCCACGTGCGCCATGGCCTTTCCACTGAACACGTTTCGCTTCACCGTGCTTCCTTCGAGGAGGCCCGTCACGCCGGGGACCATGCCTGCGCCGAGGCGCACCGCCACACGAGGAGCGACCGCGCGGCCCACGTGATCGTGAGGCGCGACCACCCAATCCGCTCCTGCTGCTTCGGCAGCGGCGGAGACGACCTTGGCGATTTGACCTTCGTCGTGCAATTCTTCAGACACATGCAAAACTTTGGTGGCGCCTGCTGCGCCCGCACCGCCGTCGCCGTTCAACGCTCCAACCATCACCGCCGTAACCGCCGCGCCGCACTGCTTCGCGTAGGACACTGCTTCCAAGCCAGCCTTGGTGGCCTGGCCGTTTTTCGAAGGGACAAATGCCAAACAATTCATGACGTTCAGGTTTGGGGTTAGAGGACTTTGGCTTCTTCGCGCAACAAACGCACGAGTTCTTCAGGAGTGTCTGCAGAAATCAATTTGCAGTCACCTTTCGCCGGGGGAAGCTCAAACTTCGACACACCCGTGCCTTCCGTCGCTCCACCTGGAGTCACGACGTTCAGGGGCTTGGTGCGCGCCGCCATGATGCCGCGCATGTTGGGGATGCGTTGCTCCGCCATTCCCTTGGCGGAGCTGACCACCACGGGCAACGTTGCTTCAACGCGTTCCAATCCGCCACTCGCTTCGCGCTTGGCCTGGGCCTTGCCCCCTTCGAGGTCGAGCGAGGTGGCCAGGCTGATGAACGAGGCATCGAGCATCTCGGCGAGCATGCCGCCCACCACCGAGCCGTTGTGGTCAATCGTTTCCTTGCCGCACAACACCACATCGTACCCTCCTGCTTTCGCTTGCTCCGCAATCAACCCCGCGACTTGCATCGCGTCGGTTGGGTTGGCGTCCACGCGAATGGCGTCGTCGGCTCCGATGGCCAAAGCTTTGCGGATCACCGGATCGCAGTCGGCCTGGCCCACGGTGATGGTGGTCACGGTGCCTCCATGCTGCTCCTTCAGTTCAAGCGCACGCACAAGCGCGTACCACTCGTCGTAAGGGTTCACAATGAATTGAACGCCGTTGGCGTCAAATTGAGTGTCGCCTTCGGTGAAGGCAATCCGGCTCGTGGTGTCCGGGGCTTTGCTGATGCAAACGAGAAACTTCATGGTCATTGAATGAATCGGCCTCCGACGTGGCTTTTCAAGGCCTTGGAGGGACCACAAAGGTAGGTCAGCAGGGACGATTCGATGCCCCTCAAACGCATCCAATTCCCCCATTTGGACGGGGCATTGCTCTATGGATTACCTTTGCCGCCCAAATCGGACCTACAATGCGTGAAGTCACTTTCAGGGAAGCCGTGGCCGAGGCCATGAGCGAAGAGATGCGTCGAGACGAGTCAGTCTTTCTCCTCGGGGAGGAAGTGGCTGAGTACAACGGCGCCTACAAAGCCTCCAAAGGCATGTTGGATGAGTTTGGTGCAGACCGTGTCATTGACACCCCCATCGCCGAGCTCGGATTCAGTGCCATTGCGGTGGGTGCAGCCATGAATGGCCTGCGTCCCATCGTGGAATACATGACGTGGAACTTTGCGGTGTTGGCCTCAGACCAAATCATCAACCACGCCTCCAAAATGCTCCAGATGAGCGGCGGACAGTTCTCCGTTCCCATCGTGTTCCGCGGCCCCAACGGCACGGCAGGGCAATTGGCGGCAACGCACAGCCAGAGCTACGAGAGCCTCTACGCGTCGATGCCTGGTTTGAAGGTGGTCACCCCCTTCACGCCGTATGAAGCCAAGGGCCTGCTGAAGTCGGCCATCCGCGACAACGACCCTGTTCTTGTCATGGAGTCGGAGAAGATGTACGGCGACAAAGGCATGATTCCTGACGGGGAATTCCTCGTGCCCATCGGCAAGGCAAACGTTCGTCGCAAGGGCGACGACGTGACCATCGTGTCGTTTGGCAAGATCCTCAAGGACGTGCACGCCGCGGCTGACGAATTGGCGAAAGAAGGCATCGAAGCGGAAATCATCGACTTGGTGACGATTCGCCCCCTTGACCTTGACACCATCTTGGAAAGCGTCAAGAAAACGAACCGCTTGGTGATTGTGGAAGAGAGCTTCCCTGTGGCGTCCATCGCGACGGAAATCACGTACCGTGTGCAGCGTCACGCGTTCGATCACCTCGACGCGCCAATTCGCCGCCTTTGCCAGAGCGACACGCCGTTTGCGTTCTCAACGGCCTTGATTGAAGAAGCCCTTCCTCAAGTCAAGGACATCGTGGAAGCGTGCAAAGACGTAGCTTACGTCGCCTAACACAGCCTTACCTCAAAACAACTTTAGATCAACCGGGCCGAACCGCGGCCCTCTAACCACTACCCCATGCAGCAATCACTGCTCTACCTCGTTCCAGGTTTGGCCAT
>JAQCBJ010000005.1 GCA_027621555.1 Bacteroidota bacterium | reverse complement strand
CAAAGTATCCACAGCGTACGGGTTGCGTAGTTGAGTTTCCCCAAAATTTGGGGGTGCGAAGATAGGAAATGATGTGGACAACCCAAGCGACTTCGTGGACAAAGTTTCACGAGAGGCCTGTTTTTCTCACGAGGCCGGGGCGTCCTTCTTGCGCTTCTTGACCTTTTTCAACTCCAAATCGAGGGCCAAAAGTACGGTGTGTTCTGGCGTGGAGGGGTGCGAGTGCACTGCGGATTGGAACTGGTAGCCGAGGGTAAGGTGGCGGCGCTTGGCGAGCTTTTTGTCGATCGCCAAGCGGCCGCGCAGGGCGACGGGCTCGAGACGAATCCCCGTTTCTGTGGTCAGGGCGCGGGGGCCGAGGAAGGTTTCGACGGACGGTTCGAGCTTCCAACCGTCGGGGAGGTCGTGGATCCACTTGGCCTGCACGCGCCACCGCGCTCGATCCCAGGGGCGCATCCATGGCCCACCGAACTGATGCCTCACACGGAGACCCATCTTGTGGTCGCCGATGTCTGTGCGCCATTGGGCGGAAGTGGCCCATCGCCACGACGCGGTCCACCCCCCTTCTGGCGGCCACTCCCAGCCCGTTCGCCATTGGCCTCCGAGGGACCAGCCGGGAAGTGCATCAAACGAACGTTCGATGCCGAGGTCGACGAGCCCTTCGCTCCAGCGTGACCCTGCGTTTCGCCTTTGGCCTTCGGCGGACCACTCCCAATCACGGGGAAGGTCTTGGCCTGCAGAAACGCTGATCCAGCCTTGCGGAGCTTGACCCCAAGCCTGCGAAATCGCCAAGGCCCAGAGCGCGAACGCCACAAAAGATCGATGCGTCATCAGGGAGGTCATGCGCAAGGGTTCAGAGCTCCTTGTAAACGCGCAGGGTGTCCAGCACCAAGGTCTCGGTGGCCGACTCGATGGTCACTTTTTGAAGCACGACCAAATCTTGGGGTGGGTTGGTTCCCGAGGTGTCCTCGCTGTACACGTACACCGTGTAGTCGCCGGGGCGAAGCCACGGAAAGACAAAGTCCCCTTCGTGGTTGGTTTCCACTTGGTCGTCCGGCCCCACGTTGTCGCCGTAGATCAGGAACACGTTGTGGTCGCGCGCGGGGTACGGTTCGCCCTGCGCGGAATTCCCGTTGGTCAACACCAACCGCGCTTCCTCTTCCACATGGCCGGTGATGCTAGCGCGACCGCCGTCGCCCGGGGTTTGGGTGCACGAGGCCGTAAGGGCTGTCAGCAAGACGCCACACGCGGTGAGCAACTTGAGGGAAATTGGCTTCATAAGCCCAAACATACACCCCGCCGCGCGCTAACTTGCCGTTCCATGCACGCATCCGATCATTTCTCTTCGCCGCACGGCCTCCCCGCAGGAGAGGGCCGCCTCGAAGTCGTCTGTGGACCGATGTTTTCCGGCAAGACGGAGGAGCTGCTTCGTCGCATTCGGCGTGCCCAAATCGCCAAGCTCCCCGTAGCCTTGTTCAAACCCGCCACCGACACCCGGTACGACAACGTCGAGGTGGTGAGCCACGACAAAAACGCCATGACCTCCATCGTGGTGGGCAACAGCCAAGAGCTTTGGAACCACGTTCAAGCGGCGAGCTTACGTGAACCCGGACGTTCGGAAGGCTACAGCATTGTGGCGGTCGACGAGGCCCAGTTCTTCGACGAAGGTTTGCCTCAAGTTTGCAACGACCTCGCCAACCAGGGGTACCGCGTGATTGTGGCGGGGTTGGATTTGGATTACGAAGGGCGGCCGTTTGGGCCCATGCCTGAATTGCTGGCCTTGGCGGAAGAAGTGACCAAACTCCATGCCGTCTGCGTCGAAACCGGCCGCGCCGCGCATTTCTCTCACCGCATTGCCGGCGGGACGTCTCAAGTGGAATTGGGCGCGCAAGACCGGTACATCCCGCTCGCGCGCCACGCCTACGTCGCCGCGAACGAAGAAAAGTCCGCATGACAGGACGGGGGTGGAGCATCGACGCTTGGCGCCTGTGGTGCGTCGAGCACGTGACGCACCACCCCGGGCGCCTCGCTTCGAACGGTTCTGACCAGGGCGTCGTGCAACGGTTGACGGCCGACACTCGAACCCTTCAGCATCCTGAGGACACCGTGTTTTTTGCTTTGAAGGGTCCGTGGCACGATGGGCACGACTTTCTCACCGAAGCTCACCGTGCCGGAGTGCGTCGGTTTGTGGTGAGCCATTGCAAAGGCTCTGAACTGTGGGCACAGGGCTCGGATGTTCTCGTGGTGAACGACGTCCTGCTGGCCTTGCAACGTCTTGCACGCGCTCAACGCGATGCCTTCGATGGACCTGTCTTGGCGATCACGGGAAGCAACGGAAAAACCACGGTCAAAGAGTGGGTTGCCCAGCTCTTGCCCGAGACCACCGCCGTGCACCGAAGCCCACTGAGCCACAACAGCCAATTGGGCGTGCCGCTGAGCGTTTGGTCTTTGGACGCCCATCACGACGTGTCATTGATCGAGGCGGGGATTTCGCAGCCAGGCGAAATGGCTCGCTTGCGCGAGTGCATTGCTCCGACGGAGGGTGTGCTGACGCATCTCGGCGATGCGCATGCCGGAAACTTCCGCGACGACGCCCGGCTGGCGGAAGAAAAATGCGCGCTGTTTGGGTCGGTGTCGCGCGTGTTCATGCCGCACGCCTTTGTGGAGGCATGCCGTGCGAAGTTGGGCTGCGAAATCATCACGTGGGGCGATCCAAATGAGGCTGGTGTTGATTTGGGCGCGGACCTCACCAACCTTCCTCAAGCCGTGACTTTGCATTGGCAGGGTGAGCAGGCATCGGTGCCCTTGCCGTTTCACGATTTGGGCTCCGTGAGAAACGCCTTGACGGCCTCCCTCGTTGCCCTGCATCATGGCGCGACGTTGGCCTCGCTACAAGAACGTCTGCCTCAATTGCGTGAACTGACCGGGCGACTCTCATCGGTGGCTCGTCCGCAAGGTGGCGTGCTCCTGCAAGACGACTGCAGCCACGACTTGGGGTCCCTCGATGTGGCTTTGGAAGCGCTGAATCGCCTCCCAAAAGATTGGCCTTTGCTCGCCCTCGTCGGGGATGTCCCTCAAAGCGGCCTTGGTCCCGAAAAGCGCGCCGAAGCGTTGGCGAGAAGACTTGCCCAATCGCAACTCGACGCGGTTTGGATGTGGGTCCCCGAGTGGTCAGAAGCCACGACGGCCACGTTCCTCGACACGATTCGACAGGAATCACGCGCGAAACGTGACGTGGACGTTCGGTGTATTCATGACCTCCACGCCTTGGAACGCGCTGCCCACGAATTGTCCGGCGCCCATGTTCTGGTGAAGGTGTCTTCGCACGAACGTTTGGGGTCGGTGCAAAACGCCTTGGCGCCGCGACGGCACGTAACGGCCTTGACCCTGGACGCCTCCGCCTTGATCGACAACGTGCGCATCCTCAAAGCCCATGTGGGCGCCTGTGGCGTCCTTGCCGTCATCAAAGGGCTGGGGTACGGCACGGACCCGGTGGTGTTGGGCCGTTTGTTGGAATCGCAGGGCGTGGACTGGCTGGCCGTTGCGTACGCCGACGAAGGTGTGGCGCTTCGAGAAGCCGGGATCAAGGCGCGCATCTTGGTGCTGAACCCTGACCCCGGCACGTTTGACGTGTTGGCTACGCATAAGCTCGAGCCCCAGTTGGTCTCCTTTGAACACGTTCAACTTGCACAGCAATGGGCCGCGGCAAAGGGCCTAACAGCGTGGCCCGTGCACCTGAAACTCGACACCGGCATGCATCGCCTCGGGTTGGCGGAAGAGGAGGACGCGCAGGTGGCCGCGGTGCTGGCTGAAACAGAACTGGAATTGGCCACGGTCATGTCGCATTTGGCGGGAGCCGACGACCCTTCCCTCGACGACAAAACCCGCGCCCAGCTCGAACAATTCCAACGCCGAACCCAGACGCACTACCGCGACGTTCCGGTGCACATCCTCAATTCCGCGGGTGCCGCACGCGTTCACGAACTCATCCCAGAATCTCACAGGGAAAGCTGGGCAAGCCTGACCACGCACATCCGCGTTGGCCTGGCCATGTATGGCCTTGGTGCGGGAGCGCTCGAATTGGGACTCCAGCCCATGTTGTCGTTGGAAACCGGCGTCGCCAAACTCGTCCACGTTCCGGCTGGGCAGGGTGCGGGCTACGGGTGGACGGACGCCGCCACCCACGACCGAGTACTCGCAGTGCTGTCCGTGGGGTACGCCGACGGTTACCCCCGCAACCTTGGAAACGGACGAGGCCAGGTGTTTTGGAAAGGTCGGTTGCTTCCGACGGTGGGCCGGGTGTGCATGGACATGACCACCGTGGACGTCACCGGACTCGATGTCCATCCCGGCGACCGGGTGACGTTGTGGGGGGCGAATCCGCGTTTGGACGAGGTCGCAGCGCAAGCCAAGACCATCTCGTACGAGCTGCTTACGCGCATCGGTCCCCGCGTCCAGCGCGTCATCGAACGCTGACAACGGGTGTTAAAGTCGTCGCGGGAGTCTCAACTTTCTGCACGCTCCCTCGTCCCACCCCCAAACCAATCTTTCAATTTCATGAAGATCCAACACCTGTTCCTCGCCACCGCCATGGTGGCAACTGTCCTGACCTCGTGCAACCGAGAGGACGCCCAAGGTCCTGAAACGCGAGCACTGGCCGCGGACGAATCTGTGGTTGATTTCGCTGACCGCCACCTCAGAGGCCCAGTCGATGCCTTAACCATGCGCCAAAACGCCAACGGTCCATGTGGCCTAGACAGCCCCTATTTGCCTGAATGCGTCACGGTGACCGACACAGGGGAAGACATCTACCCACGGACCCTCACCTTGGACTTTGGAGAGGGGTGCACAGGACCTGGTGGTGCGACCCGGAGCGGGGTCATTGAGGTTGTGCTCACCGGAGACATGTCGGAACTCGGTTCGGTTCGCACCACGACGTTTGACAATTTCCAAGTCAACAGCATGACCCTAACCGGCACACGCGTGGTCACCAACGTGGGGCCCATCGACGAGGAGAACCAAGCCATGTTTGGGCAAGACCACGAGATGACCCTCACCCGAAACAACCACACCATCACGCGAACGTACGTCGGCACCCTCGCGTGGATTGAAGGCTTTGACACCGAAGATTGCGAAGACGACATCGTGGAGCGCAACGGCGTGGCCACCCACGGAACCACGAACGGCTGGGGCAGCTCCACCCGCACCCTGGACGCCGTCGTGCACAGCCGTCCCTGCGGCTATCCGATTTCAGGAACCGTCACCGTGGATCGCCCGCAGCATGACGTCGTGATTGATTTTGGGGACGGGGAATGCGACAACCTTGCCACCATCACGCGAAACGGCAACACGTACATCCTCAACCTCGACACCCACGAGGTGGAGGGGTGATGGCCTGGCACAACACCAACAAACGAAAGGGAGGCCCGATGTGGAGCCTCCCTTTTTCATGCCTTTTTGCCCGCAGGGTTACACCAGCCGACCAGCGAGTTTGTAGGTCGTGCGCTCGATCCACCAATACATGACCGGGACAATGATCAAGGTCAGGAACGTCGCGAACGTCAATCCAAAGATGATCGCCCAACTCATGGGTTTCCAGAACACGTTGTTGTCGCCACCCACGTAGATGTTGGCGTTGTACTCCGTGAGCAGGCTCACAAAATCGATGTTCAATCCAATGGCCAGCGGAAGCAAGCCCAAAATCGTGGTGATGGCCGTGAGCAACACGGGGCGCAAGCGCGTTCGTCCGCCGCGAACAATGGCCTCATTCACCTCCTCAAAAGGAAGCTTGGTCACCGCATCCCGAGAATCGCCGTCTTCCAACCCGAGCTCTTCGCGACGCCGCGCACGCAGCAAATTCGTGTAGTCAATCAACACGATCGCGTTGTTCACCACGACGCCGGCGAGCGAAATGATGCCAATCATGGTCATGATGATCACAAACTCCATTTGGAAGATGACCAAGCCGAGCAACACGCCAATCAGCGAAAACAGCACGCTGAAGCCAATGATGAATGGCGTCGTCACGCTGTTGAACTGGCTGACGATGATGAGGAAAATCAGGAACAGGGCGATGAGCAAGGCCTTCGACAGGAATGCCATTTCCTTCTGCTGCTCTTCTTGCTGGCCCGTGAAGGCCCAGCGCACCGACGAAGGCAGGGTGAGTTCCGCAGCCATGTCCGCCTCCATGTTGGAGATGATCTCGGTGGGGTTGGCGCCCTCGAGGACGTTGGACGTCAACGTGATCACGCGCTTGAGGTCCTTCCGCTTCACCGCGCTGAACGTGGTGGCGCGGCTGGCCGTGGCGACCGCGCTGATGGGCACCTCTTTGATTTGCCCGTCGCTCTGGCTGCGGAAAATGACCTTTTGGTTCATGAGCGCGTCGCTGCTGTGGCGGTATTCCTCCGCGAAGCGAACGTTGATGGGGTAGTCGTCTTCGCCGTCCTTGAAGGTGCCCACCTCGCGCCCAAACAGCGCCGTACGCAACGCGTAACCGATGTCCCGGGTGCTCAACCCGTAGGTGCGGGCTTTCTCGCGATCGATGGCGACGGGCATTTGGGGTTTGCGCTTGTCGACGTCGATTTTCAACTCCTCCACCCCGGCGTAATCCTTGCCACGCAAGTAGAGCAGAACTTCTTCGCTCGCCGTGAGCAACTCGTCGTAGTCGTCGCCCACGAGCTCGAGGTTGATGGGGGCGCCTTGGGGCGGGCCGTCCGAGTTCTTCGTCACGACCACCTCCGCATCGGGGTAACCGCGCAACTCCTCCCGAATGGCTGACAGGACGTCCGCTGTTTCCAACCCGCGGCGGTCCTGGAACTTCACGAAGTTCACCACGATGCGCGCTTTGTGCGGCGTCGGTCCGAGCTGCGGACCCTCGTTGGGGTCGCTTGTGCCGTTGCCCACGGTGCCGATCACCGAGTTGACCATGTAGCTCTCGAGTTCGCCCGTCTCGGGATTGGGGCGCTTCCACTCGTCGCGAGCCAACACGTCAAGCACGATGTGCTCCACCTCCTTCGCCACCTCGTTGGTCTCTTCGAGGTCGGTGCCAATGGGCTTCGAGATGAAGATGTTGAGGTACTGCGGCTGGTTGTCGGGGAAGAACAACACCTTGGGCGGGAAGATGCCCATCAACACGATGGAGCCAAACAACAATCCCACCGTCCCAAAGAAGAAGGCCCATGGGCGTCGTCCCGTCAGCGCGTACTTCAAAAAGCGTTCGTACGCCTCTTCGAGTCGAGGCAGCAAGCTGTTTTGGAACACCCGCGTGGTGGGGTACAGCACGTACGTGTTCAGCAAGCCCAACAACCCGGCCAGGACGAGCATGTTGCCAAACGCCGTCACGCCCAGGGCCAGGAACAACGCTCCGACACTCACAAGCACCGCCGTGGCGATGTGGGTCCGGCGACGGTTGACGTTTTCCTCGCCGACTTTCATCAGGACGGCCGTCAGCACCGGGTTGATCACGAGCGCCACAAAGAGCGACGAGCCGAGCACGATGATCAGCGTGAGCGGCAGGTAGCTCATGAATTCGCCAATCAGGCCGGGCCACATGGCCAGGGGCAGGAAGGCGGCGAGGGTCGTCGCCGTCGAAGCCACAATCGGCCACGCCACCTCGCCGACCCCATATTTGGCCGCATCAAACGGACTGTACCCCTCGTCCATGAGGCGGTACACGTTCTCCACGACCACAATCCCGTTGTCCACGAGCATGCCCAGCGCCAACACGAGCGAGAACAACACCATCGTGTTGAACGTCACGCCGAGCGAATTCAGGATGAGGAAGCTCATGAACATCGACAGCGGGATGGCCACCCCCACAAAGAGGGCGTTGCGCAACCCGAGGAAGAACAGGAGCACCCCAACCACGAGCAAGACCCCAAAAATGATGGAGTTCTGAAGCTCCTCCACTTGGGTTTGGGTCATGTCGCTCTGGTCGTTGGTGATCGACACGTTGAGGTTGCGGGGCAGCACGTCGCGCTTCGCCTCCTCGATGATGGCGTTGATCGCGGACGACGCCTCGAGGAGGTTTTCGCCGGCGCGCTTCACCACGTCGAGGGACACCACCGGCCGCGAGTATTCGCGGGCGTAGCTCTCCTTTTCCTTCTCGACAAACGCCACGCGCGCCACGTCGCGGAGGTGCACGATGAATCCGTTCTCTGCCTTGATGATGACGTTCTCGAGCTCTGAGATGCTCGTGAAGTCACCTTCCACTTGCACGCTGCGGCGCACGCCGTCCACGAGCAGATCCCCGCCCGACACCGTCATGTTCTCGGCGGCAATGGCTCCGGCGATGTCGTTGAAGCTGACTTGCATCGCCTCGGCGCGGAGGTAGTCCACTTCAATCTCGACCTCGAGGTCGCTGATCCCTTGGATGTCGACCTTGCTGATTTGGGGCAGGGCTTCGACCTTGTCCTCGAGGTACTCGGCGTACTTCTTCAAGTCCTGAAGGCGGTAATCGCCGCTCAGGTTGATGTTCATGACCGGCATGAGCTCGCTGAAGTTGAGCTCCATGATGCTGGGGTCGGCCGGCAGGTCGGTCGGAAAGTCCGGGTCGGCCTTGGCCTTGTCCACGGCGTCTTTCACCTTGCGCAGCGCCTCGGTCGGCGTCACGTCAAAATTGAACTTGATGTCAATGGCGCTGAAGCCTTGCACGCTGGTCGACGTGATCTCGTCGATGCCGGAAATCGTGTTGATCTCCTTCTCCAACGGACGCGTGATCAGCTTCTCCATGTTGGCCGGGCTGTTCCCAGGGTAGGCCGTGCTGACAAAAATTTCGGGCACCACAATCTCCGGGAAGGCCTCCTTGGGCACCGTCAAGTAGCTGCTGATGCCGGACAGGGTGATGATGGCGATGAGCACGAAGACCGTGGTCTTGTTTTGGATGCTCAGCGTCGTCAGCCCAAACTCACGCAGCTTCCCTCCGCCCTTCTGGGGCGTCGTGTTGGGGGTCGTTTCGCTCATGGTGTGCCGCTCAGGATTCAATCAAAGTCACACGTTCGCCGTCCACCACGCGAGTGGCCCCACGCTCAATGACGCGGTCGCCAGGAACCAATCCCGATTCGATCAACATCATGCCTTCGGACACCATGCCCGTCGTGATGGGTTGCTTCGTGGCCACGTCGCCGCGCAGCACGTAGACGTACTCCTTTCCATTCGCGTCTTGAAGCACTGTGGCGGAAGGAAGCACCAAGGCGCTGTCCAAGGACAAATCCGTGATGTGAACGGTCGCCACCATGTTGGGCAGCGCGCGTGAACCGGCCGGCAAATCCACAGTCAGGTCAATCGTTCGGTTGGCCGCTTCGATGAATTGGCCGACTCGGCGGATTTGGCTTTCGACAGGTTCCAGCCCACGCGCCTCCACCTTGACGGGCTGTCCTTCGCGAACCACACCGGCATAGTGGTCACTCACCGCAGCGCGGACGTACAGGTCTTTCAGGTCGACAACGCGAACCACCGGCATGGGTGGCGCAGCCATCTCTCCTACATTGACAAACACGCGATCCAACACGCCAGCAAAAGGGGCGCGAATCACGGCTTTGTCGATTTGTTGGTCCAACGTGGCCAAGCTGCGATTCAAGGCTTCCACGCCTGTGCGAGCTTGCAAGTACTCCACTTCCGAGCCAATGTCCTTGTTCCAAAGGCGCTCTTGACGATCAAACAGGGTTTGGGCCAATTCAAGTTGCGTCACCAACTCCTCACGCTGCTTGGTCAAAACGTCAGTGTTGATCCGCACCAAGGCTTGACCCGGAGTCACCTGCGCGCCTTCTTCCGTCAGCACCTCGGCGACGACACCCGGGAATTCCGCGAGCACGCTGGCAATGCGATCCGTTTCCACGTTGCCTTGCACCGCGAAAGAGTGGGCGAAGGGTTGGGCGCTGAGGGTGCGAACGCCTACGCGGGTCAAGCGCGACGAGGCATCCTCACGTTCCACAGCTCCGGCCTCAGCCGGCGATCCACACTGCGTCAGCAACACGGCCAACGTGGTCAGGGCTCCTGCGAAGCCGAGGGTGTTCAATGTCATGTTCATGGGAGGGGGTTGGAGGCGATCAGGCGTTCCCGGGCTGAAATCCAGGTCCACTGTGCGCCAATGAGGTTTCCTTCAGCTTCGATGAGCTGATTTTGGGCGGTGTTGAGTTCAAAGCTGCTCCGGACGCCTTCCTTGTGTCCGGACTCAATTTGGGTGAGGATGCGGGAAGCCAAGGCACGCTGTTCTTTGGCGTTTTTCAAGGCGCTCTGGGCGTCCAAAAAAGCCGCCTTGGCCCCTTCAAACTCCAACCTTGCGGCCGACTCCAATTGCGCGAGGCCCGACTCGGCCGTGAGCACTTGAAGCTTCGCCTTCTCAACGCGCTGCTTGCCTCCTCCGCTCGTCCAAATCGGCATGCTCATCGACAACCCCACAATCTGCGCGGGGTACCACTTGTTTTGTTCCGCAAGCGCAGGAAAGTCCGGGTCTCGGAAAGTTTGGGCGCTGTTGGTGTAAAAAGCCGCCACCTGCGGGAGGCCTTCGGCGCGGCGGTTTTGGACGTCGAGCTGCGCCAGGGCCAAGTAGCGTCGTTGCTCTTCCAAGGAAGGAAGGGCGTGAACGTTGAGGGCGGCGGGCGCGGCCTCTGGCACATGGAGGGCAGTCAACGCTTCCAAGTTGTCCGTCAAAGTCACCTCTTCCGTCACGTCAAGGCCGCATTGAAACAGCACCAGTTTCAGGGTCAATTCCGCTTGAAGTCGAGCGGACGCCAATTGCTGCTCCAGGGCTTGGCGCGTCAATTGCAGTTGATCGGCATCGACCGACTGGGCGAATCCTTCCGCAGCCAGGGCGCGCAATTCCGACTCCGAAGTTTTCACCAACGTCAAGGCTTGATCCAAGGTCGCGACGTTGGCCTCTGCCGCAAGCGCCGTGGCGTATGCTTCAGCCACCAGGCGACGCGTTTCCAACTCGGAGGCATCCAAAGCCAAGTCTTTCGCTTCCGCGAACACCTTGGCCGCCTTCAGGCCAACGAGGTAGCTTCCGCTGAAAATCAGTTGCGTCGCATTCACGCCCAACGTCGCGGACTGCGTTGTCCCAAAGGCAAACTCAGCCACCTCGTCCTCTGGCGCATTCGGGTTGAACGCCGATGCTGGAGCCACCTGCGTCGGAATGTCCAAGAACTGATTCATGTCAAAGGACGCACTTACTTGGGGAAGTCCGGTCGCGAGGAGTTCCTTGACGTCGCGCTTAGCCACCTGCACCTCAATGCGCGCGCGCTGCATGGCGTAGGCGTTTTCGACGCCGAGGGTTTGGGCTTTGACCAGGCTCAACTCGCGCTGCGCAACGCTGCCCAACGTCAAGCTCACGGCGGCAAGCGTGAGGGCCAAACGGCGGCCCAGGTTTGAATTCATCATCGGTTCGTCGCAAGTTTCGATTCGAGGTAATCCAGGCCTTGAGGGCTGGCGATCCCGCGGATGTGGTAAGTGAAAAGTTCTTTGAAATGTTCAGCGAGCGGGCGTTCCAGCGTCCCGTTCTCTGCCTGGCGCACCATGTCCTCAACCAAGGCCAAATGCAAGTCCGCCACGGCATCCACGTTCAAGTCGCCGCGGTACATGTCCTGCTCCATCCCCCGCGTGACGTTGTGCACCACCACCCGGCGAATCATGTCGCGGCGTCGGGCGTGCGTCGCCTCAAACACCTTGGGGTAATACTTCTTCAAGTCGAACAGCACCGTTGAGCTGATGGCCGACAACATCTTGTGCTTCTTCTCCATTTCCGCCAGCGCCAAGTCAATGGCGTTCCCCTCCCCCGTCATCAGCTCGGTCATCTGAGCTTCCAACCCGTCAATGTGGCTGTGAAGCGCTTGGGAAACGAGGTCCCGCTTGTCCTTGAAGTATTTGTACAGCGTCTTCTTGGAACAAGCCAAATGGCCCGCCAAATCGTCCATGCTGAGCGCCTTGATGCCAAACCGACCAAACAGTTGGGTGCACCGCGAACGGAGCTCTGTGCCTCGTTCGTCGAGGTTTTTGGCAGGGGGGTTGGACAGGGAGGTCTGCGACATGCGGCCGCAAAACTACAACGCGATGCGCGCACAGGAAACGAAAAAAACGCAAATCGTTTCCTTCGGGTGCTTTTCCGCGCTTCAGGTCAAATCGAGGTGCCACCCGGACACCAAACCTTCGAGGTCGTCGCGGCGAAACTTTGCCCCGCGAACGCGGTTCTCGTCCGGCCGAATGCGCCAGCCGGTCGCGGTCCGAAAATCGGTGCCTTCCAGCCGCGTGCGCTCAAACACCGCATCCGTCAAGTCCACCTCATCGAACACCACTCCTTCCAAGTTGGCGCCCGTGAAATCCGCGCCGTGCGCTCGGCCCCCTTTCCAGGCCACGCCCTTCGCGTCCATCCCTTCAAAGTTCGCGCTGTCTGCGACGCACTCCTCCAACCGCACCTCCAACCCCAGCGTGTTGCACGACGCAAAATCCAACCCCACCAACTTGCAGCCCCGGAACGTGACGTCTTGGAGCCCGAGTCCCAAGGTTCGGACGTTGCTCAAGTCGCATTCCACGAAGGTGCACTCCTCAAACCGGGCGCTTCGCAGGTCCTTCCCTGACCAGTCCGCGCCCTGAAACGTGCAGGCCTCAAATCTGGCGTTCCGCAAATCGCCCCATTCCGTCTCGCGGGTGAACCGCTGGTCGTACGCGTCCATGGCCGTTCAGGAAAGGGCTTTCGAAACGAGGTCGTCGTCCGCGTGGTTGGCGCGCGTGACTTTCAGGCGAGGCTCCATCTCCATGGCGCGGTCGATGGCCCATTGGGCGCCTTCGTTTCTCGCCCAGCTTCGGCGCGCGATGCCGTTGTTGACGTCCCAGTGCAGCATGGACCGAAGGCGGCGTTCGCTGTCTTCGCTTCCGTCAATCAACATCCCAAACCCGCCGTTCATCACCTCGCCCCACCCGACGCCGCCACCGTTGTGGAGGCTGATCCACGTCGCGCCCCGGAACCCGTCACCGACGAAGTTGTGGACGGCCATGTCCGCCGTGAACGCCGACCCGTCGTAAATGTTGGACGTCTCGCGGTACGGGCTGTCCGTGCCACTGACGTCGTGGTGATCGCGGCCGAGCACGACCGGACCCTTCAGGCGACCGTCCTTGATGGCGTCGTTGAACGCCGACGCGATCTTGGCACGACCTTGAGCGTCCGCATACAGGATGCGCGCCTGCGAACCCACGACGAGCTTGTTGGCCTTGGCTTCCCGAATCCACCGAACGTTGTCCTGCATTTGCTGCTGGATGTCCGCCGGCGCCTCCGCCATGAGTCGCTCGAGCACCTCGGCCGCGAGGTTGTCCGTCACGTCGAGGTCGGAAGGGTCGCCGCTGCAGCACACCCACCGGAACGGCCCAAATCCGTAATCGAAGCACATCGGCCCCATGATGTCCTGAACGTAAGAGGGGTACCTGAATCCGTCGCCGTCTTCGGCCAAAATGTCGGCCCCCGCCCGACTTGCCTCGAGCAAAAACGCGTTGCCGTAATCGAAGAAATACGTGCCGCGCGCCGTGTGCTTGTTCACGGCAGCCGCGTGCCGCTTGAGCGACGCCTGCACGTGGGTCTTGAACGTGTCGGGATCTTCGGCCATCATCGCGTTCGCCGCGTCGAAGTCCAGTCCCACGGGGTAGTATCCACCCGCCCAGGGGTTGTGGAGCGAGGTTTGGTCTGAGCCCATGTCCACCAGCACGCCGTCTTCGTCGAATTTCTCCCAAACCTCCACGACGTTGCCGAGGTAGGCGAACGACTCGGCGCGCTTGGCCGCCACCGCCTCCTTGACGCGGGACGACAGTTCGTCGAGGTCTGTGACCACGTGGTCGACCCAACCCTGCTCGTGCCGCTTGTAGGCTGCCGCCTGGTTGACTTCCGCCGTCACCGACACGCAGCCTGCGATGTTCGCGGCCTTGGGTTGCGCGCCGCTCATGCCGCCGAGGCCGGCCGTGACGAAGAGCTTGCCCGCGAGCCCGTCCGTCGTGTCGGTGATGCCGCGCTTGCGGTCAATCATCCGTCCTGCATTGAGCACCGTGATCGTCGTGCCGTGAACGATGCCCTGCGGGCCGATGTACATGTACGAGCCGGCGGTCATTTGTCCGTACTGGCTCACCCCGAGCGCGTTCATGCGCTCCCAATCATCGGGCTGGCTGTAGTTGGGGATGACCATGCCGTTGGTGACCACGACGCGCGGCGCTTCCCGATGCGAGGGGAACAAGCCGAGCGGGTGGCCGGAGTACATGACGAGGGTTTGGTCTTCCTCCATCTCGCTCAGGTACTTCATGGCGAGACGGTACTGCGCCCAGTTCTGGAACACAGCCCCGTTTCCGCCGTACGTGATGAGCTCCTCAGGGTGCTGCGCCACCGCTGGATCCAGGTTGTTTTGGATCATCAACATGATGGACGCTGCCTGCTGGCACTTGGCTGGGTACCACTCGATGGGGTAGGCCTTCATGGCGTGGGTCGGACGCAAGCGGTACATGTAGATGCGTCCGTACGCGCGCAACTCCGAGGCAAATTCGGGCGCCAACTCCGCGTGTTGGTCGGCGGGGAAATAACGCAGCGCATTCTTCAGGGCCAACGCCTTTTCCTTGTCCGTCAAAATGTCCTTGCGGACGGGGGCGTGGCTCCAATCGGGATTGCGCTCGACAGCAGGAGGCAACACGGTGGGAAGGCCTTCTTGGATGGCGGCTTGGAGTTGGGCTGCGGTCATGGGGTGGTGGGTTTCTTGGTGAAGCGGCCGGTGCTCTTGTCAAAGCCGTAGGGGCAATGCTTGCACCCGCTTTGGCAACAATGTCCGCGCTTCAGGTGGTAGGCCTCCGTGAAGACAATGAAGCCTTCCGGTGTGGTGTAGTAGTCCTCGGGGTCAAGCTCCTTGGGCATGCCCCAAAAGTACCGCCAACTCGGCCTGAATGTTCTGTTGCTTGTCCGCAGTGTACCACTTGTGGACTTCTTGGCTGTAGGTGTGCGCGAGGACCGGGTCCGCTTTGATTCGCCGAACGAGCGTCATGGCCTCCTCCGGCCTTGGCCCCCACGTTCCCAGCACGTTCATGTCCGCATCGAGCAGCACCGTCTTGGGAATGGACCGGCCCCCGTTGGTGAGAAACAAGTCCATCACGTCGACGTTTTCGTCACGCAACAGCACACGCACTTCGAGCTTGCCCGAAGCTTCCGACTCGAGGGCCTCGTGCACGGGGAGGATTTGGGCTCCGTCTCCACACCAAAATTCGTTCAACACCAGCATCCGCGAACCCGCCTTCAACCCCGCCGCCGCGGCTTTCAAATCGCCGCGCAAGCCATCCTTCGCAAGCGCCTTTCGAATGCGCTTCACGCGTTGCTTGTTGATCGGAATGTACTTGTCGTATGGCGCCTCGTCTTCGTTGGGGTTGGGCTCGGCGTCGAGCAACCCGTCAAGGTGTTGGGTCACGGTCACGGCGCGCGCCCATCCCTGGATCACCAGGGCGGAATCTGCGTCGGAAAGGGGGGGGTGATTCATGACCCAAAAGTAGCGCGGAGGCCTGCCTCACAATGCCTAACTTTGCCGCCGTCCATGAGCGACTTCCTTCAGCACGAGTGCGGCATTGCATTGCTCCGCCTCAAGAAACCTCTCCAGTACTACGCCGAGAAATACGGCACGCCCTTCTACGGGCTCAACAAAATGTACTTGCTGATGGAGAAGCAGCACAACCGAGGGCAGGACGGTGCGGGCTTGGCCAACATCAAACTCGACGTCAATCCCGGCAAACGCTACATCAGCCGGATGCGCTCGGTGGACCCTCGCCCGATTCAGGACCTGTTCCAAAAAATCATGAGCCGCTTCACCGACCTCTCGGCCGAGCAGCTTTTGGACACCGTCGCCTTGCAAAACGACCACGCCTTTACCGGCGAACTGTTCCTCGGTCACTTGCGCTACGGCACGTTTGGCAAGAACGAGATTGAAAATTGCCACCCGTTTTTGCGCCAAAACAACTGGCGCACCCGCAACCTCGTGGTGGCCGGCAACTTCAACCTCACCAACGTCGACGAGCTGTTCGACGTGTTGGTCCAAATCGGACAGCACCCCAAGCAGAAGTCCGACACGGTCACGGTCCTCGAAAAAATCGGTCACTTCCTCGACGAAGCCAACCAAGAGCTCTTTGATGAACTGAAGGGCGCTGGCTTGGACAACCAGAGCATTTCGGAGCGCATTGCCGACACCCTCGAGGTGGGGCCAGTGCTTCGTCGCGCTTCCGCCGACTTCGACGGCGGTTACGTCATGTGCGGTCTCCTCGGCCACGGCGACGCTTTTGTGATGCGCGACCCCAACGGCATCCGCCCGGCCTACTGGTACGAAGACGACGAAGTGGTGGTGGCCGCCTCCGAGCGCCCCGTCATCCAGACCGCTTTCAACGTCTCTGCGGATGCCATTCAGGAAGTCACGCCAGGAGCGGCACTGGTGGTGAGACGCAACGGACAAGCCCACCTCGAAGAAATTCGTCCTGCGGGCGAGCGCAAGGCATGCAGCTTCGAGCGCATCTACTTTTCACGTGGCAACGACTCCGACATCTACCGAGAACGCAAGGCCCTTGGCCGCGGCATC
Source organism: Bacteroidota bacterium (assembly GCA_027621555.1). Classification (GTDB taxonomy): domain Bacteria; phylum Bacteroidota; class Bacteroidia; order Flavobacteriales_D; family Sanyastnellaceae; genus UBA11663. The sequence goes on along the minus strand of JAQCBJ010000005.1, from coordinate 50,779 downwards.
GTCCCCAAAGTGCTCGAGGCGGTCGAACACGACCTCGACCACACGGTGTCGAGCTTCATCCCCAACACAGCCGAGTCGTCGTTCTACGGGTTGATCAAAGGCCTCGAGGAACACCTGAACGCGAGCAAGATTGCGCGCATCAAAGGCCTGGGCGCCAACCCCGATCACGCGGAGATTGAGTCCATCCTCAACGAGCGCCCTCGCGTCGACAAAATCGCCATCAAGGACGCCAAGCTTCGGACCTTCATCACCGAAGACAGTTCGCGCGACGACCTCGTGGCCCACGTCTACGACATCACCTACGGCACCGTGGAGCGCGGGGTCGACAACCTCGTGGTGATCGACGACAGCATTGTGCGCGGCACGACCCTGAAGAAAAGCATCCTTCGCATCCTCGATCGTCTCGGCCCCAAGCGCATCGTCGTCGCCTCGAGCGCTCCCCAAATCCGCTACCCGGATTGCTACGGGATTGACATGGCGCGCATGGGTGACTTCATCGCCTTCCAAGCAGCCGTCTCGCTGCTGAAAGAGCGTGGCATGGAGCACGTGCTTCAGAAAACGTACGAGGCCTGCAAACACCAGCTCTCCCTGCCGCTCGCGGAAAACGTCAACCAGGTCAAGGCCATTTACGCGCCCTTCACCGCCGACGAAATCAGCGACCGGATCAGCCAATTGCTGACGCCTGCTGACATGCAAGCGGAAGTAAAAATCATCTTCCAGAGCATCGAAGGCTTGCACGAAGCCTGCCCAAACCACCAAGGGGACTGGTACTTCACCGGCGATTTCCCCACACCCGGTGGCCACCGCGTGGTGAACAAGGCGTTCGTCTACTACATGGAGGGCAACTCCGACCGGGCTTACTGAACAATCAGTCGACGCACCTCCCGGCCGAGGCGCACCACGTACATGCCGGCGGGCCAACCTGACACGTCCACAGACGCTTGCGAGCCATCCAGAATCCGTGTGATGACCTTTTCGCCTGCCGCGTTCCACACCTCCACCGGCGCTTCTGCAGGCCCGTTCACGAACAGAACATCTGAAGCCGGGTTGGGGTACATCTCCAGAGATGGCGCAGAAGTCGACAGCGACTCGTCTTCCATGCCCACCACGACGTCAACCAAGCATTCTGCTCCGGAGAACCAGAACGTCGTGTCCCCCTCGAGTACTTGGTGGTAGGTGTAGGTTTGGGCCACAGGCAGGGGCATGCCGTCTTGCCAAAAGCCCACTCCGTCCACCAAAATCCACCCGTCGCCCGTCACCGCGCTGTCGCGAATCGTCCGGTGCATCTCGATGCGAACGACCTCGTAGCTTCCTTCGTACGGGTCGAGCAGGGTGCCGTAGCCGTTGGCCTTCATCGAGAGGCTGTCGTAGCGTTGCACGAAAATGCCGCCTGTAGACCATTGAAATTCGACCGCGCTGGTGTGAACGTCGCCGTCGGAAAACGGGTACGGCATCATGATTTGGGGCTCGCCGTAGTTGAGGGTGGTCGGCCCCTCGATGAAACCGTGGTACGTCATGGCCACGTCGTCGTATCCGAGGTAGCTGTAATTGGTCGCGGTTTGGCCCTGAACGATTTGGGCGTGGGTGGCGTTGGGGAACATCGACCCAAACACCGTGCTGTCCCGCCGTGCAAATTCCAGCGCCACGACCTGCGCCACGGGAAGCGCGCTCCAATCCCACGTCGTGTCCTGCCCCGCTTCGGCGCCGGGTACGACCGCGGAGGCTCCGTATTGCAGCGAAAAACCGACGGGGAGTTCGGGGGCGTTGAGGGTTTGGGCCTTCGTAGAAAGGGACGTCAAGGCGCAAACGCAAACCGTGAACGTCCGCAAAAGGGTTGGGAACGTGTGCATGCTCCAAATCTACACTTCCGCCCGAACTTGCCTGAGTGAGCCATCCAACTCCTCATGTGTTCTACGACGGTCCATGTCGGCTTTGCCAGCGGTCCGTGAAGTGGCTTCACGCGCACGCTCCACACGTCCACTGCTCTCCGCTGCAGGGAGAGCATGCCCGTCACATGCTCCCCGTCGGCCTCACGACGCCGCCTTTGCAAGGTGTAGTGCTCGTGGATGAGAAGGGCAAAACGCACGTCGGACACCTCGCCATCCAAGCTCTGAGTCAGCATGTGTCGCGCCCTTGGAGGTGGGTGTTTCGATGGGCTCCCGCGTGGGGATACCGGCTCGTTGCGCGGACCCGAACGTGGTGGGGACGAGACGAGTCGTGCGAAGTCGGATGAACTTTGTGTGACTCAAGTCGCCTCTTGAACTGACGTCCGTCAAGTAATTTTGGCGCATGAATTCACTCGTCGAATGGATCAGCCAACCTTGGCCCTGGTACGTTGCCGGGCCCATCATCGGGCTGATGGTGCCGTTGCACCTGATCTTGCTGAACCGAACCTTCGGAATCAGCTCCACGTTCCGCCACGTTTGCGCGGCGTGCATCCCCAGCAAGCTGGACTTCCTCAACTACGATTGGAAGGCCGAATCGTGGAACCTCGTGTTTGCCGTCGGCATCCTGATCGGGTCGTTCTTGGCCGCCGCCTACTTCAGCACGGGTGAGCCCATCGCTTTGAGCGAAGCTGCGGTGGCTCGGATGCAGGAGTTTGGCATACAGGACATGTCAGGCCAACACCCCGCGGACATTTTCAGCTGGGACCACATCGGCGAATGGCGCACGTTGTTGTTCGTCATTCTGGGCGGGTTCCTTGTGGGCTTCGGAACGCGGTACGCCGGCGGGTGCACCTCGGGTCACGCCATCATGGGCCTGAGCCACTTCCAGCTCCCTTCTTTTGTGGCCGTGCTCGGCTTCTTCACGGGCGGGCTCATCATGAGCTGGCTCATCCTTCCCCTGATCCTTTCTTGATTCCAGAACCATGAAGAACACCATTGCATTGATTTTGGGCTCGTTGTTTGGCCTCATCTTGGTCAAAGCCGAAGTCCTGTCCTGGTTCCGAATCCAGGAAATGTTCGCCTTTCAGAGCTTTCACATGTACGGCATCATTGGCAGCGCCATCGCTGTGGGTGCCCTGAGTGTGTGGCTCATCCGCACCTTCAAAGTGAAGAGCCTCGAAGGCAACCTCATTGAATTGAATGACAAAGCCCCTCGCTACACCTCCGCCTACGTGGGCGGGACGGTGTTTGGGTTGGGGTGGGCCATGACGGGCGCATGCCCAGGCCCCATGTACGCCCTCATTGGCAGCGGGACGACCATCATGGTCTTGGCTGTCGTCGCAGGGGTGCTCGGTGTGCTCACGTACGCCGCGCTTCGCGACAAACTCCCCCACTGATCGGGGGTTTCCTCTCCGGCGCTGATTTCAGCGCTTACTGCACAACGAGGCGGCGGGTCATTCCGGTCGCCTCGTTTCGTACCAGGTACATTCCTGGCGCCAAGCCGTCGGTCGACAAGGTGCGGCCTCGGAACGTGCGAACGCGCTCGCCGCTCAACGCGTGAACGGCCCACGTGGCGGAGACGTTTTCACCCAAGCGCACCGTCGCTCCGCGCTGGACGGGGTTGGGGTACAATGTTGCGTTTGACGCTGCAGCCATCACGCCCGCTACGGGCGGTGCCGACCCTTGGTACCGAACCGTCGTCGGAACCCCAAATGTGGTGGACACTTCCATCCAAGGCAGGCCCCCGTCACTCAGCCAAGAGTACGTGACTGTCTCGCGCTGAAAGGCCGTTCCCTGTCCCAACGCCGAGACGTAAACGCTGTCGTCGCTGAGGACCGTCGAGCGGAGGCGAAGGACTTCGTGGGAAGTGCCGTCGGGAAGCAACAACGTGCCGTAGCCGTCCACCACGGATTCTCGGGTTTGGTCCACCGAATAGTGCAGGTTTTCAGGAATGTCCACCGCGTAAGCCGCTGTAGACTCCATCGTCGCGTCCGCCGTCAGCGGCACGGGATGCACTTCGTCGACGTCCGCAAACGTGATGGGCACCTCGAACCCCGACAACGTCAAACTCAAGCCCACCTGGGTGTAATTGCCGTTGGCAATCTGGTGGTAGCCGGTGATCGATTCAATGTCGACTGGCAACCCCATGTCGCCCAAGTCTGGAAGCGCCAAGAACGCGTAAAAGTGGTCCGCTTGGTGGTCGGGGTCCCAGGGGCTGTTGAAGACCAAAGCGGTCGTGAAACTCGCCTCGTCGATGTCCGCCACCTCTTGCACCGACGAATCCGTGGGCACCAGCTCCGAAAAATCCCAAACCCACCCGGGTCCTGAAGCCCCAAAATCGGACAGGAGGTCGAGCGGGAGGTTCTGAAACATGTGCGCCGTTCCTCCTTGTGGAAGGTCTCCTTCGTTGACCGTGATTTGACCAAAAGCCTCTCCATTCGAGGTGCACATGGCGACCATTGCCGCCAAACAAGCCACCCAAGGTGCTGAGTTTTTCATCCCCTCAAGGTACGCGCCTCTGCGCTACTTTCGTTGCATGAGCCTAGGACGAGTGATTTTGAGCCTTTTGTTGCCCCCGCTGGCGGTGTATGACCGCGGATGCGGCTCCATCCTCATCGTTGCCTTGCTGACGTGCTGCGGCTGGGTGCCCGGCGTCATCGGTGCGTTGGTCATTCTCAACAAGAACGACTGAGCCCACCTGTGGCCCCATTTGGACAAGAAAAAAGCCTCGCTTCATGCGAGGCTTTCTCTGTACCCGGGGTGGGAATCGAACCCACACTCCTTGCGGAACGCGAGTTTGAGTCGCGCGCGTCTACCAATTCCGCCACCCGGGCATCTCGGTAAGGAGGACGGCAAAAGTAGCGCAAGGAAGCGTCAAGAACAAAACTTTCGTTCATCCCCTGGTTTTTGGAATCACTCTACAAGCAATTCAGGGTAAAAACGAAGAACGTCTGCGCGGTAAAGTCGGATGATTCGAGCGCGTTGCACCTCCGTAAGCGCCTCGGCACGGTTTCCCTTGGTCGCGTTCTTGTGCTGAAGCTGGGACGATGCGGCAATGCCGCTTTTAGCAAGCACATTGGCCCAATCCTCTGCAAGGTTTTCCATCTTCCCAACGTAGTTCACCTCGGATGGCACAAAGGCATCTTGCTTCCTGACGTGCGCCTCACCCCGATTCAAGTCCTGCCTTTCAAGCCAGTCTAAAAAGGCATCGAAATCCCGGAGCTTGGCGATTTGAGCCGAAGACAACTTCCAAATTCGAGAGCCATGCTCTGGCGTCGACAAAACTTTTTGGCGCCACAAACTCACCGCTCGGTCCACGGGATTGCGCACAATCGCGAAGGAGAAATAGTCCCTTCGCATCGCGAGCGGCAGGCGCGTAGGCCCAGGAAACTCTGTCAAATTGGGGTCGATGTCCCAGAGCGCCGCAGAGATGGTTCGGGAGGCCACCTTGGGGTTTCTGTACCAAATCAAACGGTGAGCGTCGGAAATGGTCGCCAAGCTCATGCTTCGCTCGACGTTGGTCCACTTCAACCATTTGTACCTCCACTTTTGCTCAAATGTCATCATGACCCAAAATTCGGCATCTCCACCCAATTTAGCCCCTACTTTTGAGACATGCTGGAATCAAGTTGTGTTGGTGAATTCCGTCCCGATGTGGATTTGACGATTTGCATCAGCACGATGAATGGAACGCTGATCGAGAATGATGCGCTTGTGAATCAGCTCGTAGCCCTCCCCATTCCCGTGGTGGTGGTCAATCAAGTCACCCAAAACAACCCCAAGACCCAAGAACTCGCCACAAAACTTGACCTTTCGCACATCGAACTCCTCGAGACAAGTTCTCGTGGGTTGAGCCGAAGCCGAAACGAGGCCATCCGCCTGACGACCACGACGTGGGCCCTTCTTTGCGATGACGACGTTTGGTTCAATCTTGACGGGCTTCTTCAACTCACTCAGTCCCTTCCCCAACACGACACCCGCCACGTGGGGGCTGTCGTGACCCAGTTGCTGAAGGATGTGGGTATTGGTTGGCGCGACTATTCCAATCGCCCCGAAGTGGTTCAAGGCACGTCCATTTGGGCAAAGCTTCAAATCCAGCGCATCAACAGCATGGAGCTTGTGCTTCATGCAGCCAACATGAAGGAGCACAAGATTGCCTTTCGGCACGAGTGGGGCTTGGGGACCCAGCCTGCTCCAGGGGGTGAAGAAGTCCTCCTTTTGAATGACTTTTTGGGTCACGGTCTTGAGTTGCGTCGGATCGAAGTTGGTGTGAGAATCCACCCGGACGACAGTTCTGGGTCCAGCATCAACTCCACCAACGCTTTCGTTCAAGGGTCCACCAACGCGGTGGTCTTTCCAAAGGCGATCTATTGGGCTTTAGGCGCTTGGCTCACCTTCAAGCATCTTGTTCGGCGCCATTCCAGCTTCTCTTGGGGAGTTTCCTATTTCAAGGGAGGGCGCTGGGCCGTTCGCCAGTTGAACCTTTCCAAAAAATGAGTCGCGGCCTCCCTCTTGTCTCCATCGTAACCCAGGTCTACAACACTGGAAAGGAGGTTGTTGAAGCCATGGAGTCGGTTCGTGCCTCGTCGTACCCAAATTGGGAGCACATTTTGATTGACGACGCCTCTACTGACAACAGCGTTGCCATCATTGAATCGTATTGCAGCGAAACGAACTACCCCTGCACCCTCATCAAGCACGAAGTGAATCAAGGCATCGCGGCAACGCGACGGGAAATCGTCTCACTCGCACGCGGCGAATACATTGCCACCCTCTCGGATGATCTGCTCGAGCCAAGCCGCTTGGAGCAGGATGTCGCGTTTTTGGAACAACAGCCCTACGACGTTTGTGGTGTGTTTGGGTTGGCAAAATCCTTTGTCCCAGGCCATTCATCACAGTCAACGACCTACGGTGTGCTGAACGTGGAAACGACAGAGTGCGTCTTTGATGCCGCGCGCTTCTCAAGGATGCTTCTCGAACGAAACCCCATTCCGGCGGTCTCGATGACCATGCGAACCCGTTGGGCCAAAACGCTGCCCAACCTCGACGATTTCTTCATCGAAGATTACCCTCATTGGGTGCACCTGGCCAATCTCGGCTGCCAATTCGGGCATCGCTCCGTCGTCACAACACGCTACCGCGATTCCCAAATCTCCGTTCAAAAAACGCGAAGTTCGCGGGTTGCGCTCGATGCGCTTCGCGCCAAGGCCATGCTGTTGGACAGCCCGTACTTGGACGGCAATGACGTCCAGCGCCAACTCTGGAAGTGGTTTTGGAGCAAGCAACTTGTCTTCGGCCGTAACCACAGAAAAGAAGCACGCGCATTGCTTGTTAAGACTCAATCCACATGGCGCTATGCCTTCCAGGGATTGGGCTTATACTTGGTTCGGTTTGTCCAAAAGCACCTCAGGCTTGGCCGCTGAAAAACGCAGCGATGCATTCCGCCACATAGGCTTGCTCAGACTCCGTCAAATGCGGGTGCATCGGCAAGCTAAGTGACGTTTGGGCCAAGCGTTCAGCCACGGGAAAAGCCCCTTTGAGGCCTTCCAATTCCGAATACGCTTTGTGCTCGTGAATGCACCGTGGGTAATGCACAAGCGTGACGACGCCCTTTTTGTGCAGCCAAGCTGCCAAGTCATCCCGGCGAGACGTTTGGATGACGTAAAGGTGATAGACGTGCGTGGCTCCGAGTGCAATGGTCGGAATCTGAATGTCTCCTAGACCACCAAGGAGCTCGTCGTAGCGGGACGCAGACGCCCTTCTCTGGTCATTCCACCCATGGAGTTTGGGCAATTTCACCCGAAGAAACGCTGCTTGAAGCTCGTCCAACCTCATGTTCGCTCCTTTCACGTCGTGCTCGTATTTTCTTTTGCTGCCGTAGTTCCCGAATTCCCTCACCTTCGTGTCGATCATCGCATCGTTCGTCGTCACCGCACCAGCATCGCCGAGGGCACCCAAGTTCTTTCCTGGATAGAAACTTGTGGCCGCCACATCTCCCATGGAGCCCGTGTGTTTTCCCTCCCACGTCGCGCCTTGAGCTTGGGCGTTGTCTTCCAGCACGTACGAGCCGTTTTCTCGAGCCACCCTGGTGATTTCTGTCATCTGACAGGCTTGTCCATAAAGGTGCACTGGTATGATAACCTTGGTTTCTTGACGCACGGCTTCCCCCAAAAGGTTGGAATCCATCAGGGCCGTCTTCTCATCCACATCCACAAGCACGGGTTTGGCCCCGATTTGGCTGGCGGCCAAGGCCGTTGCGATGTAGGTGTTTGCGGGCATCACAACCTCGTCCCCATGTCCTACACCAAGAGCCTTCAAGGACATCGCCAACGCATCGAGACCGTTGCTCGTCCCCACCGCGTAGTTGGTGGTGGTCCACTGCGCAAACTCCCTCTCAAAGGCCCCCACCTCGGAACCGAGCACGAAATGTTGGTTGTCAAGCACTCTTTCAAACGCGTCGGACAATTCGCTTCGCATCTCCGAATGCAACAACCCCAAATTCAAAAAGGGAACGTTCATCTTTCGCGAAGAATTCGAGCGGGGTTGCCTGCCACCACAACGTTAGGTGGAACGTCTTTGGTCACCACGGCTCCAGCGGCAACAAGTGAATTGCTCCCAACGACACAAGGGCCAATCACGGTTGCATTTGCGCCGACAGAGCACCCCTTTTGCAAAACGATTCTGTCAAATTCCGCTGGGGGTTTTTGGGATTTGGGGTCCCGGTGGTTGGTGAACGTTGCGTTGGGGCCAACGAAGACATCATCTTCCACGGTGATTCCATCCCAAAGCTGGACGCCGGCTTTTACGGTGACCCGGTCTCCAATTCGGACGTCATTCTCGACAAAGCAGAAACAATTCAGGTTGCAATTCTTTCCCACGTGAGCCCCTTCGAGCACCACGGTGTGTTGCCAAACCACCGTTCCTTCGCCGAGGTTGGGGGTCTGCACTTCTGCGGTTGGATGAATTTGAACACTCATTTGGTCTGCCCTTTCAACGATGCAAAGACGCTTTCGTCACGAATGTAATCGTCTTCCTCATATTCTTCGGAAGCAAGGACAAAGCACGTGCTGCACGAAGAGAATTGGTTGAGGACTCTCCAAATCCCGGGCACGATGAGCAATCCCTGATCCGGTTGATCCAGCCGCACCACCTTTCTGTTCACCCCGTCAAACAATTCGATGCTGAAGGCCCCTCCCATTGCCACGACAAGTTGATGCAGGTTCTTGTGTGCGTGTCCTCCGCGGATGGACTTATGCGGTACATCAAAGAGAAAATAGATGCGTTTGGTTTCAAAAGGCACATCCAAGCCGTTGTTGATGGCCGTCACGTTGCCTCGTTCCATCTCCACGTTGGGGAGTTGGAGGAGCCGACAGTCTTCGATGGTTGTGTTTTCAAACATGGTTCAAGAACTCCTTCCAGTCCCGGATGTAGTCTCCCTCGTCAAAGACAGAGGAAGACAAATGTGCGGAAAGGGCGTTGGACGAAAAGTTGTCCATGGTCCTCCAGACTCCTGGGGGAACCACCAACACTTGATTGGGCCTGTTTAAATGAATTCTCTGTGTGGAATCTGCGGTTTTGATCTCCACGTCAAACGAACCGCTCACGGCCAAAATCGCCTCGTGCTGCTTTCTGTAGGCATGCCCACCACGTGTGTCACCCGCTGGCACGTTGTAGCACCAAAAAACCCGTTCAATCTCAAAACCCAACCCCTGGGTACTCTGGAGAAATGAGAGCTTTCCGCGTGCGTCATTGACGACGGGAAGGTGAATCACATGGCAGTTGCCAATGAGTTGTTGTGCCTTGGTCATGGCGTCTCGTTTCGAGTGGCGTGGCGGGACATGACCTCCTGGGCTTCTTGTTCCAGGTGCGACAGTTCCGCCCACATGTTTGGGCTCCATTGCTCCACAGGATGAGCCTTTTTCCATGTGATGTCCAAGCCCTCTTGGTGCAACCTTCGAAGTGCTTTTTTCAGAGGCAGCCATGACACCCTCTTCGCTGCTTCTCGAAGAAATCCAGTGTTTTCAAGATGAACCGTGCGATCCTTGAGCTTGGTCTTGGTGTTGACGCGCGGCAATCCCTCTGGCCTTTCCACCTCCCAGACTTGACGGATTCCGGTGGGAGCAACACTCTCTGGAAAGTGACTCCACAAGACGTTTTCCATCCCAAAATGAGCCTCAAGCTCTTGTTCCAGCTCCCTAAAACGCCAGATCCCAAACAAATCGGACTGCTGAACAAGCGTCACGGGGTTGAGGTTGGGGCCAATGGAAGGGATGAGCTCGGAATAGTACGAGAACACGCCCTGACGGAAGTCACGAAGCGTCACGACAACCCGGGTCTCCAATCCACTCACAGCGTCTTTCAGTCGCTTGAGTTTTGTTTTCCAAGACGTGCCCATGGCGGAGTGCTTCTCTGAGCCATCGAGTTGGCCAATCAACACCTCTTCTTCGCTGAACAACAGGGGCCGCCCCGTGCACACCGCATCATTCAGCGCCTTGCGAACCACATTCAAATCTCCCTTTCCAAAAATGGCGTAAGCGCGCAGCAGCAAGAAGAGCTCGTTTTGGGCTTGATTTCGGGGTTGTTGGACTCCGAGGTACTGAACTGAATCCAGCCCTGGAAACAAGTGCTGCTGAAGTGCCGTTGTCCCTGTTTTGGGTAGTCCCAAGTGCAAGATGATGTCGTAATTCCTCAAGGCCATCTTCAACAAATCTAACGCACCCTACGAATCCAAGGGCTCCCCTATTTTTACAAAATGCCAAGTTTGGTGGCCCCTTCGAATCCCGGTTCCTCAAAACCCGCGCCCTCCAGCTCCGCGTCCAAGCGCGTGTTGATCCTCACCTACTACTGGCCTCCTTCGGGAGGCGCCGGCGTGCAGCGGTGGCTGAAATTTGCCAAATACCTGCCCCAACATGGGTGGCAGCCTGTCGTGTTTGTGCCAGAAGGAGCCAACTACCCTGCGCTCGACCCCAAGCTCGAGTCGGACGTGCCCCCCTCCGTAGAGATCTGGAAGGGGTCCATTGTAGAGCCCGCCTCGTGGTTGGATGCCTTGAAATTGGTGCGCCAGCAAAACCGCTTTGGCAGTTCGTCCAAATCGTCCGGCTCCAAGAAGTCCGGCGGCTTGGTTCAATGGATTCGGGGCAACGTGTTCATTCCTGATGCGCGCATGTTTTGGATTCGACCCTCCGTGCGCCGATTGAAGAAGCGGTTGAAGGAACACCCCGTCGACGCCATCGTCTCGACAGGGCCTCCCCACTCCACCCACCTCATCGCGCTGGGGTTGAAAAAAGCTTTTCCCCACGTTCCTTGGGTGGCGGACTTCCGCGACCCGTGGTCCGACATGGACTACTTGGAAGACTTCAACCTGACGGCACGGAGTCGGGCCCGCCACAAAGCCTTGGAACAAGAAGTTGTCTCGGTCGCGGACCGGGTCGTTGTGACGGCTCCATCTGCCGCGACATCCCTCCTCGGTCGACCCCTTGAACCCAACGACCCCAAAGGGGTTTGGATCCCCAACGGGTTTGACGTCGACGACGGGTTTGACCTCGCGCCCGCCAGCGCTGAAGGGCCCTTGGTGATCGGGTTTTTTGGGTCGCTCTACGGAAGCCGGAATGCGCCGGGTTTCTGGCGGGCCATCCGGAACCACAACGCCGACCCCACAAAACGTCGCATCCAATTGGTCTTGTACGGGGCGCTTGACCCATCCATTCGGAGCGAATTGGATGGCATCCTCACACCAGAATCGTGGGAGTTCAGGGGCAGCGTGGCGCACGAACAGGTGCCCCAAGCCATGTCGGAGTGCCACGCCCTTGTCATCCTCCAAAACAACAACGACACGGGTCGACGAACCATTCCTGGAAAGGCCTTTGAATACCTCGCGACCGGACGTCCTCTCATTGCAGGGGGCGCGTTGGACAGCGACCTCGAAAGGTTGTTGCAATCGTGGGGGTTCGACATGTGCGGCATGGAAGACGACGCCGGCTTTGCGGATCAAATCGAGCGAGCCATTGCAGGAAGGGTCAGTAGCATTTCCCCGGAAAGGTTTCAGCGCGACGCGCTAGCCGTCGATTACTCGGAACTGCTTCATAAATTGGGGGCTTAGTTTACGGCACTCTCCGACCTTAGTCACGCACATGCACCTTCTCATTGTCATCGGCACGCGCCCTAACTTCATCAAGGTCACGCGGTTCCGTAAGGTCATGGACACCATTCCAGGCGCCAAGCTCACCTTGGTCCACACAGGACAGCACTACGACAAGGCAATGTCGCAGGTGTTCTTCGATCAATTTGAGTTGCGGCCGGACCACGTGTTGCAGCTTCATTCCGGCTCCGTGGGCATGCAGTTTGCACACATGACCACCCAGTTGGTCGAAGTCATGGAGCGGGTCAAGCCGGACTTCGTGCTCGTCCCTGGGGACGTCAACAGCACGCTTGCTGGCGCACTCGCGGCGCAGCGCTTGGGGATCCCCTTGGGTCACTTGGAAGCGGGCTTGCGCAGCTTCGACCGATCCATGCCGGAGGAAATCAACCGCATTTTGGTCGACCAGCTGAGTGCACATCACTTTGTCACGGAAGACTCGGGGTTGACCCATTTGAAAAGCGAGGGCCTGGATCAGGGAAACAACGTGCACTTCGTGGGAAACACCATGATCGACACGCTCGTCCACTTTTCACCCCAAATCGAGCGCAGCCCCATCCTGTCCGACCTCGGATTGAGCGCCGGTGAGAAGTTCCACCTTCTGACCATGCACAGGCCAGCCACCGTGGACAACCGCGAGGGCTGCCAGTTCATTGTGGACTTGCTCCAAAACCTGTGCTCCTCCGCGCCCGTCGTGTTCCCCATTCACCCAAGAACCCAGAAGAACCTCGAGTCCTTCGGTTTGGGTGAGGTGTTGAAGCATCCCGCGTTGAAAAAGACGCCGCCGTTAGACTACTTCGCCTTCCAGCATTTGATTTCCAAGGCCCAAACCGTGGTGACCGACTCCGGAGGCATCCAGGAAGAAACCACGTACCGCCAGGTGCCGTGCATCACGCTTCGGCCCAACACGGAGCGTCCCAGCACGACGACCCTCGGAACCAACCAAATGCTGACCGAGCTCAACGTTGAAAACGTCCTTCAGGCCATCGAAAACCCCAAGGAAGGCGTGATCCCACCCTTTTGGGACGGCCACGCCACCGAACGCATCCTCGAGGTGATTCGCACTTTCTGAATTCCCTTTCTCAACTCACATCGTGAACCCCCCTCGCCTCCCCCTTTCGCACCTCGCCCTCACCCTCCTGGTCGGCGGGCTTTCCTGCATTTGTCAGGGGCAATGGAGTTTGGTGGGCAACCCCAACGCAACAAACAACGGGCTTCCTGCTTTGACTAGCGACGATTGCGTTCAATTGACCTCCAACTCACCTGCTCAAGTCAGCGCCGCATGGCACGATTGCACCATGAACCTCAACTTGCCGTTCGACTTGAATTTTGAGGTCAACCTTGGCAACGACAACGGTGGGGCCGATGGCATGTGCTTTGTGCTGCATCAGTCTGGCACAGGAAACGGGACGTTTGGAGACAGCGGCGGAAGTTTGGGCTACGAAAACGGCCCGTTTGACCCTTCGCTTTGCGTGGAAATTGACACTTATCAAAACGGTGGGCCAGGAGACCCCAGCGAGGACCACATCGGCATCCAGAGCAACGGCCAAGTGAACCACAACCTTGCCGCGCCGGTGCAAGCCCACCCCAACTTCACCAACATCGAAACCGGGCAGGACTACCCGTTTCGCATGACGTGGGATCCCGCGACCACGCAATTCGAGGTCTACTTCGCAGGATCCTTGCGGCAAAGCATCAACGTCGATTTGATCGGTGGGATTTTTGCCGGCAACCCCTCCGTCAATTGGGGATTCGTGTCGTCCACGGGGGGAGAAACCAACACCCAATCGTTCTGCATGACGGACGCCGGGTTTTCTTCGTCGGGACCGGGCTTGAACCTCCTCGTCGACGAGGAGGTCTCGCTCTGCGGAGAAGGAGAGGTGGAATTGAGCGCGGCTGCCAACCCAGGGGCAGCGATTTCGTGGGAAGGCCAGCCTGGCGCCGCGTTGACGGTCAACGAAACAGGCGTTTACGAGGTTTTGGCGGAGCTCGACGGGTGCGTGGAAACCACCACCGTCAACGTGGTCTTGCAAGAGGTCCCTGAAATCCAATTTCAAATCGACAACGAACCCGTCAGCGGGTCGGTGGAGGTGTGTTTTGGGGAATCCCTTGGGATGCAGGTCGTGGCCACGGCTGGAGCCTCAGCCTCCTGGGATTTGAACGGCTCCTCCTCCATCAACATCAACTCTTCAGGGGATTATTGGGCGTCCGCCAGCATCAACGGCTGCGATGCCGAACCCGACTACCTCCACGTCGACCTTCTTGCGAACCCCACGGCAAGCCTTTCCGCCCTCCCACCCACGCTGTGCTGGGACGAGTCAGGTATTGTTCAAGCGGCCCTGAGTGCCGAATCCAACGTGGTCAATTGGACGCTGCCGTCCGGGACCTTCGCGTTGAATCAGGCCGGACCAGGGACGTACCAAGTCCACCTCATTGGCGACAACGGGTGCGAAGCTTCCGAATCGTTTCAATACACCATGCTCCCTCCGATTGCCACAGGACTGGTGGATCCGGACCCCTTGTGCGACGAATCGGTCGCCGTCCTCAACGTGACAGGCAACGTCGACAACATCTCGTGGAACGTCGGTGGAAATTCAAGCCAACTCAACGTGGTGGCGTCCATGGGGGGTGGGCCCTACGTCGCCAACGTCACCCTTGGCAATTGCGCCCAATCTGACACCGCATGGGTGACCTGGTGGCCCACTCCCTCGGTGGGCACCCTTCCAGATAGCGTGACGCGGTGCGTTTTGGACCCCGGATACGCGTTCAACTGGCCCACCCAAACCAACGACCCCATCGGATCCTGGGTGTGGAGCGTCAACAACGAGCCGGCCACCGCGGGATACAGCGCTTCGGCAGAGGGCAACTACGTCGTGGAGGTCCGTGACAACGCCACGGGATGCTCCGACACCCATGAGCTGCACGTGGAAGTGTGGCCCAACCTCAACGTCATCGCCACCGCGGTCGACCCGTTGATCTGCATCGGAGATTCCACCGAAGTTCGGGTCGAGCTCGTGCCTGTCCTCGAAACCGACCCTTACGAGATCCCCTTCACGCTGTCTTGGGACACGGAGGGTGCGTCGGGATGGTCCAGCAACGTTGTTGGAGGGGAGCACTTCGTGGTGGCGACCAACGCTTGCGGCACCGACGTCGCCATGGCGGAGGTGGAAGAAGAATACTGCGGGTGCAACGTTTGGATTCCAACCGCCTTCACGCCAGACGACGACGGACTCAACGAAGGGTTCCGCATCGTCAGCAGCTGCGATTGGGACGCCTTTTCCTTCCAAATCTTCAACCGCTGGGGCGAGCAGGTGTGGTCCACCAACGACCCGGACCGCCCTTGGGACGGGGGGGCGTACGACCTCGGCGGAGGCGACCACTACTTGCCCGACGGGTGGTACCCGTACGTGGTCGCTTGGGAATACCGTGAGAACGGCATTTTCTACCGAGAACAAAAATCGGGGCGCGTCCTGATTGTCAGGTAAGCCTAGGGAGTTAGGCGATCGCCCGGAATACCATCCGGAAACACGTGCCTTTTCCAGGCTCGCTCCAGGCGACGGCGATTTGGCCTCCGTGAACTTCCTCCACAATTCGCTTGGCCAGGGAAAGGCCCAAGCCCCATCCCCTCGACTTGGTGGTAAAACCGGGGTCAAACACCTTTCTGACCACCGCCTTGGTCATGCCCTTGCCGTTGTCTTCCACTTCAATGTGAAACTCGTCTTCCACCCAATGCGCGCGCAAATCGAGGGTGCCTTCGCCGTCCATGGCGTCCACAGCGTTCCGAATGAGGTTTTCAAGCACCCAGCTGAGCAAAGGACGACTCAGGGCCAAGCGCCCCGCATCGGGACCCAAATTGACCGTCAACTCCACGTGCTTGCTCACCCTCGGGCGCATGTAATCCGCCGTTTCGCGCAAGACCTCCAGAGGGTTGTCCGATTCAAGGGTGGTTTGCGAACCGATTTTGGAAAAGCGTTCGGCCACCACCTGAAGCCGCGAGATGTCCTTGTCCATCTCGCGAAGCGCCTCGGGGTCCACGCCACGTGCCGACAGCAGGCCTGACCACGCCATGAGAGAGCTCAAGGGCGTCCCAAGTTGGTGGGCCGTCTCCTTGGCCATCCCTACCCAAACCCGGTTCTGCTCCGCCCTACGTGAAGCGCTGAACACCAAGTAAGCGACCAACAAAAACGCCGCAATCAACAACAATTGCACCGCCGGGAAATAGCGCAGTTGGGTCAATACGGGGCTCTCCTCGTAAAACACCACGTGCCAGCCTTCTCCGGGCAAGTACACGGGGATGGGCGGGTTGTCGTTGGCCATCGCCACGTAGCGCGCTTGGAGTTTTTCCTGCGTGTCCAACTCGCTGACGTCAATCCCTTGGGACTTGACGATGCGCGTGGCGGTCGAGTCGATGAGCAAGACGGGAACCGACGCGCTGTTGATCACCGTTTCCGAGATGAACGACTCGATCAATTCGTCCATCGCCTCTCGCAGGCTTCGTAGACGCACGCTCTCGGCGTAATAAATGGTTTGGCCCACCTCTTCGAAGCGAATCGGGGGGTTTTTGCTCATGTGCGTGCGCCGGATGCTGTCGTAATACGCCTGCTCGGCCATGCCGCTCGGCGGCGGATCCACGTTCACCTTGTACACCACCTCCCCCTTGCGGTTGGTGATGATCACCGGGACCGTCTTGTTGTTGACCAAAAAATCCCCCACAAACGTCAAATCCGTGCCGTCCGGAGCCTCTTGAATGAGGCGATAGGCTGAGGCCAAGCGGTCCGCCCGCTTCTTCTCTTCGGCGCCGAGGTCCTCGAACAAGGTTTGAGTGTACGCCACCAACTCCGCACGCTGTTTCACCGCCTCCACCCACAAATCCACCTTGCGCTGCTCCTCCTCCCGAATGATGGAGGCCAAATGCTGGGTGTAGCCCAGCGTCACCACCACGATGGCAGCGGCGGCGAGAAACAAAAACCGTTTGGACAGGGTGTCTTGCATCAGTCGTACGCGGGGCACCGGCCATTGGGGCCGATGTAGGGGTCGTTCTTGTCGCAGGCCGTCAGCGAGATGACGATTTCATGTGAGCTCCTGCTCGCCACGTTCAGCGCCGACACGCCAAAATCGTACGCGTACCCCACGGTCATGGATTCGAAGAGGCGAACGTTCATCACGCCCACGAGCGCCGAGCCCGTGCGGTACCCCAGGCCCATAGAGATGCGGTCGTCCATGCTGAATGTCCCCTGAAAATCAATGGATGCCGGAAGCCCTGAGGCCAAACGCATCTGAGCCGCAGGGCGGAATGCGAAGCGGCGGTCAAGCTTGATGAATCTGCCCCCCGTCAACACAAAAATGCGGCCCGACTCGGTCTGGCCCGCGAGGTCAGTCAAGGGTGCGGACATCACGTTTTGCAGGCTCAATGCGGCAAAATTCAAGTCGTCCTCGTACCAGAGCCCAAAGTCCATCGTCGGAAACACCGTTTGCGTGGTGGAGCTTCCGAACAGGGCCGGGTCGTCCGTCGCGGCGTATTCCGGGAACTGCAGGCTTCCAATGTCCAGTCGGTATTGCGCCACGCCGGCGGCAAGGCCCGCGCTCAACCGCGCGCCGTTGGTCAACCGAACCTTGGTGGAATACGCCATGCTGAAGCGCGTGTTCGACCACGGACCAATGTCGTCCGTCAACACGTAGCCCCCCATCCCGTGTGCGAACGTCGTGCCTTGGCCCAACCGACCTGAAAGCGAAGCGAAGCTGCTGATTGGCGCGCCTTCAAAACCCGCCCACTGAGAACGAACCCCCATCCGCATGTCCAAGCATGGGGTGTTGCCTGCCGCCGCCGGGTTGTCCAACAAGTTGGACATCAAAAACAACGAGCGCACCCCGCCAAATTGGGCATGCGCGCTCGAAGTCAACAGCAGCATCGTCACGAGCCATCCTGCCGAAAAGCCTTGCATCTTCTTCATCGGATCACAGCTACGTGCCCCGTGATTGGAGCGAGGTTGGCATTCGGTTCGTTGAGGTGGATGACGTAGTAATACGTCCCTGCAGGAACATCCACGCCTCGGTTTTTACCTGCCCAGGGGTTGGGGTAAGACACCGACCTGTACACGCTTTGGCCCCACCGGTCGAACACCTCAATGGTCGAGGTGGGGAACTGTGAAAGCCCGTAAATGTCCCACGTGTCGTTGAAGGCGTCGTTGTTGGGCGAAAAGGCATTGGGCACGTCAATGGGCGAGCCGACGGCGATCAACACCGCATCGGTGTACGCGCAGCCTTCTACATAGCCCGTCACCTCGAACGTGGTCGTTTCGAAAGGGTTCAGTTCCGCCAATTGATTGTCCACCATCGTGGCCAGCTCTGCGGGATTCCACTCAAAACCCAAATCGGGATCCGACCCAAGAACTTCCACACTTGCCGTTTCGCCGTAATCCAACGTCGACGCGCAACACGCATCAATGCTCACCGCCAACCCTTCGAGGCGTACGTCCGTCGCACAGGACCCGCCTGAGGAGCCCACGAGCAATACGTAGTCGCTGTTTTGGTACAACGGGAACGAAAAGAGCGCGGTGTCCGAACTGATCTCCCAAGTGTCGGACAGTGCCGCGTATTCGGCAGCGTTGCAAAGGTCGAACGGGTTAGGTTGGAAAACCTGGGCCTTCAGGGGGTTGGGGCAGTTCACGTTGGAGAAGACCACCTGCACGGGTTCCGTCGGTTCCGCGAATTGCTGGAAAAACGTGGTGTGGAACTTCACGACTTGAACCCGGTTCGCGTCAAACACCCCATTCAGGGCGTCTGCGCCGGGCAAATCCATTGGCGAAGCGGTGGTGAGGGTGGTGTCGGCTTGGCCGCAGATGTCCATCACGTTGTCGCAGGCCGTGCTTTGGGCTTGAGCAGAAACCGCCCAAACCCCCAGCCCCAACAACCACCATGACCTCCGTTGAACGTCACGTATGCTCATGTTTCGAAAAGTACTTCTGCTTCGAACGCAGAAATCTTCGGATTCGACATGTCATCAACACCCCTTCGGGGAAAGTCAGGCGTCAAACCCGACCAACAAAGCGCCTTTTTCCACGGCTTGACCTTCGTGAATTGGAACCTCGGTGACTTGGCCGTTCATGACGGATTTGATCACGTTTTCCATCTTCATCGCCTCCAACACGAGCAAAGATTGTCCTTCTTCAACAGCGTCTCCCGGCTTGACCAAAACCTGAAGGACTTTGCCTGGCATGGGTGCCTTGACGTCCCCAGAGGCCGCACCCTCTTTCACCGACATGCCCATTTTCTCGAGCAACTTGGTCCGCTCGTCGAGCACCCTCACCGCGCGTCGCACCCCGTTGATGCGAATCACAGCATTCCCTTCGGCGTCAGGTCCCTCCTCGCATTCCACTTTGAAGCGCTGACCGTCTCGGAGCACCGACCACGTTCGAGGGCCAAGCGTCGTCCACTGCGCGCCACCCGACGTCAAGTCAGGTGCGTTGTCGCGCTCCACGCGCACGTCGTCCCATTGGATTTCTCGGGCCATGACGCGAAGGTAGCACCGGAGCCCCGACCTTTGATGCATGGCTGGGATTTACGTCCACGTACCCTTTTGTCGACAGGCGTGCCACTATTGTGATTTTCACTTTTCGACAAAGACCTCCAATGCCGAAGGCATGGTGCACGCCATCGTGCAAGAGGCCCAAATGAGGTGGGCGCAAAATCCCGCGTGGCAAGTTGAAGCTTTTCGCACCCTGTACCTTGGAGGTGGCACCCCCTCCCTCCTCTCACCTGCCCTTTCCAAGGCACTTCTTTCTGGCGTCGCGGAAGCGTGTCACATCCAACTCAAGGACCTCCAAGAAGTGACGTTGGAAGCCAATCCGGAAGATTTGACGGCGGCCAATTTGGACGCGTGGAAAGACGCTGGAGTGACGCGGTTGAGTGTTGGCATCCAAAGCTTCGACGACAACACCTTGGCGTGGATGAACCGCGCCCACACCGGTCGCCAGGCTGAAGAAGGCCTTCTGCGCGCGAACCGAGCGGGGTTTGATTCCATCACGGTGGACCTCATCTACGGCGTGCCCACAGAACGGAGCTGGGAGGAGGACGTCCAACGCGCGCTGGAATTGCCGGTCAGGCACCTGAGCGCGTACGCCTTGACCGTGGAGCCGCGCACGGTTCTTGGCACTCGCGTGTCTCGAGGCGACGAGCCGGAGCCTTCGGATTCCAGGGCCGCATACGAATACCAGCATTTGTGTTCCGTCGCAGCCCAACGCGGCTGGCTCCACTACGAGACAAGCAACTGGGCCGCGCCCCTTGGTGAAGGTGAATTTGGCAAGGCCCTTCACAACAGCTCGTACTGGTCTGGGGAGGCGTACCTCGGGTTGGGGCCTGGGGCTCACGGATTTCTTGATGGCCTGCGGTACGCCAACGTTTCCAACAATCCCATTTACCTCCAGTCCCTGAGACAACACCGGCTTCAACAAACCAAGGAAACGCTCAGCAACGTCGACCGATACAACGAGCGAGTCATGACTGGCTTGCGCACCGCACTTGGCATTTCCCCTGAAGACTTGGCCCAAACCACCGGGCACCGCCCTGACGAGGTCGACCCCCGGGCATGGCGTAGCGCCCTGGAGTCAGGCGACTTGATTCCGATCGAAGACGGGCGTTTTCGGGTCCCGGAAGACCGTTGGATCACGGGTGATCGGGTGGCGTCATCGCTGTTTTTGGTTTCCTAGCCCGAAGGAGCGTGTCCCAAAACACAGCGCCAATGACGAGCACCGCGCCCAGATAAAACCCGGGAGAAAACCGCTCGCCAAACAAGAAGTACGCAAGTACAATCGCGTAAATGGGTTCAAGGTTGATGGCCATTGCCGATTCGAAAGGCGTTAAATCCTTCAGGACCTGAATGGAAACCATGAAGGCAAACGACGTCGCCACCACAGCAAGCAGACCGATCCACAACCAATCCGCAGACGAAAGCGAAAACAAGGCTCCGTCGAATTGATGCTGTACCGCGAGCCACACACCCATTCCGAGGCTCGCCGACAACAGTTCCACCGCACTGAGGTTGATGGGGTCGTGTTGACGCACCATGACGCCGTTGAGGGTGCTGAACACGGCCGCGAGCAGGGAGCTCGTGAGTCCGAGCAGGATGCCCAGGGTTTGGTCTTGTTCCGCTTGAAACACCAACGCAATGCCCACAAACACCAAGGCCGCCACCGCAAGCTCACGCCACGCCAACTTGCGCCTGTATACCAACGGCTCGATCAAACCCACAAACAACGGAGCCGTGGCCAACATGGTCAAGGCCAGACCCACAGAACTCACCTTGATGGATGCGAAAAACGTCACCCAATGCGCCGCCACAATCCACCCAATGCCCCCGGCTTTTAGGGCGGATAAAAGGTCCCAAGCCACCCATTTTCTTCGAAGCAACAGGTACAACGCCGTGGTCAATCCCCCAAGGGTAACCCTCCAAAACACCAGCGGCTCCGCTTCAATCGAAATGAGCTTGCCCAGGATGCCTGTGAAGCCAAAAATCACCACAACCCCATGGAGCAGCAGCAGGCTTCGGGTGCGCGGGGACATCAGCGCTGCAGCGTGAACCGAACCACTTCGCGGGTCGAACCGGTGACGATCAAGGTGTACACGCCTTGAGACCAATCGGACGCCGCAAGGGTGTGTGCTCCTGGCGCCCATTTGCCTTGCGTCACAACGCGTCCAGCAGCATCACGTGCCTCGTACTCACATCCTTCTGACACCCGAACACGCACGTCGCCAAACGCGGGGTTGGGGAACAATTCCAGCTCGAGGGAGGCCGCTTCCGCAACCGCATCGCCCTCTTCCACCACCAAGGTGGCGCTCGATTGGTCGGAGCATTGGGTCTCTGCGTCGGTGGCCGTCAGGTAAATGTTGTAGGTCCCTGCTTCGGTGTACACCAATTCGGGTTCCTCCTCGTTGCTGAAGGTCCCGTTGCCAAACGACCATTGGTAGTAGTCCGCATTTTCGCTCTCGTTGGTGGCAAACACCGGGGTTCCGCCAAGCACGATGACGTCTGGAATTTCAAAAGATGAGAACACCGGGTCCGTCAAATCGCTCAGGCCTCGTGGAAGCAAGGTGTAGCCGTCCAAAAGCGGAAGCGAACCGTCCGACTGCCCACCAATGCCCGTCACCCCAAACGTCCCTATGGGTGCATCGGTTCCCCAAATGTCTGTGTTGCCGTCAATGCGGATTTGGACATCGCCGACGCCGTAATCCACCATCACGTCGAAGTACGGCCATTGGTTGGTCCATTCAGCCGGGTCAATGAGCTTCACGCACTTCAACTTCACCACGCGCGATTCCGTCTCCTCCCCCATCTCTTGAACCTGAATGGGGTCTTGGGTCGCAAACCCACTTCCTTCGTAGATCAACGTGTCCGCGCACAGGGTGGCCAAGCCCGCAAACTGACCTACCACACCTCGCACTCGCACGCTGTCGCCTTCCTGGACCTCGTACCCAAAGTTGTTGATCGCGCTGAACACGTTGATGCCGTGAGTGGGGTCAATCAAGGTGAATCGCAGTCCCTGTGGGTAATCGTTCCACCCGTGCACGATGCCACGCAATTCGCACGCGGTGTCGATGCTGTCCAGAACGCCTTGGTTGTTCGTTCCCCGCACTTGGATCACGTCGTAGACGGGGTAGGTCAAATCCGAAGGCAAAATGTGAATCACCACCGTTTCGATTCCAATCACCGCTTCGCCAGACAAAATGGTCAAGGTCAACTCCACATCTTCTTGCAACTCCGGGTCATCTTCGTCGATTGCCGCAAACGTGAACGATTGGCTGTTCAGAAGGCCCGCAGAGAAGTCAAAGTTCAGGGGGAACACCGCGGGGTAATCGTTTCCTGCCGTCGCATCTCCTCCCGTGACCGACACCTGCACCTGCACGTCGTCGAGCGGGTAACCGACAAGCATTTCCACCGTCACCCCTCCGCCTTCCGCCACGTACAGTTCGGGAGCGGCAAATCCCACCACCATGGTGCCCAGTCCTCCACAAGCCGCGCTGTGTTCTCCGAGGAAGTTGAACGTGTCTTGGGGATAGACGTCCCATTGGGTTTGGCCTTCGTTCCAGTTCGTGGAGCCTTGGCCAATGTTGGGCTTCCGCACGAGGGTGTATTCCGCCATCGCGCCATCCCCGACTGGCCAAGCTCCTTGCGGGTCCTCTCCAATCACGCCCATCATGTCAATGATCTCTCCGTTTTTGCGAAGCACAATGGGGTCGTTGCCGTTGAACCACGTCACCGTGCTCAACACCTGGCTCACGTTCACAATTTCACCCGACGCTTGAGGGTTGCCCATCACGTGAACGCCACCCGAGGGCAAAATGCCTTCGAGGTCGAGGGTTTGGATGGGCACCTCGGAGCCGTTGTTGTACACCTCCATGACGTACGGCGTCAAATCGACGTCGAACGGGGTTGGGTTGTGGATCTCCAACGCCTTGTTGTTGCTCGTTCCCTCCACGTATTCGCTGATGATCAAGTCGTCGCAAAGACCGGCGGTGCCGCACTGCAAAATGTTCACGAGCAAGGCGTTGGAAGACAGGCTGTCGCAGCCAAACGCCGCTGCGCCCGACACCGCGTCTCCAGCCTCCACCGTGGTTGAATCGAGGCCGTCTTGGTAGCTCAACCCCCAAACATGGTACGTCCCCGCCTCGCCAAACGACGCGAAGTCGTAGTACGGTTCGTCTGTGGTCGCGAGAACGGCGTCGTTTTGGTCGCAAATGAGGAACACGTAATCCCCCTCGACCGCGTCGCTGTAATACCCAAACGGCACCAACGCCCCTTCTTCCGTCAAACATGCTTCGGCATCCACTTCACCGCCCGCGGTCAACAGAGTTCCCCCGTCACACGAAGGAATTTCACATGTTTCTCCCACCACCAACACGGGGTCCGCAGACACGCTAACGCACCCCCCTTCGGGCGTTGTTTCGATCGAATCGAGAGAGGTCAATCCGTCCGCCAACAACAAGTTGTGCGAGATGGCATACACCTCGAACATGCCGTCCCCTAAGCCCTCCATGTTCAGAGCCGTTCCAAAAAACACGCTTTCTACCTCCCCAGTCTCTGCGTTGACAACCGCCAAACTCGTCAAGCTGTTTTCCGCGTCCGACGTGTGTGTGAAGCCCACGATGGCGGGGCCCAAATCGGTGCAAAACGTCGTGTTCGAGGGGTTGTTCAATTCGAGGTGACCCCCTTCGCACGACAACACGTTGCTCGCGCCAGGACTCAGGGCTTGAATGACAAACTCTTGATCCAAACCGACGCCTCCGTCCGGCACGCGGGAGAGCCCGTCTGAACCTGCGTTCGTTCCAATGCCCGTCTCCGTCACTCCTTCCGTCGTCCCGGGATTCACCAACGCCACGATGGGTTGCCACTGGGGGCTCGTCACAAAATTGCTGCCGTAAAGCACCGCGTCCGCAATGCCGTCAAACGTCGGAGTTGCGCCCACCTCAAATTCCGAGGCCGGCGAACTGGCCAACACCACCCCCGCCAAATTGCTTTGCCACGCACTGACGTCCACAAGGTGGAAGCCTTGGTCGTCCAAGGTTTCACCCTGGAGGTCCACCACTACTTCAGAAACTGCGACGAAACCTGCTCCTTGGGGAGACGATTTAACGATGACAAGACAGTGGTCATCAAGTGAGGTGTTGGGCGCCCCAAAGAGCTCTACAAACTTTCCGTATTCCGGGCCAGTAACCTTGTTGATTTCATTCAACACCACGTCGGCCTGGGCCGAGGCGGTGTTTGGGATTCCGAAAGCTGAAAGCCAAAAGATACTGAAGGCTGCGATTGAGGGAACCAAAATTCCTTTCATGGCGTAGGTTGTGAATGGACGCCGAAGGTAGCGTACCTTTCTTGTGCAGAGATGAAGCGGAGCATATCCTTGATTGAAAAGTTGGATGAATTCATCCGACGATACCACCGGAACAAAGCCCTTCGTGGGCTTTTGTTGTCGTTTGCCACGTTGACCCTTGGGGGGTTTGTTCTCGCCCTGTTGGAGAACGTGGGGCGGTTTGGGGTGGCTGGGCGAACGGTGATTTTCTACTTGTTCGCAGCCACCGCGCTAGGGGTGCTCGTCACCCAGGTGTTGTGGCCTGTTGCGCAATGGTTTCGGCTGAGTCGCGGTTTGAGCTACGACGAGGCCGCGCGCATCGTGGGGGATCACTTCCCCGAGGTGAAGGACAAACTCCTGAACACCCTCCAGCTCCAGCAACAGGTGGACCACGCGCAAGGCTCGGACATCACCCTGCTTGCGGCGAGCATTGACCAGCGCACCGCCTCCCTCCGACCCCTTCCCTTTGCCCAAGCCGTCGATGTGACGGCATCGGTTCGGGCGCTGCGCGTAGCGATCCCGGTGGCACTTCTCGTCGTTGCGGTCTTGTGGTTGCGGCCGACGTGGGTGACCGAACCCGCCACGCGCATTGTGCAGCACCGCACCGAGTTCGTGGAGCCCGCCCCTTTTGAATTCAAGCTCCAAAACCAAGACCTCCGCGTGGCCGCAGGCGACGCGTTGACCGTGGAGGTCGAAGTCGTTGGAGAGGAATTGCCCAGCGCCGTACTCGTGGAGACCATGGGAGGGCGGTTCCGCATGGAGCGCGCCCGCGGCCACGTCTTCCGGTACACGTTTCCATCGGTCCGAACCTCCACCCCGTTTCAGTTTTTGGCCAACGGTTGGCGGTCGGAGGAGCACGTCGCGAGCCCCTACGCCATGCCCAACCTCGCCGACCTGCGCGTGGTGGCGACCCCCCCTTCGTACACATCACTCCCAGCCATCGACCAACGAAACCAGGGAGATTTGACCGTGCCTGAAGGCACACCCATTCAATGGTCGGTCAAGGTGAAGGAGGGCACCGGGTTGCGCATGCGTCTCGGAGAAGTGCCTGCAGAAGTGCGTCAAGGCGCCGCAGGTGTGTTTCACGCCAATTGGGTCGCGTCGAACAACGTCGTCTATTGGCTGACGCCAACGGGAGAGGAAGTTGTGGGCGACTCGTTGCGGCATCGGATTCGCGTCATCAAGGACGGCAAGCCCGCCATCCGGGTGAGCGAGGCCGCCGACAGCTCGTCCCGGAAACGGCAGCATTTCACCGGGAACGTGCAAGACGACTACGGGTTTAGCCGCTTGAGCTTTGTTTGGGCGTACTCCGAACGCGGTGCGCGCACACCTCAAGGTGCGACGGACGGACTCGCCTCCACACAGCCCGCGACGGACGGAGAGGGTGGGCGCGTGGAGATGGAGGTTCCGTCGGGTCGACAGGGTGCCTTCTTCCACACGTGGGACATGGCGGACTTGGACTGGCGCGAGGGCGACGTGTTGGAGTGTTGGTTTGAGGTTTGGGACAACGACGGCGTGCATGGGGCCAAAATGACCCGCTCCGGAACCACCCGCATCGCCGCCCCCAGCCAGGAAGAAATCCGTGAAGAGCGCGAAGAAGCCTCAGACAGCATTGAAGAAAGCCTCGAAGAAGCCTCGCGGGAGGCGGCCGAATTGCGCGAAGCCATGGAAGCCATGCAGGAGCGCATGCGCGAGCAGGGAGAGATGACGTGGCAAGACCGCCAGGCCATGGAAGACCTTTTGGAACAACAAAAAGCCTTGCAGGACAAGCTGGAAAAGATGCGCGAGGAAAACGACCGGAAGGACGAGCGTGCGAACGAATTCAGCAAGCAGGAGGAACGGATTCTCGACAAGCAGGAGCAACTCCAAAAACTCATGGACAACATCATGAGCGAGGAACTCCGCCAGATCTACGAGAAGATGGAAGAGCTCATGCAGGAGATGGATCCGGAAAAAATCCAGGAGCAACTCAACGAGATGGAGCTCAACCATGACGCGATGGAAAAGGAGCTGGATCGGGCGCTCGAGCAATTCCGTCAACTTGAGTGGGAAACGAAGATGGACGAAGCCATCGAGGACCTGAAAAAACTGGCGGAGGAGCAAGAGCGTTTGGCGGAGGAAACGGATTTGGGCCTCATGGATCCTGAAGACATCAAGGCGAAGCAAGACAGCCTCAACCAAGCGTTTGACGAGCTTCGAAAAGAGCTGGATCAACTCGAAAAAGACAACAAGCAGCTCGAAAACCCCAACCCGATGATGGACAGCTCGCAGGAAGAGCAGGCCATCCAGGAGGAGATGCAAAAGGGATCAGAGCAGCTGGAAAAGGGCAAGGACAAAAAGGCGTCCGAAAGCCAGCAAAAGGCCGCCGAGAAAATGGAGCAACTCGCCCAGCAAATGGAGCAGATGCAAATGGATTCCGAGTCTGAATCCGCGAGCGAAGACATGGACGCCCTTCGTGCCCTTCTTGAAAACATCTTGACCTTGTCTTTCGAAGAAGAGGGGCTGATGGCTGAGTTGAAGCTGACCGACGAACAAGACCCTCGGTACGTGGCACACGGACAGGCTCAACGCAAACTCAAAGACGATGCGGTGATGGTCGAAGACAGCCTCTTCGAGCTCAGCATGCGCATTCCGCAACTTGCGTCGGCGGTGAACCGTGAGATTGGGTTGGTGAATCGCCACATGACGAAGGCCCTCGATGGGTTTGGGGATCGGTTGACGGCGGACATCGCGATGAACCAGCAGTACGTCATGACGTCGTTCAACAACCTCGCTTTGCTGCTCGATGAGGCCTTGCAGCAGATGCAGCAGCAAGAAGCCGAAAAGCAGCCCGGTTCCGGCAATTGCGAAAAGCCCGGTGGATCAGGCAAACCCTCCTCCTCCCCCAAGGCGGGTGACATGAAGAAGATGCAGCAGGCCCTGGGCAAGAAGCTGGAGCAAATGAAGGAGCAGATGGGCAAAGGGGCGAACCAAGGACAAACCGGCCAACAAAAGCCCGGAGGCATGTCCAAGGAACTCGCCCAAATGGCAGCCCAACAAGCCGCCTTGCGCAAAATGGCGCAGGAAAAGGCCAAAGAACTCAACGAGGACGGCTCTGGCAACGGCAAGGAAATGGGGGACATTGCCAAGGAAATGGAGGAGATGGAACGCGATTTGGTCAACAAACAGGTTGACGAAGCCACGCTCAAACGGCAGCAAGATTTAATCACTCGATTGTTGGAAGCTGAGAACGCTGAACGCATTCGCGGTGAAAAAGAAGAACGAACTTCGCAAACAGGGGACGATGCGCTGAAGGCCACCCCGCCTCAAGCATCTGAATACCTGCGCAAAAAGATGAACGAACTCGAGTTGATGAGGACCGTGCCCGCGGAACTTCTCCCCTATTACCGGGAGCGCGTCAACGATTATTTCAATACTTTGGACCTCGATTCCGGAAGCCCACAACCCGACTTGAAGCCATGACCACCACGTTCCCAGAAATGCGATTCGACTCCAAACCCGAGAACATTGCGGTCGTGGAGCGCCTCATCGATCAACTGAGCGAAGAACACAGCATCATCCCTGAGCACTATGGCAACGTGTTGATCGCGATGACGGAAGGTGTCAACAACGCCATCGTCCACGGCAACAAGCTCGACCCAGAAAAGTCCGTTTCCGTGACGTGTGCCATTGACGGAAAAAGCCTGGTGTTCCGCATCGCAGACGAGGGCCCTGGATTCGACTACGACAACCTTCCCGACCCGACGGCTCCGGAAAACATCGAGAAGCCTCACGGACGCGGGGTTTTCCTCATGCGTCACCTCGCCGATGAGTGCGCCTTCGAAGACGATGGCCGCATCGTGGAGTTGACGTTCACGGACGTCCTCGCTTGATCCCATGGTTGTATTTGTGGACGGCGACGTGCCTTGCCGCGTCGAGCGTCGACGAGATGTCAAAACTTGGTTGAAGGCGGTGGCCTTGCACCACGATTGCGCGTTGGGCGATCTCAGCATCGTGGCTTGCTCTGACGAAGAGCTCCTGAAGTACAACCGCACGTACCTCGACCACGACACCTACACTGACATCATCACCTTTGACCAAAGCGAGGGGAAGCGCTTGTCAGGAGACCTTCTGATTTCGTTCGAAAGAGTTTCAGAAAACGCTGAAAATCAAGGTGTTCTGTTTCAAGAAGAACTTCGACGCGTCATGGTCCACGGCCTTCTCCACCTCGTTGGATTCAAGGACAAATCACCCGACGACGCAAGCAACATGCGCGCTGCCGAAGACCACGCTTTGGCATTGTTCCACGTGGAACAGCGGGGCTGACGTCCATCCTCACGACCTTTGCGGCCATGATCCAGACCTACGACGTCATCGTGGTCGGCGCAGGCCACGCCGGAAACGAAGCGGCAGCCGCGGCAGCCAACCTGGGGGCCTCTACCCTTTTGGTGACCATGAACATGGGCGTCATCGGTCAGATGTCGTGCAACCCCGCCATGGGGGGCATCGCCAAAGGCCAAATCGTTCGCGAAGTTGACGCCCTTGGTGGCTATTCCGGCCTCGTTTCCGACCGCAGCGCCATCCAGTTTCGGATGCTCAACAAGTCCAAAGGCCCGGCCATGTGGAGCCCCCGAACTCAAAACGACCGCAACCTCTTCGCCCAATCGTGGCGAGAAATGCTCGAAGCGACACCAAACCTCGATTTTTGGCAAGACAGCGTGGTGGGCATTCTGGTGGAGGGTGGTCGATGCGTAGGTGTACGGACGGGCCTCGGGATGGAGATCCGAGCAAAATCTGTGGTCCTTACCAACGGCACTTTTCTCAACGGTTTGCTCCACATTGGCGAAAAGCAATTTGGCGGGGGCAGGGCTGGCGAACGTGCCTCCCAAGGCATCACCGAGCAGCTCGTCGAGCTGGGCTTCGAGAGTGGGCGAATGAAAACCGGCACACCCCCACGCGTCGATGGCCGTTCCTTGGATTACTCCAAAATGGTCGAACAGCCGGGTGACGAGAATCCGGGGAGATTCAGCTACCTCCCCCACCACCCCATCACCCGCCAGATTCCGTGCCACATCACGTACACCTCTGAAGAGGTGCACGACCTGCTCCGGGAGGGTTTTGATCGATCCCCCATGTTCAACGGCAGAATACGGGGTCTCGGTCCGCGCTATTGCCCCAGCATTGAAGACAAAATCGATCGCTTCGCCGACAAAGACCGCCACCAAGTGTTTGTGGAGCCCGAGGGTTGGAACACGTGTGAGATCTACGTCAACGGGTTCAGCACAAGCCTCCCTGAGGACGTCCAGCTTCGAGCCATGCGCAAAATCCCCGGCTTCGAACACGCCAAGATGTTTCGCCCCGGTTACGCGGTCGAATACGACTACTTCCCCCCTACCCAGCTTCAACACAGCCTCGAAACGCGACTCGTTCAAGGCCTCTACTTCGCAGGCCAAATCAACGGCACCACGGGCTACGAAGAAGCCGCCTGCCAGGGTCTCATGGCGGGCATCAACGCTGCACGTTCCACGTGGAACAACGAGCCCATTACATTCAGCCGAAGCCAAGCCTACATCGGTGTGTTGATTGACGACTTGGTCACCAAAGGCACGGAAGAACCGTACCGCATGTTCACGTCCCGCGCCGAGTACCGCATCCTGTTGCGCCAAGACAACGCCGACGAACGCCTTACCCCTCTCGCGCACGAACTGGGCCTCGCAAGCGACGAGCGAATGGATGCTTTAGAGAACAAGCTCGCGGGAGTCAAGACGCTCCGCAAGGACTTGCAACAATTGAGCGTCACGCCAGAGGAAGCCGCTCCGGTCTTGGAGGACGCCCAATCCGCCCCGTTAAAACACGCTGTTCGTGCCAACGACATCTTGGCTCGGCCACATGTTTATTTGGCCTCCATGGCCTCTCAAATGGCTTCTGTCCAAGCCTGTTGCTCAAGTCACGCGGATGAAGTCCTCGAACAAGTGGAGATACAGGTCAAATACGAGGGATACATTGCCAAAGAGCAAGACATGGCCGATCGACTGGGCAAGCTAGATCATTTGAAGATCCCGGACGACCTCGATTTTCAACGCCTCACTTCCTTGAGTTTCGAGGGGCGCCAAAAACTCACAGACCGTCGTCCTCGCACCTTGGGTGAAGCTTCCCGCATCTCGGGTGTGAGCCCTTCCGACCTGAGTGTGCTCATGGTCTACCTCGGCCGCTAAGGACTACCTTTGCCGTCGCATGAACATTCAAAACATCCTTGCCGACCTCGGCATTCAAGACCAAAACCCAGGCGTCATGATTGGCGCGGAAGCCTTTGGCTCTGGGGCAAGCATTGACAGCAACTCCCCTGTGGACGGAAAACGCATTGCGTCGTTGAGCACCGCCACGTCGGACGATTACGAGCGCGTGATGACCGCGGCCTCCGATGCTTTTGTAGAATGGCGCAAGTGGACCGCTCCACAACGTGGAGAAGTGGTGCGTCAATACGGAGACGCTCTCCGGGCCAAAAAAGAGAGCCTCGGCGCCCTTGTTTCTTATGAAATGGGCAAGAGCTACCAAGAGGGTCTTGGTGAGGTGCAAGAGATGATCGACATCTGCGACTTCGCTGTGGGCCAAAGCCGTCAGTTGTACGGCTTGACCATGCACTCTGAGCGCCCCAACCACCGCATGTACGAACAATACCACCCCCTTGGGGTTGTTGGCATCATCAGTGCCTTCAACTTCCCTGTGGCTGTGTGGTGTTGGAACACGGCGCTCGCATGGATCGCGGGTGACGTTTGCGTTTGGAAGCCTTCAGAAAAATCGCCCCTGTGCTCGTTGGCTTGCCAACATATTTGGAACGAAGTCGCGTCTGCAAAAAACCTTCCTGCGGGTGTGAGCTGCATTGTCAATGGAGATTACAAGGTTGGAGAGTTGATGACGGCCGACCGCCGTGTGCCTCTCGTTTCTGCCACAGGATCCATTCGCATGGGCAAGATTGTGGCCCAAGCCGTAGCCGCTCGCCTCGGGCGATCGCTCCTGGAGTTGGGTGGCAACAACGCAATCATCATCACGCCTGAAGCGGACCTCAAGATGGTCATTCCAGCCACGGTGTTTGGCGCCGTAGGAACGTGTGGACAGCGTTGCACGTCGACGCGCCGCCTGATCATTCACACGAGCATTTACGACAAGGTGCGTGATCAGCTGACCCAAGCGTACAAGCAAATCCGCATTGGGGACCCGCTTGACGAAAACAACCACGTCGGGCCGCTCATCGACACCGATGCCGTGGGGCAGTACGAGCGAGCGCTGCAGGCTGTGGTGGAGCAGGGGGGAAGCATTCTTGTTCCTGGAGGACGTCTGGAAGGTGAGGGTTACGAAAGCGGTTGCTACGTCAAGCCCGCCATCGCCGAAGTCACCAACGACTTGGAAATCGTTCAGCACGAGACGTTCGCGCCCATCTTGTACTTGATGAAGTACGACACGCTCGACGAGGCCATTGCCATGCAGAATGGCGTGGTGCAGGGTTTGTCCTCTGCCATCATGACCAACAACGTTCGGGAGGCTGAAGCGTTCCTGTCTTGTGCCGGCTCGGATTGTGGAATCGCCAACGTCAACATCGGCACCTCTGGCGCTGAAATTGGCGGAGCCTTTGGGGGCGAGAAAGAAACGGGTGGGGGCCGTGAATCCGGCTCGGATGCCTGGAAGGCATACATGCGCCGTCAGACCAACACAATCAACTACGGATCCGACTTGCCGCTCGCACAAGGCATCAAGTTCGACCTCTGATAATCCGTGTTACTTTGGGCGCATGATTGCACGCGCTTATCCACGTCCAAGAGCAGCCATGAGCTGCTCTTGGTGTTTTGTGGCCCTCCTCCTTGCTTTGGTTTCATGCACACACAATGAGCCTAAACCCCTGCTTTATGAGGCGGTTTTTGGAACCGAGCCCTCGACTGTGGTCCTTCTTGAGCGGGTCGACTCCACCTGGGTGGTCTGCAACGGATCGGAGCGCATTCGATTGAGGCCCCAAGGACAGGAGGTCTATGAGGTTCCTGTGTTTAAGGGGTCTTGGAAAGGCGAGTGGAAGGGAAGGGAGTGGAGCGGCTTCTGGACCGATTCGCTGAGGAGTGGAGATTACAGGGTGCCACTCACCTTGAAGCCGGTCAAAGAAGAGGTGTTGAAGCCCCACCGTTCTGAAAACACCGACACTTCCTACTGGGAAACCACGGAAGGGTTGCTCGTGATGGCAACGCGGGATGATTCGGTGTGGGCGACTGTCAGCACCCCGACGGGAGATTACAGGTACCTCGTCGGAAAAAAAACATATAACACACTTGTTTTCAACAACTTCGACGGAGCACATTTGTTCCGATTCCAGGCCGAAATGAAGGGAGATTCCTTGGTGAATGGTCAATTCTTATCTGGAACGCATTATCACACAACCTTCTCAGGCCGACGCCTCGCGTCCATGCCCACAGCATGGAAGAGCGCCACGCAAGCCGCGACATCCAAGGAGTTGACGTTCTCTGGGATTCGGGCGAATGGAGACACGTTGCGCTGGACCAGCTCCTTGTTGGAAAACGAGGGGAAAAGGGGGTTGGTTTTGGACATCATGGGCACGTGGTGCCCCAATTGCATGGATGAAGCACGGCTGCTCCGGGAGTTTGCGAGCGACTACCCTGAGGTTCAGTTTCTCAGCTTGGCTTTTGAGCGCGGCACGGGTGCTGATGCTTTGGCACGCTTAGAGGCTTTCCGTACAGAGATGGAATTGCCTTGGGAGGTCTTGCTGGGAGGCAAAGCGAGTAAATCGGAAGCCGCGAGCGTGATCTCCGCCGTGGACACGGTGAGGTCTTTTCCTACGACGATTTTTTGGCCCCTGAAGGGTTCACCCACCATCCATCAAGGTTTCAATGGACCTGCAACAGGAGAGGGGTTCGAGGTTGAGCGCGCCTTTTTCCGAAGTGAGCTGAACCGAATCAGCGGTCGGTTGGGAAATCATTGACGCGATCCACCTCCAAGCGCTCGTCCATGTTGGCGAGATGCCAGGCTGTGTGAAAGACGAGTTTGCCGATTTCTGCCATCTTCGGGTACATGATTTTGTCCGCGTCGTCTCCAGGTTTGTGGTAGTCTTCGTGCACCCCTGTGAAGTAGAAAATCACAGGAATGTTGTTCTTGGCGAAGTTGTAGTGATCGCTGCGGTAGTAAAAACGGTTGGGATCATCTGGCGCATTGTAGGTGTAATCCAGCGCCAAATCGGTGTATGTATCGTTGCAGTATTCGCTCACCTCATGAAGTTTTGAGCTCAGTTTGTCTGCACCTATCAAGTATACGTACCGTGGGTCTTCAGTGTGCGCTTCGTCGGTTCGACCGATCATATCAATGTTCAAATTAGCGACCGTTTTCTCCAATGGAAACACAGGGTGGTCTGCGTAGTATTCGCTTCCCAGCAATCCCTTTTCTTCTCCAACCACGTTCATGAACAGCACGCTTCGACGTGGACGGAAATTCTTGTCTTCACCAAGTTTGACAAACTGCCGCGCCAACTCCATCACCGTCACGGTGCCCGATCCGTCGTCATCCGCTCCGTTGTGGATTTCACCATCGATGATTCCGACGTGGTCGTAATGGGACGTGACCACAATCACCTCGTCCTTCAATTCAGGGTCGCTTCCTTCCAAAAACGCCAGCACGTTTTCGGCCTCAAACGAGTAGCGCAATTGGTCGATGTTCATGGAAAAAACCGGGCTCAACGTGGCCGCCTTGGTGGGTTTTCCAGATTGAATTTGGGATGTGTGGCCTGAGAGCGATCCAACTTTGCTTCCAGTTAGCCAAGCATCCGCTGTGGTGGCATTCACAAAAAGCGTTGGAAGGTTGGTGCCCTGACCCTCCTTTTCGCGGTCCAGCGTGGTGGATTTGCGCAACATCCAACGCTTCATGCGGCTCTTCCGCATGTCAAATGCATCGTCTTCCAAAATGACCACCAACGCTTCTGCACCCAGGGATTGTGCAAGCTCACGTTTCTTAGAAAGTCCATCCGCCCAGTCTGTCGGTTCTCCGTCGGAAGACACCAGGGACCTGCCCTCTGCGTTCAACGGTTCCCCGTCGCGCATGACCACCACACCGCCTCCTTTGTATTTCTTGTAGTCATTCCAACCGTCGGCTTGGATGCCGTGGCCTACGAAAGTGAGTTTTTGGTCTTCCAATTCTGTGGTCTCCAAACCTGGGTACACCAAAAACCCTTCTGCCAAATGCAACGTGTCTGACAACAACACCACTTGGCCGCCTCGAATTTGCGTGTTGACCATGGGCACCATTTGGAAGAACGAACCGTCGTTGCACGGCTCAAAACCCAACGAGGCGTAATACGCTTCCAAATACGCAGCAGCCTTGCGTTGTCCCACCTCACCTGTTTCGCGTCCTTCAAACCCATCGCTGGCCAAAATGCTCAGGTGCACCCTCAATTGCTTTTCATCCAGTCGGACCGACTGCGTGAATCCCGCGTCGGTCATTTGCCGTTGAGACCAACCGGAAATCACCAACGTAAACATCGCAAGCATCGCACAGGCAATTTTGCCTACACGACGTGCATGTCGTCCCCCTTCGAATTCAGAAGAGAAAAACGCATCCACCATCGCGAGGGCCGTTTGCTCTGACACGAAGCGTGCGGGAATGCAAAGAATGTTGGCGTTGTTGTGCTGCCGAGCGAGTTCAGCAATCTCCGGAGTCCAAGCGATGGCAGCCCGTACGTTGCTGTGTTTGTTGGCGGTCATCGCAACCCCGTTGGCGGATCCGCAAATCAAAATACCAAGTTTCGCGTGTTCCGATGACACATCCTCAGCCACAGCGTGGGCATGATCTGGGTAATCCACACTTTCTGGACCGTCCGTTCCGCGGTTCATCGTCGTGTGTCCTTGGGCTTCGAGGTGTTGTGCTATGCGGGCCTTTAACTCAGGTCCTGCATGGTCGCATCCAATGCTGACAATCATATCACGAAAATACCCACATCTTCCGTTCATCAACCTGTTGGAAGCGAAGAAGAACTTTTTTTGGATTCTCGCACACATTCCCCTAAGCCATCTCTTGCGCCACCATTCCAAATCTTTTGCTGGTCATTTACCAACGTGTTATGCGCGAAAAAACCCAGGTTTTGAACGACTGGGAAAACGTGTTTTTGTTCTTGGGGTTTCGCATCCACAACATGTGCAAAAGCCCATCGGAGTACTCATCCTCAACCTCTTATCTTCCACAATTCAAAACGACCTTTGTGGACAGGTGGTGAACATTGATAAAAGCAACCCTCCTCTATCTCAAGTTTTCCCACTCATCCACATGCCTACAACTACAACTCCTTCTTTTTTAAAAAAATTCATTTTAGTTCTGGTGTGTGGAAAAGCACTGGGAGGTTGGTGTCAACCTGATTTGAAGGGGTGTGAATGGAAGCAATTTTTGCATGAGAACGGGTCGGTTGCCAGCGAAGGGTGTTTTGTGGCTGGGTTGCCTACGGGGATTTGGACGAGCTATTCGGATCGTGGCGAAACGTTAAGCGAAGGGGAACGAAAAAACAACGAGCCTCATGGGGTTTGGCGCTTTTACGCCGGCGGAGTTCTCCAGGAAACAGCGACGTTTGAGGAAGGCGTACGCCAGGGGGTTCAAACCCTTTGGGAAGAGGGTGCATTGACAGACTCGGTGTTCTGGGAGAACGGGGTGAAGAACGGGATGGCTAAATCGTTTCGGGCGGATGGATCCTTGAGTTTGGAACTGTTTTACGAGAACGACCGTCGTGAAGGCAAGGCCACGATGTACAATTTGTC
This sequence comes from Bacteroidota bacterium, assembly GCA_027621555.1. Lineage (GTDB taxonomy): Bacteria > Bacteroidota > Bacteroidia > Flavobacteriales_D > Sanyastnellaceae > UBA11663. Next base: position 14,148 of record JAQCBJ010000005.1, on the reverse strand, counting down.
ACAAGAACCGCACGGGTACCGGTGGTACAAAAACGACAGGTTGGTGGCTTCAGAATCCTTCAATCGGTTCGACGACCGTGGATTGAAAACTGGACCCTGGAAGGTGTTTCATTCGTCAGGCCGCGTGGTGGAATCTGGATTCTACCTGGACGATTTGCGACACGGGGTGTTTCAGTTTTTCGACGCCAGAGGGTCGGTGGTTCGCGTGGTGGAATACCGGCACGGTGAAGAAGTGTTGCCGGACGAAAACCGTGCACCGGTGGTGGAGCTTCAAGAGGTTCGAAGAGAGGACGGCACGTTGGCTGAGACCATCACTTACGTCGATGGGGTGAAACAAGGGGTCAGTCGCAGGTTCGATGCCGCCGGAGAAGTGGTGGGTGGATCGGTGTTTGACCAGGATGTTTTGGTGGCGGAAGGCATCACCCAAAAAGACGGCCGCAGAAATGGCCCATGGAAGGAATATTGGCCCAACGGAACCTTGCGCGCGGAAGGCATGTATGTGGAGGACGAACGGGACGGCGATTGGGTGTTTTATCGAGAAGATGGAGAGAAAGAACAGCAAGGCCGGTATGTGCGGGGATCTGTGCACGGGCTTTGGACGTGGTGGTACCCGGGCGGGAAGGTTCATCGGAAAGAGCGCTACACAAGGGGAACATTGAGTGGGGAGTTTCTCGAGCTGGATACCGCGGGCAACGCACTGGTGGAAGGTTTGTATGAGGATGGCCAAAAAGAGGGCCCTTGGCGCATTCACATTCACGATCACCTCGAAGAGGGGAATTACCTCTTGGGCCAAAAAGACGGAGAATGGACCCACACGTACGGCAACGGGAAAAAGCAATTTCAAGGAGAATTCTCTTTTGGACAACCTGAGGGAAAACACCGCACCTGGCACCCCAACGGCGTGTTGGAAACCGAAGGGAAGTTTGAAAGTGGCGCCAAACACAAGAAATGGCGGTTGTACGATAACGAGGGTTCTTTGATGCACGAGTACATTTACCGATACGGCAAGCTGCGTAAGGTGGATGGTTCGAAGGTGGACAAACGACGCGACGGCAAACTCCGAGGCAACTGAACAATGACAAAAGCGCAGCTCCAACTTCTTGAAGCTTGTCCTGAAGCCATGATTTGGGTGAAGGAGGGTGTACCTGTGGCTTGGAATTCTCAAACCTGCCGCACCTTGGATTGGAGCTCGAAAAAGGCGGGCGTCTCACATGTTTGGGAGAAGAAAGGGGGGATGTGGTTGTTGGAGGGAGATGAGATGGGGTTGTTCGATTCTAAGGTGGAACGGATCCTCCGCGGCGATGCGGCCAAAATGCGGTGCCGCGCCATGCGCCAAACCGGGTCCACATTCGACGCGGAGTGGAAAGCGGTTCCCTCAGGGGACGGCAGTGTGATGCTCCAAATCCGGGACATCAGCGAACGCATGGTATACGAGCAGGTGATTCGGGACAGCGAACAACGCTTCCGATCCTTGGCCCGTCACGCCATGGAAGGCATCGCTTTCCTGGAAGACACTGAAATCGTTGACGCCAACGAGCAATTTGCCATTCTGTTTGGGTGGCAGGAATTGCCCATTGGTGTGGACATCCTCACGATGGTCAACCCACGGGATTGGCAGCGTCTCGGCGCCCGCAAATACTCGCGATCTCGTGTGGAGATGCAAGGCATCACCCAACAAGGACGCACCATCCACCTCGAAGCCACCCGATCCACCGATTCCACCACCAACCAAACCGTCCTCATGGTGTACGACATCACGGAGCGAAAGCGCACCGAGATGGACTTGCTGCAAACCAAAGAGCGATTCAGGATGTTGGTGGAGACCAGTCCCATGGGGTTGTTGTTGATGGTGGAAGGCAAGGTGAAATACACCAATCCGGGAGTGTTGGATCTGATGGGGGTGCGGTTGGAAGATGAGGTGTACGACGAATCGTTTGTCACCCTTTTTCACGAAGACGATCAAGCGGTTCTGCAAGAGGACATCAACATGGTGGAACGCGGGGAACGCCCCCCGTACCGAGAGGTTCGTATGAACGGCGTCGGGGGTGATGTGGTGGAGGTTGGCATTCGCATGACGTTGTCCTTTCACGACCGCTCTCCAGCGGTCCAGGTGACTCTGACGGATTTACGCACACGCGTAGCGTTGATCCGCGAACAGATGCGGGCCACGCTGGCGGAAGAAGCGAACAACTTGCTCAAGGAAGAAATCGAGCGACACAAAGCCACGCAACGGAGGTTGGCGGACGCAGAGCGGCTGAACCGCTCCATCATTGAGTCATCCATCGACATGATTGTGGCGTTCAACCCGGACGGGTCGTTGTCGCAGTACAACCAAGCGTTTGCGGTGGAGTTTGGGTTGGAGTTTGGGACCGAGGCGGAGAGGTACCACTACTTCGATTTTGTCTCGACCAAAACCGAAGCCGAACGCGTCCGCAAATCCTTGCTGGAGAACATGAACTTCTCAGGCGAAACAATCGGCCGTCGTTTGAACGGGGAGACCTTCCCGATGTTCCTGACTTTGGCGGTGTTGAAAGATGAAAAGGACAACAACTTTGGGGCCATGGCGGTAGGCCGGGACATCACCGAAGCCAAGATTGCGCAGGAGGAATTGGAAGCCAGCGAGATGCGTTACCGAAGCATTCTGGAGAACGCCAACGACGCCATTTTCACGCTCGACGACAAGGGATTCTTCACGTACACCAACCCGTCGTTCAACGAGCTTTTAGGGTATTCAGAAATCGAGTTGTCCAAACGCACGGTTCACGACGTCATCACCAACCTCCCGAGGCGCGGTCGGACCTGGATCAAAGCGTTGGAGGGGTCGGGGGAAGAGTTGGAATTTGTGGCGGCCGACGGAAGCGTGTTGACCATGCTCGGGGGATCTACAGTGCAGCACAACGAACGCGGAAAACCGACGGGGGTGCGCGGCATTTATTTGGACATCACCAACATGCGCTTGCATGAGCGCCGCGCAAAAACGCAAAGCGCAAAACTGGAATCCATCTTCGACTCCACGGAGAACATGATCATGTTCACCATGGACAGCGCGGACCGCGTCAACGCGTTCAACAAGAACTTCAAGAACATTTTCCAGTACGATTTTGGGTTGGAACTCGACACGAAAAAATCGTTCATCGACAACATCTCTCGCATTGTCGACGAAGAACCTTACCAGGGGCAACTGCGGTTGTTCTTGAGGGCGATGGAAGGCAAACCTCAACAATTCGAACTTCCGCTGAAGACCATTCACGGCGAGAGCCGTTGGTACCAGGTCTTTTTGAATCCCGTGACGCTGGACGAAGATCAACGTGAGATCAGCTGCATCGCTTACGACATCACCGAACGCAAAGAAATCGATCGTGCGATTCGAAGCGCTTTGAAGGAGAAGGAGGTGCTGCTGCAGGAAGTGCACCACCGCGTGAAGAACAACTTGCAGGTGATCAGCAGCATGTTGAATCTGCAGAAATCGTTCGTCAAAGACCCGGAGACCCTGAACCTCCTCGAGGAGAGCACCAACCGCATCGCGACGATGAGCTTCATCCACGAGTCGCTCTATCGGAACACGGACTTCGCCAACATCAGCTTCGCGGAATACTTGCAACGCCTGAGCGCCAACCTGATCCAGAGCTATTCCAGAAGCGATTGTGAGGTGGTTTTGCAGACGGTGTTCGACGAGGTGTACCTGAGCCTGGAACAAGCCATCCCCTGCGGCCTCATCACCAACGAACTTGTGTCCAACTCCCTCAAGTATGCCTTCCCCGATCGCTCCCAAGGCACCATTACCCTTCGAATCCAACACGTGGAAGAAGGTGCGGTGGAGTTGGAGGTGTCAGACGATGGGGTGGGGTTGCCGCTGGGAATGGACTTCGCTAAGAACGACTCCCTTGGCGTGTACCTCGTGCAAGCCTTGACTGAACAAATCGACGGGGAGTTGGTGGTAACAAGCACCGACCAAGGCCGAAAGGGGTGTAGCTTTTTGGTTAGATTTACCCCATCTGAGTGAGGCCAATTGGGGCTTTGCTTGATTCACATCCGCAAGACAAACGCATGGCCATCAACATTTTGGTGACGGAGGACGAAAGCATCGTCCGCAAAGACATTGAGCGCTGCCTCGACAAGTTGGGTTACAACGTCGTAGCAACGGCGGACAACGGTGAAAAAGCCATCGAGTTGGCGTTGAAGCACAAGCCTGATTTGGCGTTGATGGACATCATGATCAAGGGCGACATGACCGGCATTGCGGCGGCGGAAGAAATCAAGCGCAACCTCGACATTCCTGTCGTGTTCCTCACAGCTTACGCCGACGAGAACACGTTGTCTCAAGCGAAACTCGCCGAGCCTCACGGCTACATCTTGAAGCCGTTCAAGGAGGTGGACATCCAGACGGCGGTGGAGATGGCGCTCCACAAGCACAGCAAGGAAATGGAGCTCAAGACCGAAGCCGATTTCTTGCGCAGCTTGGCGGAACACAAGGAAGACGCCGAGGTCATTTTTGTCAAGAACCGCAGCCGATTGATGCGCGTCAAGCATGAGGATTTGTTGTTTGTGGAGGCCCTCAAGGATTATGTGGTGGTTCACACCCGCGAAGAATCCTACACCATTCACAGCACCATGAAGGAGGTGGAGCGCAAGTTGTCCGACCGGCGATTCATACGCGTCCACCGGAGCTTCATCGTGAATTTGCACGCGATCGAAAGCATCAAGTACGCCAACATCCGGATGGAATGCATTGAGAAGGAAATCCCCGTGGGAGGTTCCTACAAAGACTTGCTTGCGAGCCGCATCAACCTCCTCTGAGCCTTTGGCTCATTGTGCGTTGGGATCCAACCACGGAAGCTGACGCCTGAGTTCGTTCACCCAGACAGCGTACCCCGCGTCGTTGAGGTGGAGTTGGTCTTGGATGAAGAGTTCGTCTCGTAGCCTGCCGTAGGCGTCGTGTTGGACCAGCCAAAAATCCACCCAATGTGCCCCGTGGTCCATCGCGATTGAACGCAAACCTGCGTTGAGTTCGAGGTACTGGTCCTTGAGGTGGTAGCGCGCTCTGCTCGCCTTGGGGGCGACCACCACCACCTCAGAGGTGGGCAAGCGCCTACTCAAGTCATCCAGCAAATTCGCCGCGTCGGCAAGGATGTCTTCCATCAAAAGGCCATCGTTCAAATCGTTGTCTCCTTCGTAGAGGAGAACAACAGACGGTTCAAAGGCGTAGATCAACGTGTCGCGCAAAAGCCAAGCGTCGTGGAAGCACGACCCACCAAACCCAGCATTGATCACATCATATCCGGCAAAAACAGTGTCGGTGTGGGGCCAAAGCCGGAACGAACTGCTGCCCACCAGGACCAGTGTAGGGTTTTCACCCCTGAGTTTCTGTGCTCTCTCGTGAATGGCGACGACTTGGGCCTCGTAATCCTGCCCACACAACTGAGCCGTCGCACAGAAGGTCAACCCAACCCAACCAATCAGAGCCACCAAAACCCTCATGGCTTCGAGCGCTTCCACACGTCTTTCACGGCGGACAGCAAGCCCAAAACCAAAGCGAGTGCTCCAACGTTGAACAGGGTTTCTGCCCCCATGAGGTGGTTCAGTTTGAACGTTAAACCAGCAAGCAATGCAGCGCCACCAAGGAAGAGGAGGGTAAGGGTGAGTCGAGAGAGGTGCATGACCCAAAGAAACGGAGGATGGACAGAACACGGAAGCAATTGGGTCGAACACATGGCTCAACAAAAAAGCCCCGCACGAGGCGAGGCTTTTCTTTTGGGCTCCTCCACTTGGACTTGAACCAAGGACCCTCTGATTAACAGTCAGATGCTCTAACCAGCTGAGCTATGGAGGAATTAGAGGACGGCAAAAATACGTCAGAGTGCACATTGAAGCAATACCTTTGGCGGAAATCCACAGAAAATCTCTTGATCATGTCGGTCCTTACCCTCGGTACTGTTGCGTTTGACACCATTGACACACCCTTCGGAAGCTCAGGGAAGGTGGTGGGTGGGGCGGCGAGTTACATCGCCCTGGCGACGAGCCACTTTTCGCCAGAACAGCATGTGGTCAGTGTGATCGGCAACGACTTTCCTGAGGAGTTTTTGGAAGAGCTGAAGAAGCGAGGCGCGGGCCTTGATGGGTTGACGCGTGTGGAAGACGGCGAGAGTTTTCACTGGGCAGGAAGCTACCACGACGACATGGTGGGTCGGGACACGTTGGCCACCGACCTCAACGTGTTGATTGGTTGGGAGCCTCAAGTGTGCACGGAGGGGGCGAAGGCCGACTTTGTGATGCTTGGAAATTTGGACCCCGCAGTCCAAATGACGGTGTTGGATCAAGTGACGTCCCCCCAACTCGTCGTGCTCGATACGATGAATTTTTGGATGGACGTGGCGTTGGACAATTTGAAAAAAATCATCGCACGCGTGGATGTGTTGACGGTCAACGATGAAGAAGCACGGCAGTTGACGGGCGAGCACTTCTTGCCTAAAGCGGCCCGCGCCATCCACGCGATGGGTCCTCACACGGTGGTCATCAAAAAGGGCGAGCACGGGGCGTTGATGTTCCAAGAAGGAAAAACGTTTTTCGCACCAGCTTATCCCCTCGATCACGTGGTGGACCCCACTGGAGCGGGGGACACGTTTGCGGGGGGATTTGTCGGGTACCTCGCGTCCCGTCACCGCGCCAACGGAAAAGTGACTTGGGAAGACCTCAAGCAGGCGGTTACGGTGGGCAGCGTGATGGCGAGTTTCACTTGCGAAGCGTTTGGCACCTCTGGATTGGCTGCGCTCGCGGTTGCGGACATCCGCGCCCGCTGGGAAGAGTACAACGCCTTGACGGCGTGTGGCCCCATTGTCTGGCCCTAATTTCCAGGGACCAACTCTTCCCACATGGTGGTGCGACCCAACCAAGGGGTCGGGTCCACAGCGCGTCCACGCACCCACCACTCAAAATGCAAGTGAGGACCAGTGGTCAATTCGCCCGTGTTGCCCATCAAACCAATGGCTTCGCCTCCCGCAACAAGGTCGCCTTGCTGTTTCAACAACGAGGAGCAGTGTTTGTAGACGGAAACACGTTCGCCGCGGTGCTGGATGAGAAGGGTGTACCCTGTTTCGACGGTGTAGGAGCTGAACAAGACCGACCCATCGTCCACCGCTTGGATGGCGGTGCCGGCCGCCGCCACCAAATCCACACCCAAATGCCCAATTCCCGCGTTCATCCCGTCGGAAACCCCACCCACAACCGGGGGGTAGGTGAAGCCGGTCATCGCTTTTGTGCTGCTTGCGCTTTGCCGCTGCAAGGCAAAGCGGTCTTCCTCCTCCACAGTTTCGCGAAGGGTCATTTCGCTTGACCCAGCCTGAAACACCAACGAATCTAAACCCCAACTTTCCGCCGAATCAAGTGGTGTTGGCGACTCCGACCGCGTGAGAAAGGAGAGCGCAGCTGTGTCACCGACCAAGGCGTACCGCAAGGCAAGCAAGGCTTGCTCCTGCTGGCCCAGTGCACGGGATAAACTGTCGGCCAACCACCGTGTCTCTCGCATGTCTTGCCTCGTTTGTTCGGCGACGTATCCAGGGACGACCCATTCGCGCAACGGGGTTTGGGCCACCAGCAGGTAGGTCGCGAGAACCAGCGCCGCCAAAAGGCCCAACAACCACCCCGCCCAGCGCCGAGGGGAACCCCGGAACACGCGGATCTCCGAGTACGAACTTTCGTCAAAAACCGTGACGCGCAAACGGTGCTTCCACATCGACATGGTGCGAATATCGCCACGCGCACAAAGTTTTTGGTCAAGGGAAGGCGTGGACCCAATAAATTTGACGCTTCTACGTTGAAGGAGCCGATGTTGAACCGCACCCCGATTTTTGCTGTCACTTTCGCGATGTTGCTCGCGACGTCTTGCACGACCAAACGCGACGGCAGGGCGTATCGGTTGTACCACAACACCACAGCGAAGTACAACGGTTTTTTCTACGCCAACGAGGCCCACGCAGAGGCCGAGGTGAAGCTGGAGGAGCTTCATGAGGAGCGTTGGGACGAAGTGCTCCCGCTCTTTTTGGAGGCGGACGAATCGACGGCCCAGCAGATTTTCCCTTTGATGGAGCGCGCCATCGAAAAGTGCACTCGGGTGGTGGACCGGCACACCATGGCCCCGCCGAAGCAACTCATGAAGTCCATGAAGCGGCCGGTCATGAACAAGTGGATTGACGACAACTACACGGTCATTGGCAAGTCGTACTACCTGAAGGGAGACTACCCTAAAGCCGAGGAAATCTTCACCTACTTGGTTCGCACGGTGGATGGTGCGGATGCGGAGGCTTGGGCGTTTTCTTGGTTGGGCCGAACCCACATGCGCACTGGAGATGACATCAAAGCGAAAAACGCCTTGGCCAAAGCCGAGAGTGTTCGCGACGCTTCAGACGATGCGAAGGCGCACACTTTGATGGTGTTGGCCCAATACAAAGTCCTCAACGAAGAATACGAGGCGGCAGCGCGCCACTTGGAAGATGCCCTTCCGCTTTTGGGCAAGAAGGACAAGGAAAGGACGCGCGCCACGTTTGTGTTGGCTCAATGCCTTCGCGAAATGGGAGACAAGGAGGGCGCGATTGAGCGCTTCCAAGACGTGGCGGACATGCGTTGGGCGGACTACGAATGGGTGTTTCAGGGAAACATCCAGCAAGCCATGACCTACGAGCGCCGCAACGGAAACAGCGAGGCCATTGTCGAGCTGCTGGAAGACATGCTCGACGACGACAAGAACGAGGAGTTTCTGGATCAAGTTTATTTCGCGCTTGGCGAGGTGGCCCTCGAAGACCGTCGTCGGGACGAGTCCTTTGACTTGTTCAAGTCGTCTGTGGCGGCCCACGTGGACAACGACCACCAGCTTGGAAAAAGCTACCTCAAGCTCGCCGATTTGTACATGGAAGACCTCGTGTACCCCACGGCGCAGGCCTACTACGACAGCGCCCTGGCGTACATCGAAGAGGACAACGAGCGGAAGGACGAGATCACGTCCTTGGCCTCGGATCTGTCGAGTCTGGTGGACAACCTCAACGTCATCGCGGAAGTGGACAGCCTGCTTGACCTCTGCGACATGGACGAGGACCTTCGGTTGCGGGCGGTGGATCGCGTGCTGCGGAACATGGAGTTGGAGTTGAAGCGTCTGCGCGAGGAGCGCGAAGCCGCGGAGGAGGCTGCTGCTGCTGCCGCGGCGTCAGACAATTCAGGCGCGGGCATGTTTTGGCCCTACAACGCCAGCCTGAAACAGTCGGGACGCCAGCAGTTTTTGAATTACTGGGGGGAACGGGCTTTGGAAGACGATTGGCGGCGCTCGAACAAACTGGGCAACTTGTTCTCCGACAACGAGGAGGGCGAAGAAGGCGAGGAGAGCGGTTCAGAAGACGAAGTGATCGACCCGCTGGACCCCGCCAACCTTCCTTCGTTTGACGAATTGCTCGCCACCCTGCCTTGCGAGGCGGAGGAGCGTGTGGTTCAAGAGGAGCGGATGGCTGAGGCTTACTACAACGCAGGTTTGGACTACCGCGAGAAACTGAACGACAACGAAAAGGCCATTGAAACCTGGGTGGAACTGATCGAGGTGCTGGACAGCTCCAACTTTCACCCGACCGCCCACTACCAATTGTTCCGGACGTATTTGGAGCGTGAAATCGAAGAGAATTACCAAAACCCCTTCTGCGACGATTGCAACAGCCAATATTGGGCGGACGAAATCGTGCGCATCTATCCAGGCAGTGAATGGGCGAGGTTGATCGAGGACCCAGAATACCTCGACGAAGAAGAAATGATTCGGGAAGCCCAGCGCGAGGTGTACGAGGGGTTGTTGAGCCGCTACTACACACGGGATTATCAGAACGTCCTCCTCGAAATCGACGAAGTGCTCGAGCAGGACACCGCCAACATGTTCACCTGCAAGTACCGCTTGCTCCGGGCGCAATGCGTGGGTGGGTTGACGAGCTACACAGGCGATCGCACACCTTATTTTGAGGCGCTTCAAGGAATTCTAGGGGAATGCCCTGAAACAGAAGAGGCTGCCTATGCGCGTGAAGTCATGCAAAAGCTGGGCGTGGCGCTTGGCACTGAATTGGGAGAAGGCAAGAGCGACGAGGAAGAGGGGGTTAAGGAGGAGTCTCCGTTTGATTTCGACCCCAACAAGGAACATTACTTTGCTGTCTTCGTTCCAGTGGGGCGAGGAAATGGCGATGAAATCAAGGCCCAAACGTCAGATTTCAACAATGCGTTCTACGGCTCGAAGCGCCTCAAAGTGACGAGCAACTTGATCGACCGAGCCAACGAGGTGGTGTTGGTCAAATCCTTCAGGAATGACGAGGAAGGCATGGGGTATTTCGACGTCTTCACAGGCAACCGCGAGGACCTGATTGACATCAACTCATCCGGGTACGACATCGTGCTGATTAGCAACGAAAACTATGTGACGTTGTTCAAAAACAAGGACATTCAGGGGTACGTGAAGTTCTTCGCACAACATTACCTTTCGGCCAAATGATTGGCAACAAGAAATCCCCCATGGGCATGGACGCCCCCAGCACGGATGCGGTGAACCGCATCGTGGAAGGAACCACGTTTGAAGGCAACATCCGCAGCCAAAGCAACATGCGGATTGACGGCACCTTCGAGGGAGACATCACCACGAAAGGTCGTTTGGTGGTTGGCCCCAAGGGTTCGATCAAAGGAAATGTCATGTGCGCTCACTGCGAAGTGGAGGGCAGCATGGAAGGCCAAATCGAAGTGGCTGAGCTCATGGCACTCAAGGCCTCTGCAAAAGTGGCTGGCACGGTGTACTACGGCCAACTCAGCGTGGAAGCCGGTGCCCAACCCGTGGGAACCTTCCACATGGGAAGCCGCGAGCGCAAGGATGTTCCCATGATGGGCAAACCTGGTGCGGTCAATACACTCAAGGGTGCCGAAGTGGAAACCGGAGCGCCTCAGGCGAAGAAGCCAGAGGTTGCCCGACCAACCATGGCGCAGACCAAGCTCTAACCGGTTCGGATGGCGGATCTTCGAAAGGAAGGAGAGTCCGCTCGGACAGACGGCAAGCGACCCACCCCCCAGACGTCCATCTTGCGTTTCGCTGGAATGGGGGTTCAATTGGCGGTGGCCATTGGACTCGGTGTGGTCGCGGGCATGAAAGTGGACGAGCACTTTCAATGGGAACATCCCTTGGGAACGGCTTTGTTTGGGCTGCTTGGGCTTGCGGCAGGGATGTACCAAGTTCTTCGCGCCTTGTTGTCATGACGGGACGGAGCCAAACCTACCTCGCACTCGCAGCGATTGCTGTGCTTGCCTTGGCGGCGCCTTTGGTGTGGCCAGTTCTTTACATCCTTTCCGATTCGTGGTGGTGGCCTGCAACGGTGTTGTCGCTGGGCTTGCTTGCTGCGTTGGGTGTCGGTTGGATTCAAAGAGCCTCGGATCGGTCACCCATGCAATTTGTGGCCGCGGTGAACGGGACGACAGCGATGAAGCTTTTTGCAGCTCTGGGGTGGCTCACCGCCTTTTTAGTGACCCACGAAGAGGGGCGGTTGGAGTTCGTGTTTTCCACCTTCGCAGTGTTCGTGTTGGACACGGTGATTTTGGTGGTCTCCACCACGCGCACACCTGCCCAAAACGAAAAGAACTGATTTCCTTGTGTAGAACACAGCTTTCGTGAGTACTTTTGCCGCGGATTTGCGACCATGTACACGCGATTTGCACTCTTTTTTCTGACGTTGACCACAACCTTGTGGTCTCAGGCTTGGGCCTCGGATTCTCACGACTCACACGCGGAGTCGACGGAAGCATTCAACCCAAGTGAATTCATCATTCACCACATCGCGGACGCCCACGACATCCACTTGTGGGGTGAGGGTCACAGTGCGGTTCACATCCCGCTGCCCATCATTGTGTACTCCGACCAGCACGGATTGGACGTGTTCATGAGCAGCGCGTTCGAAGGGCATGGCGACGTTCGAACAGCCATTCGTCCCTCGGGAGCGACCTACGAGTTGAGTCACGGTCACATTTCGTTGGCACATGCAGATCACGGACACGATCACGACCACGGAGATCACGCGCATCACGGCCCCCACGTCTACGACCTGAGCATCACGAAGAGCATTTTCGGAATGTTGTTGATGCTCGCGTTGATGATTGTGATGTTTGGTCGAATGGCGAAAAGCTACCGCTCCCGTCCAGGTCAAGCGCCAACGGGTTTAACCAACGCGCTGGAGCCCATGGTGATTTTCTTGCGAGATGAAATCGCCATCCCCAACATCGGTGAGAAGAAGGCGGAAAGATTCCTGCCCTTCTTGATGTCGGTGTTCTTTTTCATCTTCTTCGCCAACTTGTTGGGTCTTGTGCCTTTCATCGGTGGATTCAACGTCACAGGCACCTTAGGCATCACCATGGTGTTGGCGACGTTTGTGTTCCTCATCACAACGTTGAACGGCAACAAGCACTACTGGGGACACTTGTTTTGGCCTCCTGGCGTGCCGTTGTTTGTGATGCCCATCATCATTCCAATCGAAATCGTTGGGATGTTCTTGAAGCCCATCGTTTTGATGATCCGATTGACGGCGAACATCAGCGCGGGTCACATCATCATTTTGTCTTTTGTCAGCCTCATCCTCATCTTCGGAAAGGGCGGTGAGGCCATGGCAGCGGGATACGGCATTGGCTTGTTCTCCACGGCGTTCATGATTTTCATGTATTGCTTGGAACTGCTTGTGGCTTTCTTGCAAGCGTTTGTATTCACCCTCTTGGCGGCGATTTACTTCGGTGAAGCGACCCACGAGGCCCATCATTGATTCTTATTACTCTTTCAAAATTTTCCAAATGGAATTGTTGACCATCCTTCTTGAAATTGGACAGGGCCTCGCAGGCCTCGGTGCTGGCGCTGCTGCAATCGGCGCAGGTCTCGGTGTTGGACGCATTGGTGGCTCCGCGCTGGAGGCCATGGCTCGTCAGCCAGAAGTGGCTGGAGACATCCGCTCCAACATGATCGTTGCTGCTGCACTGGTTGAGGGTGTTGCCCTCTTCGGTGTGATTGTTTGCTTGCTCGTCGCCCTCGGATAATTCCATGGAGGCGTTGCTGACACCCGCTTTCGGGACAGTCGTCTGGTCCACCATTGCTTTTTTGGTGGTCATGTTTTTGCTGCGCAAAATGGCGTGGGGACCGATCCTCGCTGCCCTGAAGGAGCGCGAAGAGAGCATTTCCACAGCCCTCAATGAAGCCGACAAGGCCCGTTCTGAAATGACGGCCCTTCAAGAGGACAACAATCGTCTGCTGCAAGAAGCCCGGGCGGAACGCGACTCCATGTTGCGCGAAGCACGAGACTTGGCAGATCAGGTTGTGGCTGAGGCGAAGAGCAAGGCGAAGGAAGAGGCGAATCGCGAAGCAGAAAATGCTCGCCAGGCAATCGCAACGGAGCGCAAGGCCGCTGTTGCGGAATTGAAGGCTGAAGTGGCGAAGCTCTCGGTGGCCATTGCAGAGCAATTGGTCCGGACGGAATTGTCCTCCAACGACAAGCAAGAGGCGTTGGTCCAGAAGTTGATCGAAGAAAGCCCATTGAACTAAGCCATGGCCACAGCACGAGTCGCCGCACGGTACGCCAAAGCCCTTCTTTCTCTCGCGCAAGAGAGAAAGGAGTTGGAGGTGGTTGAACGCGATTTGGAGACGCTGCTTGCACTGTTTGCGGGATCGCATGACCTCGTTTTGCTTTTGCAAAGCCCCATCATCAAAGGGGATAAGAAACAGGCTGTGTTGAATGCTGTGGTGAAAGGGCACTTGGGCGAACTCGTGACCAATTACTTGCGAATCTTGGTTGACAAGGGTCGTGAGGGCTTGGTTGTGGACATGGTGCAAGAGGGGCAGGCGCAACTTCGCGTTCTTCGGAACATTCAAGAGGTGTCTGTGACGACTGCGGTTCCATTGACCGAGGCGTTGCGGTCGCAGATTTTGGCTCAGGTGGCGAAGGCGCACCGGGGCGATGTTGATTTGACTGAAAAGGTGGATCCTGAAATCCTAGGCGGGTATGTCCTGCAAATGGGTGACCAGATGATCGACGCGTCGGTGAAGCGCCAACTCCAGGCTCTTGGCCGCGAACTAACTGAACACGACTACGAGCCCGAATTTTAACCGGGCCAAAATCACAA